>NZ_CP139247.1:8010000-8320843 GCF_034087045.1 Chitinophaga sancti | reverse complement strand
TGAGCTATTGAAAATTAATGTTGTTTGAATTAAGGATTGTTTCTCGAATTATAAATTCTCCAACGTGGGGAGTTGAAAAATTTTCAGACAGGGCAACGAATATCTGTACAAAATGTTGAAAAAAAAAATTTTTCTACCCTTGTTTTCTATCTCCCGACACCAGTATCGTTACCTTGTTTTTGTTATGTTTTTTTCTGTTATCACGCACGGTTTCCCGACGTAAAAACGCCCCTATAAGTAATACCACACTTATTTGATATCCAGGATATTCCAGTTGACATTAACATGTTTGTCATAGATATGTGTTAGCGAGTGATAAAATAATATTGTACAGAGAATCAATGTCGGGTATGATGCCATCTTTTATGGTCAGCCCGATGTTAATAATTCCGTACGGGCGTGCAAAACTATGTTAGTAATTGTAATTAAAAAAATGTGGTTAAGTTTATCAAATACCATGCAAATTCCTTATTATCCGCGCAAATGAGCGCGAATGTCTGCGACTGATGAAATCTTATCTATAAATAGCTAGCAGTCAGCCTATATAGGTAAACTGTCCCGGACTAAATTTTATTGCGTGTGATTGAAGCTAAAAAACCTATCTTTGACCTCTTGAAAAAAAGTTAAATTTAATTATATGAGTTTTGAAATAACCGGAAAACTGATCGTTAAATATAATACGATGCAACGTAGCGAAACCTTTAAGACACGGGAGTTCGTTATTGAAAAGTCCGACGATATCAACGGCCGCGTTATAAACAACTACATCAAGTTCCAGGCGGTACAGGACAGAACAGCTATCGTAGACCGCTTCAATGAAGGAGAAACCGTAAAAGTTTACTTCAATATCAGAGGTACACGTTGGGAAAAAGATGGTCGTGTCAATTACATCACCAATCTGGATGCATGGCGCATGGAATCAGTAGTAGCAGGCGCTCCAGGTCAGGATGCTATGCCTAACTACAACACTTCCCAGGAGATCTCTTCTCCAGGTGGAGCAGCAGCAGATGACCTGCCTTTCTAGTCTGACAATAACAACTCATTAACAAAAAATACTGAAACGGGTACCTGTGTGAGCAGGTGCCCGTTACTTTTCAGTAAAAAAATATCCCGGATTTCAGGGAGTAATAAAAAAAGTTTTAGGATAATTACCTAACCTGACGATCATGATTGAACAAGTATCTTTGAAGTTATTGCCGTCTCAGGCAGATAACGAAACTGCTATCACCAAAGCAGCCGCTGCCGCACTCAGTGTTTCCCCAACAGCTATCACAGGTTTTCATGTACTGAAACGCTCTATAGACGCCCGTTCTAAACAGGTGTACTTCATGCTTACACTCAAGGTATTTGTGAATGAACCATTTCATGAACGGGAGAAATTCATACCAATATATGCTACATTAGCACCAGACGCGCCTGTTGCTATCGTGATCGGTGCAGGACCAGCCGGACTCTTTGCCGCACTTCACCTGATTGAAGCGGGTATTAAACCTATTGTACTGGAAAGAGGTAAAGATGTCAGGTCAAGAAGACGTGACCTCGCAGCCCTGAATAAGACAGGCGTGGTGAACCCTGATTCCAACTACTGCTTTGGCGAAGGTGGCGCTGGTACTTATTCTGACGGCAAACTCTATACTCGTTCCAACAAGAGAGGTGATATCAATCGTATACTGAGCATCTTTGTTCATTTCGGTGCTACAGAAAAAATTTTATACGAAGCGCACCCTCATATAGGTACCAACAAATTACCACATATAATTGTTGCCATGCGGGAGCAAATTATTAATAGCGGTGGTGAAGTACACTTTGATCAGAAAGTGACTGATTTTATTATTAAAGATAATCATATCAGGGGCGTGAAGACCGCTACCGGTGCTACTTTCGATGCTTCACAGGTAATACTGGCCACAGGTCATTCTGCCCGCGACATTTTCCGTTTATTACATGATAAAAAAATTATCATCAGTGCCAAGCCATTTGCACTCGGTGTGCGTGTAGAACATCCGCAGGAACTCATAGATAGTGCACAGTACCATTGTGCTGTGAGAGGAGAGCATCTGCCACCAGCCAGTTATAGCCTGGTAGAGCAGGTAGATGGCCGTGGTGTGTTTTCCTTCTGTATGTGTCCCGGAGGCATCATTGCACCTGCTGCTACAGATCCTGGTGAACTGGTGGTAAATGGCTGGTCTCCATCAAAGAGAGATAACCCGTTTGCAAATTCAGGGATGGTAGTAACAGTAGATGAAAGTGATTTCGAAATCTTTGCAGACAAAGGTCCGCTGGCAGCTATGTATTTTCAGCAGATGGTGGAGCAACATGCTTTTCAGTCAGGAGGTGGACAGTTTGTGGCGCCGGCGCAACGGATGACGGATTTTGTCTACAATAAAGTGTCTACAACTTTGCCAGATTGCTCTTATGTACCAGGTGTAAAAAGTACTAACCTGAAAGAAGTGTTACCACCCAGTGTACATACAAGATTGTCGCAGGCTTTCACAGCCTTTGGTAAAAAGATGAAAGGATATTATACCAACGATGCGATACTGGTGGCGACTGAATCACGTACATCTTCGCCTGTGCGTATACCCAGAAATGATGAAGACCTGATGCACCCACAGATCAAAGGATTGTATCCATGTGGGGAAGGAGCGGGTTATGCGGGAGGGATTGTCTCTGCTGCTATGGACGGAGAACGTGTGGCAGCCCGCATTATTGGATTTTATCACGGATAGTGGTATTTTGATCACATATATTTATTTAGTGCTGAGGGGATAACTATCATTGCTGAAAGTTTTTTCCATGAATAAAATCAGAAGAGCTGAATTCGGGATTGCTACGGGTATTTTCCTGCTTATCCTATTTTCCCTGCTATACAAGAGTGTAGCATATAATGTATTTGACCTGCAGCGTGACTATGGTTGGAAATTCGCGCGCTATCACCAGGTATTTGATTACTATAAACATTACCTGTTCCCTTTATTAGCACATATTGCTATTGTATACTTTTCTTTTGTATTTGTGCATGGTGTAGTCGTGCCCCGATTTTATGAAAAACAGCGGTATACGTTGGGGGTATTGTTATCATTTCCGGTATTGTTAGCGTTGTTTTTTATCATTTTGGTGTCTGATACATGGTTGTATGGATACTTGTTTGGAGTATACAAAACTGTGCGCGGCGTACATACACATTGTGCAAAGGCCGCTTTTCTCCTGACGTTTTTTTATGTTGTATTGTACCTGATTTATTATGCGGGTAGGTATTTGTTTTTAACTTATGCCTATAACCGTGTGGTGAATAAGTCCTGGTTTCGTCAGTCATTGGTTGATGGGGCTGTGATGGCAGGGATCATTATGTTCTGGTTGATGGTGGCCAGGAATGATGATAGTGGCTTTATGTTGATGATAGTTAGCGTGGGTGTTTTTTGTGCGTTCATGTACTTTGTAGCGATGCACCGGTTGTATCCCCGTTTTCTTGTGCATCAGAATAAGAAGGTGTTAGTGCAGGAGATAATCGGGTTTTGGGCGCTTTCATTCATATGGATGTTGGTGACAGCGGTGCAGGGGAGGTATAATAGTGGGTCGTATTATGCTGCAGGTATGGTGATCACAACGCTTGTGACGGCGATTGCTATTTTGCCTGTGGCGTGGTGGATCTTTACAGCAAGGAATACGAGAGCTTCGACATTGCAGGGGTTGCGACAGGCATTGACGCATACGGAAGCAGGGTTAGATTTTTTACGTTGGCAGATTAATCCGCATTTCCTATTTAATGCGCTCAATACTTTATATGGTACTGCTTTGCAGGAGCAGGCAACGGCAACGGGACAGGGGATTCAGCAATTGGGAGATATGATGCGGTTTATGTTGCATGATAATACGCTGGAAAGTATTCCGTTGGAGAAAGAGATTGCTTACTTACAGAACTATATTGCTTTGCAACGGTTACGTACGCAGGGTACACCAGATATTATTATTGATGTGAATATAGATGAGGCGTTATGTGAGCATAACATTGCACCTATGTTGCTGATTCCATTTGTGGAGAATGCGTTTAAATATGGGATTAGTCAGCGGAATAAGTCAAGGATCAATTTGTCTTTATCTTGTACGAACGATAAGATCTATTTTGATGTATACAATAGTATTCATGTAAATAAGAGTATGGAGATTGAAAATGAGAGTATGGGGATAGGGATCAATAATGTGCGGCAGCGGTTGAATCTGCTGTACCCGGGGAAGCATGATTTGAATATTCGTGAGACGGGGACAGAGTTTTTTGTACATCTTACATTGGTGGTGGATCCTGCTAAAAATGATGTGATATGAGACTGACAGCAATAGCGATTGATGATGAACAGGTAGCGCTGTCTGTGATTCGTACGCATGCACAGCAGGTGGAGTTTGTGGATATGAAGGGATATTTTACGGATCCGTTTGCAGCGTTGGCGCAGCTTGAAAAGGAGCCGGTGGATCTGATATTTTTGGATATAAAGATGCCGGATATATCGGGGTTGGAATTGATGACTACGCTGCCGGGAGGGCCGTTGGTAATATTTACGACGGCTTATAGTGAGCATGCGGTGCAGAGTTTTGAGTTGGATGCAGTGGATTATTTGTTGAAGCCATTTTCGGAAGAAAGGTTTTTGAAAGCGTGTAATAAGGCGAGGGGATTGTTGGAGATGATGGAGAAGAGTGCGAGGGCGGATGCGCCTAATTATGTGATGGTGAAGAGTGGGTATGAGCAGTATAAGATTTTGTTGAGGGATATATTGTATTTGGAGAGTGCGGGGAATTATATTTCGTTTGTGACGAAGGAGAAGAAGGTGTTGTCAAGGTTGTCGATGCAGGAGGCGTTGGCGTTGTTGCCACAGGCGTTGTTTACGAGGGTGCATAGGAGTTTTATAGTGGCGAATGAGAAGGTGACGCGGGCGGATAGGAGTAGTTTGTATGTGGGGGAGATGGTGGTGCCGATTGGGGCGGCATATGCGGAGGCGGTGGGGAGGATGTTGAAGTAGTGGTCTGGGATTGCCGGTAATATAGGGGATGTTTTTGCTAAGAATATATAGCCCTTTCGGGAGAGCTATATATTCTTAATTGTTTAGGGAATTGGCCCTTTGGGTAGAGTCCTAATGATGTTTTGTTATAACTGGATGAATTTCCATTGCTGGTTATAACTTGAACTACCAGACCATTGTTGCAGGGATGATCCGTTTGTAGTCTGACCACCGGTATCAAGGCATTTACCTGTAGTGAGGTTAACTACTTTATAATAACCATCGCCGGTAGAAACAAATGTCCATCGCTGGCTGTTGTTAGAAAAGCTTAGCGCTTTTTGTTGAACAGCAGAGCCATCGCTGGTATTGCTACCTACATCAAGACAATTTTTCCCGGTGGCGCAACTCAAAGTATAATAACCATCTGTATAACTTACATTCCATTGCTGATTGGCACTTGTTCCATCTTGCCATTGGGCTACACTGGCCCCATCTGTTGTACTTCCAAGATTATCAAGCATCAGGTTGCTTGCCCGGTTCTGCAGTTTAAATCTCCCGTCAGCGATTGGTCCCTGCCATTTTGGTGTTGCAGTAAGGCCCCATGACCATCTGAACATATTGGCACAACCAGGATTCACTTCCACAAGATTATTGTTGGCCGAAAACCAGCGATAGGTGTCAATATCATTTACGCCTGACCAGGCAATAGTGCCAATCAGGTTATCTTTTGAATAGGCCAGGGATCCTGTCAGGAATGCCTGGTCTTCATATACGCCTGTATCCCACTGCCACCAGAAACTGATTTTACGAAAAGTTTCAACGCCTACTTCCGTAATTACAGTTCTGGAGGCGTATGTTCCCACTTTACCTGATACGATATTATAGTAACTTGACCATACATTATAAGATCCATAAAACCACCAGTAACAATGGAGTCCAAGATATTGACTGGTTAGCCGGCTGTCATTACCTACAGAGATCACTTCTCCTGCATATCCTGTTCCATCCAGAATACATTTCCAGGAAGCAGGATTAAGCTGATTTAAGAAATTTGCATAAAGGTTGCAAAGATTAGTGCTGGAATAATCTACAGGTTCATTGATCGGTTCATAAAGTACAGCAGCATTGTTTTTATAAACAGTATCCACTTTTTTCCACATGGTATACCATTGGGTAGTGTCAGGAACATGATGTACGCCGTCAGGCCAATAGCAGAGTATAACATTACAACCTTCTGTTACGATCGCATTAATAGCCGCCTGGTATACAGGCCAATAAGATATATTACTGGCAGTTAGCGGAGTGATAGGCATTCGTATGGTTGTACCGCCGGCCTGTTTTAAAGAATCGGCAATTCGTTTTCCTACGGCCGCAGCATTTGCTGCCGTTATGGTAGAGGATAGTCCGCTTGGCGTAACAACCCTTGAGGGTGCTTCATTGCCATTAGGGTCAGCCCAGTTAATTCCCCGCAAACTATTTGTATTTGTCGGAGTACTGGTAGCCAACGCAGTAAGTGAAGAAGCCGGGATCTTGTCCAGGGCCGTTTCCTTTTTTGAACAGGAAGTTAAGATAGTTAGTAAGCAGATGAATAGAATAATTGGGTTTCTTTTCATAACGGAGATATTTGGGTTTGGTGAAAAAATTCAGGCAAAACAAACTATTTCAGAAGTGATCCGGACGCTGAATATTCCGGATCACTTTGGAAATTAATGTAGTATCAGGGCCGTTAATAGCCTGGATTATTTGGAAGCAAGTTTTTATTGATATCTATATCAGCCTGGGGAATGGGCCACAACCATCCTTTTGACGCATCGAAAGTTCTTGTTTCCACTTTTATTTGTTTAAATGTCCATGTAGCAGGGCTGGCAGGGTTTGACAACAATGCTTTATCATAGCCATATACATCGTGTACAAGGGACGCATCCTGCCATCTGAGCATATCAGCATAGCGTGTTCCTTCGTTGTAAAACTCTACTCTTCTTTCGTGACGTACAATATTCCTAAGCTGAGACTGTGTCAATCCTACACCTTCAACGGACTCCACTGTAGGCATATTTACCCTGGCTCTTACTTTATCGATCAGCGTATATATTTCCTGCTCTGTGCTTCCGGATTCGATCAGTGCTTCTGCCCGCATCAGGTAGATATCTGCATATCGCATCAGGATTGTGTTAAGGGAGCAGTTGTTGACATCTGCAATGCCCAGCGCAGCGTATTTGCGAGGTCGTGCGCCACAGGGAACCTGGTCCACAGATGGTATGAATGTAGATGACCCGAATGATGAACCTGGCAGGACTACTGACGCAGCCAGCCGGGGATCACGGTTTTTAAAAGGGTCCTGCTCATCATAGCCTGAATTTGCATTTGTAATTGGCAACCCGTTTGTCATGTAATATGAGTTGATCAGGTCTGCTGTAACATTTGCAGTAGGCCAGCTGCTAAGAGATAAAGCAGATGAGGGCCATGGCTGTGCCTGTGTAGTAGAGATGTACTGAATATCAAAAATAACTTCTACATTATTTTCATGGGCCTCGTCAAACAAGGTTTCATAGTTTGAAAATAAGCTGTATGCTCCCAGATCGATCACATCCTGTGCAGCTTGTGCAGCTTCGGCCCATTTTTGGTTATACAGCAGGACTTTTGCCTTATAAGCAATCGCTGCTCCTTTTGTGGCACGTCCTACATCTGTTCCGGAGTAGGAAACAGGAAGGTCGGCTGCTGCATCATTAAGATCGGAAATGATCTGAGTAAGTACATCGCTTTTAGCGGTTCTTGATACGTAAGCTTCTGACAATGCCAGCACTTTTGTGATAAGTGGTACATCCCCGAAATAGGTGATCAGGTCGGTATAAGCATATCCTCTAAGGAATTTAGCTTCGGCAGACATTTGTGTTTTAACTGTTTCACTTACGGTTGCATTGCTGATGTCCTGGAGAAATTCGTTTGCCCTGGAGATGATGGTAAAGTCCATCGTCCATTTAGCATAGGGGGCCCAGCTGGAAGTATTGGTGAGCCATTCGCCGATTTCCCTGGATCCCTGCCAGGAGTCCTGGCAGTAACCATTATCAGACATATAATCGAACTGGTAAAAATGGGAAGGTGTTGCATTAGGCTGAATGGCATTATAGATACCTATCAGTGCCTGTTTGCATTGCGACTCGTTTTGAAAGAACGTAGCGGGAGAAAGTCTGTCCTTTGGTGTTTTATCAAGAAGATCTTTCTTACAACCCAATATAGACAAAGCAAAGAAGAAAAGAGTTATTTTATATATGTTTTTCATGAACTGCCCTTTTTAAAAGTTAACACTTGCACCCATCGTCATAATACGGACCTGCGGGAAAGCCTGCGCCCTGGTTTGACCAACTGTTTGCTCGGGATCAAACCCTTTGAATTTTGTAATTGTAAAAGCGTTTTGCACATTTCCATAGATCCTGAGGGAACTGATACCTGCTCTGGAAAGGATTTTTGGGCTTATAGAGTAGCCCAGTTCAATATTTTTCAAGCGCAGATATGAAGCGTTTTCCATGTAAAAAGAAGAATGGATATTATTACGTGCACCATCTAAGGTTAGCCGTGGCAAGGTATTGGATGGATGATCAGGTGTCCATCTTTTCAGCCACCAGTCGCCCATATTTGCAAATCCGCTGAATGGAGTAGCAATTTCATAATAGGTATATCCCTGGATGCCCTGAACACCCTGTAAAAACATACTCAGGTCAAATCCTTTATATTCCATATTAATATTGAATCCATAAGTAAGCTTAGGAAATTGATTTCCTATGATGGTGCGGTCATTATTCATGTCAACTGCCTTATCGCCATTGAGGTCCTTATACTTGATATCGCCTGGTTGCGCCGTGTAGTTGGAAACCTGTACTACTCCTGGTTTTATTGTATAGTTGCGTTCAGCATAAGGGATTGACTGATCGCTGTTATTTTGCCAGGTAAAGTCTGATATCTGGTATATGCCGTCCATTTTGTAACCGTAGAATGAATTGATGGCTGCGCCGGTCTTAATGGCTTTGGGTGAAGTCAGCTGTTCCGCAACATCCATTCTTACAATCTTATTTACCATATGAGAGGCATTGATTGTTGCTCTTAATTTGAACCCGTTAGAAAAGGTAGTTCTATAGGTGATGGCAGCTTCGATCCCCTTGTTCTGCACCTCGCCCGCATTTGCATACGGTGCAGATTGAGCCATCGTTAGTGGTATAGACTGGGTCAGTAGTAAGTCCTTTGTTCGCTTGTCGAAATAATCGGCAGTGATTTCAAAGTTTTTCTTCAGGTACATATCAATACCAAAGTCGAGTTGTTGTGCTGTTTCCCAGGTAAGATCTTTATTGGTCATAGCAGTAACAGCTACACCTGAATACAATGAACCGCCCAGGGAGTAGTTTTGCCCGGATGTCAGGATATCGCTTCCATTGTAATAATTACTGATGTTCTGGTTGCCCAGTCTGCCCCAGGAAGCACGGAGTTTAAGCATGTCTATCCAGGTCAGGCTTTCCATAAAACTTTCTTTTGAGATTACCCAGCCTGCGGAGAAAGAGGGGAATGTTCCCCACCGGTGTTCCTTTGCAAACCTGGAAGAGCCATCTCTTCTGATGTTAGCCTCAAACAGGTACTTCCCGTCAAAGACATAATTCAGGCGGCCAAAATAGGAGCGCAAGCCAAGGTCGTAACTGCCCGCATTATTCGTTTGGGTAGAAGGGTCTCCAAGATTGAGCACACGTTGTGTATTATTAACAAATCCTGAACGGTAAGCGCTTTCCCAATCGTAGGTGAATTCTTCTTCAGAATAACCGCCCAATAAGTTAAACTCATGTTTACCGAGCACTTTGTTGTATTTTAACAAGGAGGTCAGCAAGGATTGAACATCAGTTTCGTCGGTAACATTTAGATTGGAGACCAGGTTGGTAGTGGTGCCGCTTTCATTATATAATGTAACATTTGCGTGAAACGCATTTGCTTTTGAAGTCATTACATTATAGCCATAAGTGATTTGGGCACTCAGGCCGTTTATTATCTTATATTCAGCTTCTACCTGGCCGTTAAAATTGTATCGTTTGGTCAGTGAAGTACTACCTTCTTTAATTTCCCCATAGTAGTTTCGTTCTCCGTTAACAGATACCCATTGCCCGGCGGCATTTCGTAAAGGGTGAATTGGCGCAAGTGTTGCATACCACTCTGCATTCCACAGGTCTGTTGGTTCATTTTTCACGCCCAGGTTTCCAGATAATTTTCCTGAAAACCGGAGTCTTTTATTCTTTAGGAAATAGGCATCAATATTTGATCTGAAGTCCGTTTTCTTGTAGCTGGTGCCTACAAGGATCCCGTCCTGATTCAGGCGACCCAGCATAAATGCATAGTTGACATTATCGTTTCCTCCGGAAATGCTTAAGCGGTGATTTTGAATATTTGCGTTGCCATAGTACACTTTGAAATAATTGATATCCGGATACATCAGATCATTGTGTGCTGCATACTTTGCGATGATAGAGTCAGCATACATTACCGTTCCGCCGGAATTGACAGAAGCTTCATTATAAAGTGTGGTATAATCTACAGCGTTCAAAACATGTGGCAGTCTGGTAGGGCTTTGAGAACCATAATATGCGGTATAATTTACCCTTAATTTACCAGCGGTGCCTTTTTTAGTTGTGATCAGGATGACACCGTTGGCGGCCCTGTTACCATAGATAGCGGCGGAAGCGGCATCCTTTAACACAGATATGGATTGTATGTCATTGGCATTGACATCATTTATATTACCCGGAAAGCCATCAATTAATACTAATGGTGTATTGTCACCAAATGTACCTACCCCACGAATATCCAGAACAGCACCATCATCGCCGGGCTTCCCGGAGCTTTGCAAAGCATATACCCCTGCTACAGTACCTTGCAATGCCTGACCGGGATTGGTTAATGGCCGGCTCTCCATGTCTTCCATTTTAACAACGCCGACGGCGCCTGTCAGGTTTGCTTTTTTCTGTGTACCATAACCTACCACTACCACTTCGTTCACATTCTGGCTGGCAGACACCAGCGATACATTCATCATACCGTTGCCATTTGCCACTATCTCCCTTGTAAGAAAAGAGATATGATTGAATACCAGGGTATCACCAGTACCTGCCATAAGGGTAAACTGACCCTTACTATCTGTTACTGTTCCCTGGCTGGAGTGTTTAATCCTTACTGTTACCCCGGGTAATGGGTCCGTACCGGAAACCACCTTGCCCGTGATCTTCGATTGCTGGGCAAAAAGTGTCATGTACGGAAATAGGAAAAGAAAGATGCTTAGAAATCTTTTCATAACGAGAATCTGTTTAAGTAGGTTAAAATGAAATACTCAGTCTCAGAATTATTGAGCCCATCTATATATAGACTGTAACAAAGCAAGCATTAAATTCATTGTTGCAAACAGGGGTAAATCGTATAAAATGGGGGGTAAAATCATTTATTTTTTGACATTCTGTATTTATGCTATTTATTCTCTTTTTTTAGCATGTTCTTTCAGTGCCTTTATTTTAATGTCTAATTGACAATTAAAGGAAATGAATTGTTTTTATTTTTGGGGGAATCGGGTTCTACGGATTGAAATCATCATGTCATGACATATATCAATTTGAATTTTTAACTGAATGTAATATTAACCAGCTTAAAGCGCAAGGTTTTTTACAGCAGTATCAGTAGATGACTTATTTTATTTTTTTATATACATAGAGAAAACCAGATTTGCTGCCGTGGGTCTGAATAACCTGTTATTGTAACTTTACGTTATCCGAAAATCCCTTTATGGCATTGAGATACTTTTCATTATCTGCATTTTTCATACACCTTTTGATTATCTTTTTAATTTATTCTATCCAGGCCAGTAGGATTTTTTGTAATTTCCGTCCCGTAATATAGAATTATGGGTTTGCTCGAAGTTAGAAACTTGCATAAAGATTATGCCTCGCATAAAGCTGTAGATGATATTAGTTTTGTTATCCCCGAGGGTAGCATCTTTGGGCTGCTTGGACCCAATGGCGCAGGAAAAACCACCCTGCTCCGTATGATCACCGGCATCTTTTACCCCGATCAGGGAGAAATACTTTTTAAAGGCAAACCTTTTCATCCGGATAATGACGTTCATTCCATCGGCTACATGCCGGAGGAAAGAGGGCTGTACAAAAAAATGAAGGTAGGGGATCAAGCGCTTTATCTGGCACAGCTCAAAGGCATGACGGAAAAGGAAGCCAAAGAAAAGATCAAATATTGGTTCGATAAGTTTGATATCAACGCATGGTATAATAAGAAAGTGGAAGAGTTGAGTAAAGGCATGCAACAAAAAGTGCAGTTTATTTCCACCATAATCCATGAGCCATCACTGTTAATACTGGATGAGCCCTTCTCAGGGTTAGATCCCATCAACTCCAACCTGATCAAACAGGAAATCTTTGACCTTGCTTTGAATGGTACCACGATCATCTTCTCCACCCATCGTATGGAACAGGTAGAAGAGATCTGTGACCATATTATTCTTGTGAATAAAGGAAAGAAAATCCTGGATGGAGAGGTGAAACAGATCAGGCACGATTTCAAACAAGACCTGTTCCGGATAGGATTGGGCAGAGTCCCTAACTTTGCAGAAGTAATGACTTATCATTTTACCATTGTCTCACAGGAAGAGAGCGGTTATATCGTGAAACTCACTGAGGGCAGTACAACAAATGATATTCTCGCACATTTTATCAGGCAGGAAATCCCTATAACTTCCTTCCAGGAAATACTACCTTCTATCAATGAGGTGTTTATACAACAGGTACAGCAAATAGAAGAACCAATTAATTAATCCTATGAATAAGATCTGGCTCATCATCAAAAGAGAGTTCACCTTCCGCGTGCGCAAGCGGTCCTTTCTCGTTGTCACCCTGTTAGTACCGCTGTTCTTTGCGGCGATGATTGTAGTGCCGGTGCTGATAGCTACGAGTGCTAACGAAGATCAGCGTGTAGCGGTGATAGATGATAGTCATTTGTTCCTGAATAAATTGCCGGATGAGAAAGGGATTTATTTTAAATTCCTGACGGAGACGGCGATTGATACTTTCAGTAAACATTACGAGGATTATGGTTATTCTGGTGTGTTGTATATTCCTGCGATTGATATTGAAAGACCATTGGGTATTACGTATTATAGTAGTGGGCAGCCGGGACTGGGAATAGAGAGTCACCTGAACAGGTATCTGAATACCCGGATTGAAGAGGTGCGGATGGAGAAGGCGAATATTGATATTGCACAGATCAAAGGATTTAAATCGAATATTAATATTGAATTCAGATCAGGAAAGGAGGAGAAGAAAGGGAGTTCAGTGATTGCATATGCGGTGGGGTATTCCAGCGGGTTTATTATTTATATTATCCTGATGTTTTTTGGGATGGCAGTGATGAGAGGTGTGATGGAAGAGAAGGTGAACCGTATTGCAGAGGTGATGGTGTCTAGTGTGAAACCGTTTCAGCTGATGATGGGGAAGATAGTGGGGATTGCAGGTGTAGGGCTGTTACAGTTTTCTATTTGGGTGGTGCTGATCTGTGTGTTGCAATTGTTTATTCCTACAGCCGTCATGAATAGTGCGGCGCAGAATAATGCGAATAATAATGTTGCGATGATGGAGGCGGCGTCACAGTTGAGATATGTGATGGATAGTATTAACTGGGGATTGATTATTTCTTGTTTTATATTTTATTTTCTGGGTGGTTATTTGTTTTATGCGGCGTTGTTTGCAGCGGTGGGGAGTTTGGTGAATGAGGATCCTACGGATGTGCAGGGACTGACATTGCCGATAACATTGCCGATTATTATTGGTATAATGGTGATGATTGCGGCGGTGCAACATCCGAATAGTTCATTGGCGTTTTGGGGAAGTATCATTCCGTTTACGTCGCCGATGGTGATGATGGCGAGGATTCCTTATGGTGTGCCGGGGACGGTGCCGTATTGGCAATTGGGGTTGTCGATGGTGTTGTTGATAGTTGGGTTTTTAGGAACGACGTGGATGGCAGGGAAGATATATAGGACGGGGATATTGATGTATGGGAAGAAGATTACGTGGAAGGAAGCGATTAAGTGGATCAGGCAATGATATTGAAAACAAAAGATCCTTGATATTTCCAACGAAAGATCCTTAATATTCTAAACAAAAAATACTTAATATTCTAAAGAAAAGATCCTTTGCCTTAGGCAAAGGATCTTTTCTTTGTGGCATCGCCTGCGGCTGGCTGGTAAGCGCGGTTTCAGGAGTTAGCCAAAGTATTTTTTAAGAGTTTAGACAGAGTTCTTTTTTCGTGGCCTGGAATTCATCCCATATCTCTGCGACTACATCTGCCGCAGGCATGATCTTATCAATGATCGCACTTACCTGTCCTACTTCCAGTTCACCTTCCGTCATATCACCTTCGAACATACCTTTTTTCGCACGGCCTTTGCCAAGGAGGTTTTTTAGTGATTCATTGTCAGCACCACTTTCTTCAGCAGCTTTTACATTTTTGAAGAATTCATTTTTCAGTAATCTTACGGGTGTGAGTTTCTTCAAGGAAAGGAGGGTATCCCCTTCTTTCGCATCGAGTATAGCTTGTTTGAAGTGATCATGTGAAGAGGCTTCAGGTGTAGCTATGAATCGGCTACCTACCTGAACGCCACTGGCACCAAGTGCGAATGCGGCTGTCATGGCTCTGCCTGTGGCAATGCCGCCTGCGGCGATGACAGGTATTTTTACAGCCTGGCATACGCTGGGGATGAGGACCAGGGTAGTTGTTTCTTCTTTGCCGTTGTGCCCACCTGCTTCAAAGCCTTCTGCTACGATGGCGTCTACGCCGGCTGCTTCGCTTTTGAGTGCAAAGGCGGCACTGGCGACTACGTGAACAACTTTGATACCTTCAGCTTTCAGGATGGAAGTCCATGTTTTTGGATTACCTGCAGAGGTGAAGACGATGGGAACTTTGTTTTCGATAATGATCTTTACATGTTCCTCAATATTCGGGTATAAGAGGGGGAGGTTTACGCCGAAAGGTTTATTGGTGGCTTGTTTGCACTTGTCGATATGTTCTTTGAGAACGTCAGGATACATACTACCTGCACCGAGCAGGCCAAGGCCGCCGGCATTGCTCACAGCACTGGCCAGGCGCCAGCCACTAGCCCAGATCATACCAGCTTGTATGATTGGGTAATCTATATTGAATAGTTGAGATATACGGTTCATGGCCGTAAATGTAAGGAGGTTATCTTAAACTGAAAGTGATGACAATCAGCCGGGAAGATTTTCTGTGTTATGGCAAATGTTCAGGAGGTTGGCTAAGGTTAGGTTACCTCATGGAAGTTGGTACCACTATGGGTTAGTGAAGATTTCAGCCGGGAAGATTTTCTGTATTATGAGCAAAGTTCAGGAGGTTGGCTAAGGTTCCTTCATGGAAGTTGTCTATCAATATTGGTTAGTGATGATTTCAGCTGATATTAATTTCTTTATTATGGCAAATGTTCAGGAGGTTGGCTAAGGTTCCCTCATGGAAGTTGGCATTACTGTGGGTTAGTGATGATTTCAGCCAAGATCAATTTCTGTATTATCGCCAATGTTCAGGCTTTGACTAAGACCACGAATATTGGCATCACTACCAATCAGGGAAGACTTGAGCACCACTTCATACAGATTGCTGTAAGAGCCGATGATAGAATCCTTAACGATAGAGTAATTGATCACGGTATTATCTCCAATAGCGACATTGGGACCAATGATTGAATTTTTAATATTACACCCTTCGCCAATACTTACAGGAGGAATGATAATCGCATTCTCATATGGAAGAATAGGGTTGGCGGGTGCTTTGTATTTACTAAGCAGGATAGCATTTGTTTCCAACAGGGTCTCCTTGCGGCCGCAGTCGAACCAGTTACTCACTTTGAAGGGGGTAAACTGCACCCCATGTTCGATCATACATTGCAGGGCATCGGTGAGCTGAAACTCATCATGTGACCTTCTATGTTCTGTCATGTTCCGTTCCAGGCAGTCGAAGAGCTGGTCGGTTTCCTTGATCTTATAGATACCTACCAGGGCCAGGTTCGATTTCGGAATCTGTGGTTTTTCCACCACCCGTACGATGTCGCCGGCGTCACTGAGTTCGGCTACGCCAAAGCTGCGGGGATCATCCACTTTCTTTAGTCCCAGTTGCGAGACAGGGGAAGCGATGAGTTCCTTGATATTACCTTCGCAGATGGTATCGCCGAGAACGATGAGGATCTCATCGTCACCTACCACCTTTTTGGTAAGCAGGATAGCGTGACCGGTACCTTCACGTACATTTTGCTGTACGAAATGGCAGGTAAGGTGAGGATATTTCTTTTGAATATAATGCTGGATCTTTTCTCCCAGGTAACCGATGACGAAGACGAATTCGGTAATGCCTGCTTCTTCCAGCTGATCAATAATAATACTTAGAATTGTTTTGCCCGCGAGCGGGATCAATGCCTTAGGCTGAGTATATGTATGTGGACGTAGCTTGGTGCCAGCACCGGCTACAGGTATAATGGCCTTCATGTACCGCAGCGATTAGATGTTTTTAGTCTACTGAGGGCGTGAAGGTAGAACAAAATTTATAAATAGAATAGTGGAAATGCCCCTACACAGGGAGGAATGCACAGTATGTAATAGCTTGGTAGTGGAATTAACTGTCATTGTATGGTTTTGTAGAAGAAAAATCTAGTATTAGTTAAAATTGAACTATTGACTATCCATAAATTCGATTAACTTTGTCGCAAATTTTCAAAGTAAATGCAAAGAGATCAGCAAATATTTAATATCATCGACCAGGAGCTGGAGCGTCAGCGTCATGGTATAGAATTGATTGCATCGGAGAACTTTACCAGCTTACAGGTAATACAGGCAATGGGTACTGTACTGACTAACAAATATGCGGAAGGTTATCCAGGACGTAGATATTATGGTGGCTGTGAAATTGTAGACCTGAGTGAACAGCTGGCAATTGACAGGGCTAAAGAAATCTTTGGAGTTGAGTATGCAAACGTACAGCCTCACTCTGGTGCGCAGGCAAATGCTGCCGTATTGCTGGCAATCCTGAAACCAGGTGATAAGATCCTGGGTTTGGATCTGAGCATGGGTGGTCACCTGACACACGGTTCTCCTGTGAATTTCTCTGGTAAGTTATATCAACCATTCTCTTATGGTGTGAACAAAGAGACTGGTCTGATCGAGTATGATAAAATGGAAGAGATTGCACTGAAAGAGAAACCACAAGTTATTATTTGTGGTGCTTCTGCTTACAGCCGTGATTGGGATTACAAACGCATCCGTGAGATCGCTGACCAGGTAGGTGCTTTTGTAATGGCAGATATTGCTCACCCTGCTGGTTTGATTGCGAAAGGTCTGTTGAACTCTCCGTTCGAACATTGTCATTTTGTAACGACTACTACTCACAAGACACTGCGTGGTCCTCGTGGTGGTATGATCATGCTGGGTAAGGATTTTGAAAATCCGTTTGGTCTGAAGACGCCAAAGGGTGAAACGCGTATGATGAGTAGTCTGATTGATACAGCGGTGTTCCCTGGTATTCAGGGTGGTCCGTTGGAGCATGTGATTGCTGCGAAAGCGGTTTCTTTCTTTGAGATCCTGTCTGACGATTATACGGTGTATGCAAAGCAGATTATCAAGAATGCACAGGCGATGTCCAAGGCATTGGTGGAGAAAGGTTACCAGATTGTATCTGGCGGTACTGATAACCACCTGATGTTGATCGACCTGCGTAATAAGAATATTTCCGGTAAGAAGGCGGAGCAGGTGTTGGTGAAGGCGGATATTACTGTGAATAAGAATATGGTGCCGTTTGATGATAAGTCAGCATTTGTAACTTCTGGTATTCGTGTGGGTGTTCCGGCGATCACTTCAAGAGGTTTGAAGGAAGAGCATATGGGGCAGGTGATTTCTTGGATTGATGAGTTGCTGATGGATGCGGATAATGAGGCGAAGATTGCGTCAGTGAGAGGTGCGGTGAATGAGTTTATGAAGCAGTTCCCGCTGTATCCTGAGTTGTAGGTTTGATGTGAATTAAAATGTTTATAAAAGTGAAAGCCTCCCATTCGGGAGGCTTTTTCTATGAGTTTGAGATGGGGCTATGAGTCAGCAGCACATGCTATTTGTCGTTTTGTAGACCGGGCCGTATTTTATTCTTTTATTGATTTTGCAAAATTCCGGATATCCTCGTTTCGTATTTTCCTGAACCCTACTATCGATTTTCCCATTTTAGGAATCAACGAATATCCCCAGGCCTGAAACATTTCATCACTGATATCTGTATGGCACAAAGGCATTCCATTGATCGGATCGATCACTACTGGCACATGCACTTCCATACTTGGTGTATTCTTATCAAAAGTAGAGAATACACCTGCTGGTACATAAGCCATGACAGTGCCGGCAAAACCATCTTTTCTGAATAAGCTTTCCAGGTCTTCGTAATCCACATATTTAATGGGATAAGGATAATCTGTACCAGCTTTTCCTTTTTCAAAATCCTCATCCAGCCAGTTATTACACAAGATCAGGGTCCTGTCTTTCAGGAAGATCGCATTATGCTTGCTGGTAGACTGCATCATGGCTTTTGCCGCCTTATCATCTACATGGTCAGAGAATACATAGGTGGATAACCGGATACCCACTGCCAGATCCAGGAAATCCGGAAACCGTTCCGACATATTCTGAATATAGAATGGCCGCGTTACATCATTCTCAATGAAGTACATGTTGATCACCGGAACACTGAGATCTTTTGAATCACTCTTCCACACCAGGTCAGATGTAAATGTTTGTGCGGATTTGGCATAATGGCTTTTACTTGGTTTTACATGCAGCGATTGACAGTCCATAACGATGTAGCTTCTATCATTCTTTTTTCGCAGCTTTTCAACTTCTTTTTCTGTTCTCTGTTCAATAGTAGCTGTGACTCCATCCACGTTCCAGAATTGCCTGACAACTTCAGGGAAATCCAGGTTTAACTGTTTAATTGCTCGTTTATACTCTTCTGCTTTTGTTTGGCTTTGACGACGTAGTTGTTTTAGAATACTCTTATCAGGGACTTCTTTTACTACGATAATTTTCGTCCGTTTTTTCAATTTCTCCAGATCTTTTGATTTTACGAACTGTGCAGAGGCCACAAAGGCAGTTAACAAGAGGCTTAAACTAAGCAAGGCGGATATGGTACCTTTCATAGGGATAAGTTTTAATTTAAACCACAGTGGCAAATATAATTTATTAAAAATTCTTAATGTGTAGAAATGTCGCTACAAATAATTTTTTAACATTTTCAAGGAATGGCCTGCGGCAGCAAGGGAGTAATGCTTTTTGTCCGGCTGGCGGCGATGAGGAAAGGTCCTGTTTTTGAGAGTTTTTTGAATTTTATAGAAGACCAGCGGCAGTAGGGGAGTAATGCTTTTTGTCCGGCTGGCGGCGATGAGGAAAGGTCCTGTTTCAGAGAGGTTTTTGAATTTTATGGAAGACCAGCGGCAGCAAGGAAGACGCTTTTCGTCCGGCTGGCGCAAGGGATTTTTTTTTAGCACAATGCCTGATGGTATAAATCCGGCTGTATAAAAGATTTTTCTACTTGAATTTGGAATTATGCTTTCCTTATCTATCTTTGTAGTGTACTAGTTATGTAGTACACTAAATCACTTGCTATGATAACTATCCAAGATCTTCATTTCCACTACAAAAAGGGTAGGCCATTGTTTGAGGGGTTGAACCTGGAGCTGGAAGCTGGTCACGTTTACGGCCTTATGGGCAAAAACGGGGCAGGAAAATCCAGTTTGCTGAAGCAGATAGCCGGGCTACTCTTTCCAAAAAGCGGGGTATGTACAGTAATGGGGTATGAATCCCGCCTCCGTCAGCCAGCGTTCCTCAGCAAACTCTTTTTGGTGCCTGAAGAGTTTTACCTGCCACAGGTGACCATCAACCGTTATGTGAACACCTATGCTCCTTTTTATCCCAACTTTGACACAAAAGCTTTTCAGCAGTACCTGGATGAATTCCAGATTCCCCGCGACCAGCGACTTACAGACATGAGTTATGGACAAAAGAAAAAGGTCATCATCAGCTTTGGTCTGGCAGCCAATACCAAATGCCTGGTTATGGATGAACCGACGAATGGCCTGGATATCCCGTCCAAAAGCCAGTTTCGCAAAGTGATTGCCGCTGCGGTGAATGAAGAGAAGTGTATTGTGATATCCACCCACCAGGTAAGGGACCTGGATAACCTGATTGATAGTATCGTGGTGATCGACAATCATAAGATCATTTTCAAACAGGATGTGGAAACTGTGGCGGAGCGATTGAGTTTCAGAAGTGTGAAGCGACTCGAGGAAACAGATCATGTATTGTTCGCAGAAAGCACCGGATTAGGTCATTCTATTATCACTGAAAATGCAGGTGGCGTACCAGGCAGACTGGATATGGAACTGCTCTTTAATGCCGTACTGGAGCCCTCCGGACGGATTAACCAACTCTTTTAATTCCCCTTATGCAAACGAGCAATGTATTTCATGCACCGAGGTTTGGTGCGTATTTTAAAAAGCATATTGTCGATAATCTGCGGTTGTACCTGATGTCGCTGGTGGTGTTGGTAGGTGTATTGGTTGCGATAGGTGTAATTAGCATTTTGACCAACAACAGAGAGACTGTAAGGGTTTCCTTTATTTATCCTTTTTATGCCATCCTGTTGTTTGGCGCAGGTTTGATCTTTACCGGGTTTTCATTTATCCAGTTAGGCGACAAGCCAAAAGGTATCGATTACCTGTTGTTGCCTGCTTCGCATTTTGAAAAATTCCTCACTACGCTTTTGATTACGACAGTAGGTTTTTTACTGGTATATCATATTGCATTTGGAACAGCCACTTTTATTGGTGCGGGGATAGTGTCTTTAAGCAGAGATACGCACGTCATGGATCCCAGTATGCCTGATGACTTCCGTAATGACATGACGCAACTTTACCACTGGTGGTTTATGGGACAGGCAATCATTTTGTTAGGCTCTGTTTACTTCCCTAAGTATAGTATTATAAAAACCTTATTTGTAGTATTCATTTTCATCCTGGTCATTGGATTGGTAAATGCGGCATTTATGAACATATTGTTCTATGGTCATTTGACGCATTGGGCAGCGTCAGCGCCATTCTTTGGAGTTGGAATTACAGAACATCCGCATGTGGAAGAATATCGATCCATCTTTCTGGAGTCACCACATTGGGTGCGGGAGGCACTGTACTTTATGTGGCGGTTTATATTGCCTCCGGTCTTGTGGGTATTGGCATATTTCAGGTTAAAAGATAAGGAAATTTAAAATTTCAACTCATGGAATTTAAAGAATCACAGGCTATATATCTGCAGATTGCGGATCATATATGCGAACAGATCTTGTTGGAAAAGTGGAAAGCAGAGGACCGGCTGCCATCCGTGAGGGAACTGGCAGTGCAAACGGAAGTCAACCCAAATACGGTAATGCGGACCTGTGAATATTTGCAGCAATATGAGATCATCTATAATAAAAGAGGGATTGGCTATTTCGTGGCGTCGGATGCGATGAAGCGGATTAAACAGCTGAAGAAGGAACGGTTCATGGAGAATGAGCTGCCGCAGTTCTTTCGGAATATCTACTTGCTGGATATAGAGTTGGATGAGCTGAAGACGCATTATGAGAAGTATAAGCGTTCACATTTCAGGTAATTAAATTTTACAAAAATGAAGACCAGTATAAAATTGTTACTCTTTTTTGTTGGCATCGTATTGTTGTTGGTGCTGGCATCAGATGTGGTATTATGGGCATATTTTAAGAAGGGGATAAATGGAGATGGGACGGTGTTAAGGTTCCCGAAAAAGGGAGATAATGCCGAGGTTGCACAGATGACTGTTTTACAACCGTTCAAGGCGATTGTGATCAATACAAATAATGTACGGATCATGTATGATAAAGAAAACCGCATAGGGAATTTGGGAGGGGAGAGTGAGGTGCCTTCAAATTATTATAAACAGGTAGGAGATACTTTATACATCCTGCCAGGTGAGGGGGATGGCATCTCAGTGTATTGTAAGTCTGTACCATATATCAGGTTAGCAAAAGACAGTTTGCATGTGGAAATTGCCACTTTAAAACAACCATCACTGGAAGTAACGGGATTGGATGATTGTTATGTGGAAATGTCGGGGGTGGAAATTGAAAATTTCACTTATAACGGAGGGAAAAATAATAAAGTATCGACGCGTGAACGGGGCAATTTTGATACGATGAATGTGCAGTTGGGTTGGTATGGGAGTGTTTATCTGCAGGATGTGACTGTAAAGAATTTCAGTGTTAAAGCAGATAGTATGCGTGCATTGAAGGTGGATGAGATTGGATTGTCACAGCTAACGCAGTTTAAGAGGAATTAAAGGGTGAGTGAGGGTTGAAAGAAATTAGAGTGTTAGTGAAGTTTGAAAAAAAGATTTGATAATCGATTTTGATATAAGCAAAACTATGTAAAAAGAGCCCGCTATTGAGCGGGCTCATAATGTTTTTAGACCAGGAGGCCATTTTAAAACCTGCGTAGCGAAACAGGCCATCTTTTATAGCTGCGTAGCGAGATAAGCCATGGCACCGATGCCGGTTTCAATTGCACGTTCATCGATATCAAATGTAGGTGTATGTACACCTGATGTGATACCTTTTTCCACATTTCCTGTACCTAATCTGAAGAAGCAGGCTGGAATAATCTGGCTATAAAATGCGAAGTCTTCAGCACCCATTCTCACTTCGGTATCCTGAACATTGTCTTGTCCAAGATACTCTTCTGCCTTTGTTCTGGCGCGGCTGGTTACTTCCTCATTGTTATACAGGCAGGGATAACCTACCAGTATATCAATTTCAATCTCTGCACCCATGGCATGTGCCAGTTCAGTCGCCTGTTTTTTGATGATCTCATGGGCTTTAAAACGCCAGGTTTCATCCATCGCTCTGAATGTACCCATCAGTTTTACTTCGCTGGGGATCACGTTGGTCGTATATCCGCCGTTGAATGCACAGATACTGAGTACAGAAGGAGAGAAAGGATTATTATTCCGGCTGATCACCTGTTGTAAGCTAACAACCAGATGTGATGCCACAAGAATGGTATCGGTAGTGAGGTGAGGTTGGGCAGCGTGGCCCCCTTTGCCTTTGATAGTGATATAGATCTCATCGGCACTGGCCATGTACTGACCTGCACGGAAACCCAGTAATCCGGCTTCCATAGAAGGTTGTACGTGCATACCGAGGATGGCATCGGGACGTGGGTTTTCCAGTGCGCCATCTTTGATCATGAGACTTGCACCACCCGGGTGTTTTTCTTCACCAGGCTGGAACAGGACCTTGATGGTGCCTTCAAACTCATCTTTCAGCTCCTGCAGGATGCGGGTAGCACCGAGCACGCAGGTAGTATGTACATCATGACCACAGGCATGCATGATACCGGAGTTCAATGACTTATAAGGTACATCGTTCGCTTCTGTGATGGGGAGGGCATCGATATCGGCACGGAGAGCGATGGTCTTTTTAGAAGGGTTTTTCCCTTCGATGATGGCCACAATACCGGTACCGGCAATGCCGGGAGTATATTTCACACCGAATGCATCCAGTTGTTGCTGAATGTACTTTGACGTTTCAAATTCCTGGAAGGACAGTTCGGGATGAGCGTGAATATGTCTTCTGATAGCAATGAACTCAGGCGCGTATTGGTGCGCGAGTTGCTTAATACGATTCTTCATTCCCTGCCTCTTTCTCTGGTTGTAGATTAATGGTGGCAGGCACTACGAATACGCCGCCAGTGAAGCTGGATGACAATTTTTCTCTCAGGTCCGCAGCTTCATCCCTGGTTTTGAAATCACCTATGCGTACTTTGAAATAAGGTGCCTGGTAGTCCAGGTAAGTACGGTAGTCAGGGTAGAGTTGCATGACCTTCGCTTTTATTTCGGTCGCTTCATTTCTCTTGTTGGTAGAGATGACCTGAACCCTGAAACCTGGTTGGTTACGGATAGCGAGGGTATTGATATAGATCTGTTTTTTGATCAGCAGGTCGAGCCGGCTGTCTTTTACCACTTTCACGCCGCCGGTATTGGCAGCGGTGAGGGTATTGTCCTGAGCGGAAGCGAGGGTTCCGATCAGTAACCCGGATAATAATATGATTATGTGTTTCATGTTCAGTCGTTTAGAGGATTGGGGTATGGTTAATAAGCACCGGTGGTGCCGGTAATCGCCTCCCCTTTAGCCTCTTTCATGAGAGCCACGCCGCTGGAAGTACCCAATCTGGTGGCGCCGGCAGCGATTAGCTCCTGGGCGAAGGCAAATGTACGAACTCCACCTGAAGCTTTTATCTGAATATTTTGTGGCAGATGTGCCCGCATCAGTTTTACCGCTTCGACGGAGGCGCCTTTTTCGGCGTATCCGGTGGATGTTTTGACATAGTCAACGCCGTATTTCGCGTAGATCTCACAGCATTTTATGATCTCTTCTTCCAATAATATGCCACTTTCTATGATGACTTTCAGGATGACTTTATGTTGTTGGCTGCGGATGACGGCCATGATGTTGTTGATTTCTTTTTCGATATAGTCCCAGTCTTTGTTACGGATGGCGAGGAGGTTGGCGACCATGTCGACTTCGTTGGCTCCGTCAACGATGGCGAGGACGAGTTCGGCGAGTTTGGCTTCGATGGCCGAGTAGCCGAAGGGGAAGCCGATGACGGTGGCTACTTTGGTGGTGGTGCTGCTGGTGAAGGTTTTGGCAAGTTTTACGAAGGGTGGAGGGACGCATACTGCGGCGAAGTCGTATTCAACGGCTTCCATGCAGAGGTTTTTGATGTCTTCGAGGGTGGTGGTAGGTTTGAGGACCGTGTGGTCGATGTATTTGTTCAGCTGCATAGCGAGTGGTTTTCGGGTGCGAAGGTAGGGAAAATTGTAGGATTGTCAGGAATGAACGGGAATGGTTGAGGTGAGAAAAGGTTTATGCAGAATGAACAAAAATGGATCGTGGAAAGCTAGGCTGGGAGAGGGGAAGGGGGTAAATTTGTGGGGTAAATTATTGTTCATTATTAAAACAGAAAGTATGATTAACATTTTTTCGCAAGAGTACCAATTGGAGAAAGCACGGGAGACGGCAAGAAATGCATTGGAAAGAGCTAAGAAGGCCACCCGGGAGGAAAATATCCGTTACCTGATGGAGATGGGTATCTGTGATGAAAACGGGCAGTACACGCCTGAGTATGAAGATTTCCAATTTTTAAAATGGGATAATTTAAATCAGTGTTTTTATGTATGATAACAGACATCATTTAATTCTGGGTTTCCATGGATGCGATGAGGAAACCTGCCAGCGTTTGGTGAATAATCCCAGAGAGTTCCATTTTAATAAAAATTCCTATGATTGGTTAGGGAATGGTATGTATTTCTGGGAGAATAATTTAGAAAGAGCCTGTCAATGGGCGCTTGAAAAACAAAAGCAAGGAAAAATCAAGCAACCAGCAGTGTTAGGTGCACTTATTCATCCAGGCAATTGTTGTGATTTTCTGAATTCAAAATATACGGAGCAATTAGCAGCGTATTATGTGAATTTGAGTAAAAGATTAGATAATATGCCACATAATGAAGACGTTAAATCTGATCCACATAAGGATAAACTGCTTCGAAAATTGGATTGTGCAGTAATTGAACAAATGCACAGAGAAATGAGTATTGAACAGGAGATAGAACGCCAGAAATATGGATTTGTAACAAGAGACACTTACGACACCGTTCGCTGTGCTTTTCTTGAAGGTGCTCCTGCTTTCCCCGGTGCCGCTATAAAACTCAAAAACCATATCCAGATCTGCGTTCGTAACCCTAATAGTATCCTCGCCTTCTTCCGTCCCCGCCTCAAACCTTCCTCTATTCTAGCTGCGTAATCCTTTGTATAAAAAACAAAGGGTGCCTCAGCTGAGACACCCTTTACTATTTTCATCAGGCAAGGACTACAAATCCTTCCCATGACATTGCTTATACTTCTTACCACTTCCACAAGGACAAGGATCATTCCTTCCTACCTTAGGCCCCACCTTCACAGGATCCTGTTTTATCGGCTCTGCATTCGTAGCATACTCCTGCGCCTCATGTCCATTGGTAGTCTCAAAATCCTGGTGTGTCGCCTTCAGCTTACTCATATCCGTCTTCTGCTCACGTGCCTCCCTGATTGGCGGAGGTGCCTGCTGGCGCTGTTGCTGTTGTGGACGACCACCATCATCCTGCACAGGAATACCACATTTACACAGGAAAGATACTATCTCTTTACTTGTCTCTGCAGTCACCTCTTTAAACAGGTTAAACGCTTCGAACTTATAAATCAACAATGGATCTTTTTGTTCCCACACCGCACTCTGTACGGATTGTTTCAGGTCATCCATCGCACGCAGGTGCTCTTTCCACGCATCATCGATCAATGACAGGGTGATATTACGTTCCAGTGAGTTGATCGTTTCATACCCATTGGTATCTACTACTTTCTGCAGGTTCGCCATTACATTCACCCCTCTCTTCACGAAATCAGTAAATGGAATAGAGATATTTTCTACATGGTGACCCTGTTCTTCATAGATCTGTTTGATTACTGGCAATGTATTCTGTGCGATCTCCTGTACTTTGCGCTGGTAGTTTTCTTTCGCAGCGTGGTACAGTTTAGATGCCAGTTGGTTTACATCACCTTTCGTCAGCTCTTCCTGCGTGATATCGATATCGATCGCGAAGTTGAGGATGATATCCAGTTTCAGTGCTTCCAGGTCGCCGGTATCTTTATGTGTCGTTGCCAGGTTTTCAGCTACATCATAGAATGCATTGTCCACATCGATAGCCAGACGCTCACCAAACAAGGCGTGATTACGCTTAGCATAGATCACAGTACGTTGTTTGTTCATCACGTCATCATATTCCAACAGGCGCTTACGGATACCGAAGTTATTTTCTTCTACTTTCTTCTGTGCTCTTTCGATAGAACGGGTGATCATGCTATGCTGAATCACTTCGCCTTCTTTATAACCCATGCGGTCCATCAGACCAGCGATACGGTCAGAACCGAACATACGCATCAGGTCATCTTCCAGAGATACAAAGAACTGTGAAGTACCCGGATCTCCCTGACGACCGGCACGACCACGCAACTGACGGTCAACACGACGGCTTTCATGGCGTTCAGTACCAATGATAGCCAGACCACCTGCATCTTTCACACCGGGGCCGAGTTTGATATCCGTACCACGACCTGCCATGTTGGTAGCGATGGTCACAGCACCTTTCAGACCAGCTTCTGCTACGATTTGTGCTTCACGGGCGTGTTGTTTTGCGTTCAATACATTGTGTGGCACTTTTTCGAAAGTGAGCATCTTACTCAGCAACTCGGATACCTCTACGGAGGTAGTACCTACCAGTACAGGGCGTCCTTCGTTCTGCAGTTTCTTCACTTCTTCGATGACTGCCCTGTATTTATCGCGTTTGGTTTTGTATACCAGGTCCTCATTATCCTTACGGGTAATTGGGAGGTTAGTTGGAATGGTAACAACATCCAGTTTGTAGATTTCCCAGAACTCACCTGCTTCTGTCACCGCTGTACCGGTCATACCTGCCAGTTTGTGATACATACGGAAGTAGTTCTGCAGGGTAACGGTAGCGAATGTTTGCGTAGCAGCTTCCACTTTTACGTTTTCTTTCGCTTCGATTGCCTGGTGCAGACCGTCAGAATAACGACGGCCATCCAGGATACGACCTGTTTGTTCATCTACGATCTTCACTTTTCCATCCATTACTACATACTCCACATCTTTATCGAAGAGGGTGTATGCTTTCAGCAATTGCTGTACGGAGTGGATACGATCAGATTTCTGTGCGAAGTCCTTCAGCAGGGCTTCTTTACGATGTAATTTCTCATCAGCTGTCAGTTCCTGCTTTTCGAGATCAGCGATCTCAGAGCCGACATCAGGCATGATGAAGAAGTTTGGATCTTCACCGGATTGAGTGATCAGGTGAATACCTTTATCTGTCAGGTCTACAGTGTTGTTCTTTTCGTCGATGCTGAAGTACAGTTCTTCGTCTACCTTAGGCATTTCGCGCTGTTGGTCGGCGATGTAGTAGTTTTCAGCTTTCTGTAATAATACTTTAATACCTGGTTCGCTCAGGTACTTGATCAGCGAGCTGCTTTTAGGCAAACCGCGCCATGCACGCATCAGGGCCAGACCACCTGTTTTAGGATCGTCTTTACCTTCAGCAATCAGTTTCTTTGCTTCGAGCAGGTACTGGGAAGTAGCTGCGCGTTGTGCATCGATCAGTCGTTGGATGCGGGGTTTCAGTACATGGAACTCCTGGTCTTCACCACGGGGAACCGGACCAGAGATGATGAGTGGGGTACGGGCGTCATCCACCAATACGCTATCCACCTCATCCACCATTGCAAAGTGGTGCTTACGTTGCACCATTTCGTCTGGTGTATGCACCATGTTGTCACGCAGGTAGTCAAAACCAAATTCGTTGTTAGTACCATAGGTAAGGTCAGCGAGGTAGGCAGCACGACGATCAGCAGTGTTTGGCTGGTGCTTGTCGATACAATCTACAGTGATACCCAGGAATTCGAAGATAGGACCATTCCACTCAGAGTCACGACGAGCGAGGTAATCGTTCACCGTTACGATGTGAACACCTTCGCCAGCCAATGCGTTCAGATAAGCAGGCAGGGTAGATACGAGGGTTTTACCTTCACCCGTAGCCATTTCGGAGATCTTACCTTCATGGAGTACGATACCACCTATGAGCTGTACGTCATAGTGAACCATGTTCCATGTTACCTGACTACCAGCGGCAGTCCAGGTATTCTTCCACGTCACTTTGTCACCTTCAATGGTCAGGTAATCCTTACTTACTGCTAGGTCCCGGTCCAGCGGAGTGGCGGTTGCAGTAATAGTAGGATTATTGGTGAAGAGATATGCAGTTGCTTTTACAACCGCAAATGCTTCAGGCAAAATTTCCTTCAGTATTTCTTCGATTTGTTTATCTCTGTCTTTCTTCAGCTTATCCACTTCCTGATAGATGGTATCCTTAGCGGTTACTTCTTCAGTCTGTTCAGCTTCAGTCTGTTTCTCGGCAATTACTCCGTCAATCTTCGACAAATGGGCTTTGATCCGTTGGCGAAAATCCTGCGTTTTGTTACGCAGCTGGTCTACAGGCAGGGATTGCAGTTTTTCATACTCCTCGTTGATCCTTTTCACTAAAGGCATGATCGTGTTGATGTCTCTCTCCGATTTATGCCCGCCAAAAAGTTTTGTTAAAAAACCTAACATGTCTAGTTTATTACGAATGATTGTTAAAATAGTTGTAGGGCCATAGGATGCCTATGTTCCATTTCTGTTTCCTTACCCAAATATTATGCTTGGAAAGCAACCGGTGACAAGGTGTCAGCTATCCGGGTTTCGCGCAAGGCCCGTAAAATTAGGAATTATTTGCACATAGTGAAGCTGTAATGCCGTAGGATGACAGTTAAACCAGAAAAAATAAATTTTAATCCCACCAGAGGTACAGAGTCTTTGTGTCTTTTAGCTCCTGGACGAGATCTTCCACGTTTCCAACACCTTCCTCAGCAATATCCGGACAAAAATTATGTATTTCCCTGGCAAAGGCATCGAGGTCTGCGGGTGGGATATGCGCTATTCTGGCCTCAAACCAGTCGCTACCTGCTCCAAGGATCTCCAGGGAGTATCGATTGTGCCAGTCGTGCAGTCTGAATAGTAAACTATCATTGGAGATGTCGTAATTAGGAGCAGCCGTGCATTTTAACCGGATGATGTCAAACTGATCATTGGATTTGATCACGGCATATTGGTCAGGAAGGTTCCCGTAATTTTCTTCAGATTTAAAGAGGAGATAGCCGGCAGACCTCAGTTTTTTGCGGATCCGCTCGTATTTCTCTGGCTTGGGGTTATACTCAAACTCTACCCCTGCATCTTCTCCAAGGGTATGTAACGGTGCCGTAGTAAGTGACCGGATGGCGGAAATAGCGCTCCGGTCAAAATGCAGGGAATCCGCCAAAGCACGATCCTGTTCACTGATGGGTACCTCTTTTCCAAAGTAAGTGCAGGAAAAAAGGAGGGTGACAGCCGCAAAGGATAAAAGAACTTTGCTCATAGGTATTATTATATAGTTCTCAATGTACAAAAATGAGTATAACCGGACAACCCTGGGTCGAAATCGAATTATTAAAATGGCTAATAATCAATATTTTAAGCAAATAATTGACCTGGTTGCTTTACTCAAAAATCTATTTTTTACCACCATATAATCAATTCCTTCATCTATATCCTCCTGGTTTCAATTAGAATAAGCTGTAAAAAGTACACTTTAAAAAAAAGATATTATTAACGACCGTTTAACACCTTCATTTGTTACAACAGTCTACCTTTACATTATTAGGGTTTTCATAGGATAGTAAACAAGAGCCGGATAGTCTTATCAGGCTCTTTCTTTTTATATAAACATTTGTATGTTAAACCATTCTATCCTTCTTACTCATATTTTTCTTTCATTTTTACTATAATACTTTTATAATACAAGTAGCGTATAGAGTCAATAAAAATCCTCCTATTTCAGGCAATTAATAAATTTCATATAGAAATTTCCCCGGAGTTTTCTACATTTAAAAGCTGTGAAGCAACGACGTTATGAGATAATATCACGTGCACAAACCCCCCGTTACATGCTGCGGGTAGTGAAAAACAACTCAAACCTATCATAAAGAACAAAAAGTATTTGCCAATGAACCGTAAGTTAAGAATGGGAATGATTGGGGGCGGTAAGAATGCCTTCATCGGTGCTATTCATAGAATTGCAGCGAACATGGATGGACTGATTGAATTGAAAGCAGGTGCTTTCAGCTCTGACCCTGAACTCTCTAAAGCCTCCGGCGAAATGTTGTTCCTCCACCCTGACAGGACTTATCCTGACTATAAGACGATGCTGGAGGCAGAAGCGAACAAACCGGCTGATGAAAAACTGGATTTTATTGCCATTGTTACGCCCAATCACGTGCACTTTGAACCAGCTATGCTCGCGCTGGAAAAAGGTTTTCATGTAGCCATCGACAAACCCATCACATTTACCCTCGAAGAAGCCAAACAACTGAAAGCAAAGGTGGAAGCTACCGGCCTCTCCCTCCTGCTCACCCACACTTACACTGGTTACCCTATGGTAAAACAGGCGAAGCAAATGGTAAAAAACGGTGTATTTGGCAAGATCAGAAAAGTCTATGTTGAATATCCACAGGGGTGGCTCAGCACTTTCTCTGAAAAAGATAGTAAAGGTGCTGCCTGGCGTACAGACCCCAGCCGCTCTGGTAAAGCAGGTTGTATGGGCGATATCGGTACCCACGCTGCCAATCTGGCCGAGTATATCAGTGGACTGAAAATAGACAAACTGTGTGCTGATCTCAATATCGTAGTTCCCGGTCGTGCACTGGATGACGACGGTGGGGTATTGTTGAAATTCGATAATGGTGCTTCTGGTGTGCTCATTGCTTCCCAGGTGGCGGCTGGTGAAGAAAATAATCTCACCATCAGGGTATATGGTGAAAAAGGCGGTATCGAATGGTCACAGATGGAACCTAATACCCTGCTGGTAAAATGGCTGGATAAACCTACTGAAATTTATCGCGCTGGTAATAACTATGGCGCCCTGCAAAGTAGTTTTGCCATCCACAATACCCGCACTCCCGGCGGACATCCGGAAGGTTACCTCGAAGCCTTTGGCAACCTGTATCGCAACTTCGCACTCACGCTGCTGGCTAAATTAAATGGTGAAACACCTGCACCTGAGGCACTCGATTTTCCAGGTGTGGATGATGGCGTAAGAGGCATGGCCTTCATTGAGAACGTCGTGAAATCAGGACAAAGCAACGAAAAATGGACAAAATTTGAAATCTGATCTATTATGAAAACTATCAAAGGACCCGGTATATTTCTGGCGCAGTTCCTGGGTGACACTGCCCCTTTCAATTCATTGGAGAGCATCTGTAAATGGGCGGCAGGCTTAGGTTTTAAAGGCGTGCAGATCCCTACTTCCGATCCAAATATCTTCGATCTGCAAAAGGCTGCTGAAAGCAAAACGTATGCTGATGAGATCAAAGGATTAGTGCAATCTACCGGTTTGGAAATCACTGAACTCTCTACTCACCTGCAGGGACAACTGGTAGCTGTGCATCCTGCATTCAGCGATCTGTTCGATGCATTTGCACCTGCTGACAAAAGAGGTAAACCTGCTGCACGTACTGAATGGGCGGTGCAGCAACTGAAATATGCTGCAAAAGCAAGTCGTAACCTGGGCCTCGATGCGCATGCTACTTTCAGTGGTGCATTGCTCTGGCATACGGTGTATCCATGGCCACAGCGCCCTGCTGGCCTCGTTGAAACCGGGTTTAAAGAACTGGCGAATCGTTGGTTGCCGATCCTCAATGAATTTGAAGAGAATGGCGTAGACGTCTGTTATGAAATTCACCCCGGTGAAGATCTGCATGATGGCGTTACTTACGAACGTTTCCTGGAAGCGACTGGTAATCATAAACGTGCCTGTTTGCTATACGACCCAAGTCATTTTGTATTACAATGTCTCGACTACCTGGAATATATCGACATCTATCATGAAAAGATCAAAATGTTCCATGTGAAAGATGCAGAATTCAATCCTACTGGTCGTTCCGGTGTATATGGCGGTTACCAGGGTTGGGTAGATCGTCCGGGTAGATTCCGTTCACTGGGTGATGGTCAGGTTGATTTTAAAGCCGTGTTCAGTAAGCTCACGCAATATGATTTTTCAGGTTGGGCGGTGATGGAATGGGAGTGCTGCCTGAAGCATCCGGAAGATGGTGCGAGAGAGGGTGCACCGTTCATCAAAGATCACATTATTCGTGTGACAGAAAAGGCGTTCGACGATTTTGCCAGTGCAGGCGCGGACGAAAGTCTGAACAGAAAGGTACTCGGTCTGGAATAAGGCGCTTTTCATCATAATTATCGTATTTAAATTATAAGGTTGCTTATATTACACAATCTGTATTTGTCATAATCTGAAATAGGACTTATAAAATGGAATCTAAAATGAGAATGCGTTATCTGGCACCATTCGTATTAAGTGCATTTTTCTTAGCCTCATGTGGTGGTAGCGATAACAGCAGCGAGAAGAAAGACACATCAACAAGCAGCAGCGAAGCGCCTGTTGATAACTCAATGGTAAAGCAAGGTGCAGCGGAAGCAGCAGCTTCGAAAGGCGCAGGTCTGATTGCACAGTCGGACTGTCTGACATGCCACAAAGTAGATATGAAAGTGGTAGGCCCTGCTTACAAAGAAGTAGCTGCCAAATATGAAGCCTCTGAGGCAAACATCGAAATGCTGGCTGACAAAATCATCTCTGGTGGTAGCGGTCATTGGGGCGAAGTTCCCATGCAGGCACACCCGAATGTATCGAAAGACGATGCCAAAGAAATGGTGAAGTACATTCTGTCTTTAAAGTAGTCAAATAATTATCCGTAGCGGATTACGGATGCAATAAATTTACGGGTCTCAACTATGTCATTCTGTGGGTGAACTTCGGAACCATTGTATACTACGTTGATTGATTCTTTCGTAATCCGCTTTGCTAAAATTCCAAACCCAAACAAATCCATTCATCATATGAAATTGCTCATTCCCGTTTTGGCGCTCAGTCTCTCGTCGGTCGCTGTTTTCGCGCAACAACCCAATACTTTAACTGCAAAGGAACAAAAGGACGGCTGGAAATTATTATTTGATGGCAAGACGACTACAGGCTGGCACTCTTATCTGCAATCCACTGCTACTGACAGGTGGAAGGTAACTGATGGCGCATTTGTACTCGATACTGCTGTGAAGAAAGGTGGTGGCGACCTCGTTACCAACGATGAATATGAAAACTACGATTTTACCTACGAATGGAAGATCTCTGAAGGTGGCAACAGTGGCCTGATCTTCAGCGTACATGAAGATCCGAAATATGGTGCTACCTATCTGACAGGTGCTGAAATGCAGGTGCTGGACGATGCCCGTCATCCGGATGGTAAATATCCTAAACATAATTCAGGCGATCTGTATGATTTGAAGAAATCAACCAAAGAGGCTGCAAAACCAGTAGGAGAGTGGAACAAAGCACGCATCCTGAAAAAGGACGGCCATCTTACCTTCTGGCTCAATGGCACTAAAACCATTGAAACCACGATTGGCAGCGACGAATGGAAGGAGCTGTTAGCGAATAGTAAGTTTAAAACCTGGGAAGGTTTTATGAAATATGCGAAAGGTCACATCGCCCTGCAGGATCATGGCAATGTAGTGAGCTACCGCAGTCTCAAGATCAAAACACTCTAATAAATATGAAAAAACTGTTTGTTGGCATTGTATGTGCCACCGCACTGTTGATGTTGTATCCTATGACCCGGTTGATAGCCGCGGATCGTCCACGCCTGCTGGTTTTTTCGAAAACGATGGGCTTTCGTCATGATTGTATTCCTGTTGCTAAAGTTGCTTTCATCAAGCTGGGACAGGACAATGGATTTGATGTGGACACCACGGAAGACGCCAGTGCATTTGAATACAAGAATCTAAAGAAGTATGCGGCAGTGTTGTTCTTAAATACGACAGGCAATGTGCTGGATGACAAGCAACAGGTCGCTATGGAAAAATATATTCACAAAGGCGGTGGTTTCATGGGCATTCATGCTGCAACTGATACGGAGTATGACTGGCCATGGTACAATAAGCTGGTAGGAGCCTGGTTCACCAGTCATCCGGCACAACAGCAGGCTACCCTGCAGGTAGTAGACAAGAATAACGACGCCACCCGTCACCTGGGCGATAAATGGTCCAGGTGGGATGAGTGGTACAATTTTAAAGATCTGAACCCCGATGTACATGTGCTCATCAAAATAGATGAGAGCAGTTACAAAGGCGGTAAGAACGGCGATAACCACCCCATGGCATGGTATCATGATTTCGATGGAGGCAGAGCTTTTTATACAGAGCTGGGGCATACTAAAGAATCGTATAGCGATAAGATGTACATGCGGCATGTACTGGGCGGACTGAGATATGTGATGGGCTTGAAAGCCGCTACCGCTAGCACGGCAGGAACCTTTTACTAATCATATAGAAAGCCCCCTGAAATGGGGGCTTTTTTCACGAAAACAACTATCATGCGATTGAGGTATGCTATTTACCTGGCTGCGCTTTTCGGAATTATCCTTTCCGGTTGCCAGTCAAAGATCAGACCCGGTAATCCCAGGGTGCTGGTATTCTCGAGAACTGCCGGATTCCACCACGCCTCTATTCCTGCCGGCATTGCGGCGATTGAAAAATTAGGGAAAGAAAATGGATTCGATGTAGACACTACCACTAATGCCGACATGTTCGTAGAAGATACTTTGCAGAAATATGCTGCTGTCATCTTCCTGAACACTACCGGCGATGTACTGAACAATTACCAGGAAGCAGATTTTGAAAGATATATTCAATCCGGTGGGGGGTATGTAGGTGTACATGCTGCTACGGATACTGAATATGAGTGGGGTTGGTATGGAGGACTGGCGGGTGCTTACTTTGACAGTCATCCTGCTGGTACACACAAAGCCACACTGATTGTAAAAGATAAGTCCTTTGGTCAGTTGCCCGATAAATGGGAACATGAAGACGAATGGTATAACTTCAAAAAGATCAGTCCCAATATCAAAGTTATTATGACGGTGGATGAGAAGACGTATGAAGGGGGGAAGAATGGAGACAATCATCCTATAAGCTGGTTCCACGATTATGACGGTGGCCGTGCGTTCTACACAGAACTCGGGCATACAGACGCTGCTTATAAAGAAGAGAATGTGCTGAAATTGTTGCTGAGTGGTATTAAATATGCCATTGGCAAAAATCAGGTACTGGATTATAACCTGGCCACTACCCTGAGAGTGCCGGAAGAAGATCGCTTTACCAAGAATACCCTGGTATCCGGTGAGTTCTTCGAACCTACTGAGATGACGATTCTGCCTGATCTGAATATCCTCATTGCACAGCGCAGAGGTGAGATCATGTACTTTAATCAGCAGGCGCATAAGTTGACGCAGGCTGGTTATTTAAGGGTGTACTACAAAACAGAAGTACCGAATGTGAACGCAGAAGAAGGGGTACTGGGTATCAGTGCGGATCCTGATTTTGCTACTAACCATTATGTATATATTTATTACTCCCCTGTTGACACCTCAGTGAACAGGTTGAGTCGTTTTACATTTGAAAACGGTCAGATCGATTCGACTTCGGAGAAGATTGTGTTGCAGCTGTACTCACAGCGTAATATCTGTTGTCATACAGGTGGTTCTATCGCCTTTGGCCCTGATCATTTACTGTACCTGTCCACAGGTGATAACTCCACACCATTCGATGAACCAGGCCAGCAGTATGTATCAAAAGGATATGGGCCGTTGGATGATCGGCCGGGTCACCTGAATTATGATGGCCGTCGTACATCAGCCAATACAAATGATCTGAGAGGAAAGATCCTTCGTTTGAAGATCAATCCGGATGGTACTTATTCCATTCCTGAAGGAAACCTCTTTAAGAAGGGAACACCAAAGACCCGTCCTGAAATTTATGCAATGGGTACCCGTAACCCTTACCGTATTTCTGTGGATCGTAAAACGGGGTATGTGTATTGGGGTGAAGTAGGACCTGATGCAAACAACGATGATCCGGAGCGTGGTCCAAGAGGGTATGATGAAATTAACCAGGCGAAGAAGCCGGGTAACTATGGTTACCCGATGTTCGTGGGTAATAACTATGCTTACCATCGCTACGATTACGAAACAGGAAAAGCAGGTGCTGCATTTGATCCTGCAAAACCTGTGAATGATTCACGTAATAATACCGGTATCAGAGATTTACCACCTGCTACACCAGCAATGATCTGGTATCCGTACGATAAATCTCCTGACTTCCCATCTATGGGTAGTGGTGGGCGTAATGCCATGGCAGGACCTGTGTTTTACAATGAGTATTACCCTCAGGAGACACGTTTCCCTGATTACTACAGTGGTAAGTTCTTTATTTACGATTGGGTAAGAGGCTGGATCAAAGCGGTGACTTTTGATAAAGATGGCAATCTTTCCAAGACAGAACCATTCATGCCGCATACCAAATTCAATGCGATCATTGATATGGAAATGGGACCTGATGGCCGACTGTATGTATTGGAATATGGTAATGGCTGGTTTAGTAAGAACAAAGATGCAGGGTTGGCAAGAATTGACTTTAATGGTGGCAACCGTGCGCCAGTAGCGAAGATCCAGGCGAACAAACTGTCTGGTGGTTTACCATTCAAAGTGAAACTGACTGCGAAAGGATCTTCTGATCCTGACCATGATCCGCTTACTTACATCTGGTACCTGGGTAATGGTAATAAAAAAGAAACGAAAGAACCGGAAACAGAAGTAACGTATGCTGTAGCTGGTGAATATGCAGTATCAGTAGAAGTGCTGGATGATAAAGGTACCAGTACCCGTAGTGAAGGCATTGCGTTGTACGCAGGTAATGAGACCCCGGAAGTAAAGATCAATATCACGGGTAATAAAACTTTCTACTTCTCAGGCAAACAGGTAGCTTATGATGTACAGGTAAGTGATAAGGAAGATGCTAACAATATCAAACCTGAGAACATGTACATCCATGCAGAATATATGGAAGGTAGCGATCAGGCGGCGATTCCTCAGCAGGGGCATCAGATCATCACAGGGGTGATAGCAGGTAAGAACCTGTTTGAATCAGGCGATTGTAAGACCTGTCATAAGCTGGATGAAAAATCGATCGGTCCATCCTTTAAGCAGGTAGCAGAGAAATATAAAGAGGATCCGAATGCGAAAGATTATCTGGCGAATAAGATCATCAAAGGTGGTGGTGGCGTATGGGGCGAAACGGCGATGTCTGCGCATCCAACACTCACATCAGGAGAAGCGCATCAACTGGCAGATTATGTGATGTCGCAGAGTGGAGATAACAAAGCACCCGCTTCGTTGCCACAGAAAGGAACTGTGTCTCCAACAGCAGGTAAGCCGGAGAATGATAATGGTGTGTTGTACCTGGTAGCCAGTTATACAGACCAGGGAGGTCCAAATATTCGTCCGCTAACGGGTACGGCTACAGCCATGCTGAAGAGCCCTAAACTGGTAGCTGCTAATTATGATCAGTCTTTTGGTGTAACTACGTTTGAAGCAAATGACATCAAGTTCCTGATCCCTACCGCGAACAGCTGGGTAAGTTATAATAACCTGGATCTGACGGGTGTAACGGGTGTGGGAATCAGCTACTATTCACAGGAGTCTTTGCAGTATGGATATAATGTGCAGTTGTTCCTGGATAAAGAGAGTGGTACTAAGTTAGGCGAGGTGGTAATAGGGCCGGGTGCTAAAGTAAAAGCACCTAATACAGCTACGATCAACTTTGCACCGGTAGCTGATGGCAAGTTGCATCATCTGTATATAAAGATTACGGCGGTAGATGCAGGGGAGAAGACGTCGTTGGGGATTAGTAGATTTGAATTATTATCGAAATAAATAGCAACTTATTATCGAAATAAAAAGCAACGGCCTGCGGTGATCACCGCAGGCCGTTGCTTTTTAAGCAAAAATACTTACAATCTCAATCGTATACCACTCGCCGATTCTCAGGATTACGCCTGATATATCAAGCTCCGCCTTCATTCCAACAGCCACAAACTCACCCTCCCCTTCATCACTGAAATAATAAGGCCCATACACAGCAGCACCCAGACTAAACTGAATTGAAACAGGAATATGATCGTGGGCGGTGATACAATAATCAACCATACCTAATGAACTCTCGCTAACACCTGAAACAGGCCAGGTAATAGACTCAGCAGCGGCCACGATTTTAGAATAACGAACAGGCAAAATGGAAAAACCGGACATATATTATGAGGAGTGCAGGTGTTTTGGGATCAATCTTCTCATGAGCAGGATGTGGGTTATCAGAAAAACTTACTCCTACTGAAGATAAAGATTATTCCCCTTATTTTCCCGCTTTTTTACGTCCGGCATAAATATAATCGATCATTAGAACAGCGATCAGGATGAACAGGCCAAAGAACTCCCTGGTTTCTTCAATCCATGGCTGCGAGGCTTTCATAGTCTCTGCAATGTTCTCCCCATGATGTTTGGTCGCCCAATCCCATACGCCATTCTGATCAAAGAATTTATATACTGCATAACACAGGTATACCAGACTACCTGCTACATATGCTTTTCTATAAAATTTGCCCATGGCAGCCAATGCACAGCATGCCGCTCCGTACAAATAGATAGGCATCCAGATATATGGATCCGGATCGTTGTATTGCAATCCTGCGAAAATGATGAAAAGGATGCACCATATAATGTTGAATAATTTCATAAAGAGACCTGATGTTGTAGAATATTTCACCAATATATAAAAAAAATATACCTTTGCCCCGAATTCCTTATTTCATCACTTTTTAAAACACAAGGAATCATGCTGAACCGTACCCACATATCACCCATCGATCTTGCCGCATAGTCCGGCAGGACACCCCGTTTCCAATTAATTTTTCCTGATTAAAAATTTAGTTGCGGCATTGCTATGCCTGCACGAAGCATTCTTATGAGCAATTTAAAAGCAAAAGAGCTCAGCAGGATCGGCTATACAGACGATCGTGCCCGGAGCCTTGTGATTAATATATTCTCTAAACACTTTAAGCATCATACAAAAGAAGAAGCGATCTCTTTATTGAATGATATTAAAGACAATCCCACTACTTATCGTAATGATGAAGTACTGGGAAAAATAGCTGCTACCTTCCTTGAAGAAGTAGTAGTAAAACCTTTCCGTGCACATTCCTTACTGGAAACAACAGGTGATGTAAAAGTGTATGGCGCCAAAGAAATAGAAGCCGGTGCCAGAAGGCAAATGGAGATAGCGATGACGCTGCCAGTTGCTGTGCAGGGCGCTTTGATGCCTGATGCACATACCGGGTATGGTTTGCCAATTGGTGGCGTGCTCGCTACGCACAAAGCGGTGATTCCTTATGCAGTAGGTGTGGATATCGGGTGCAGAATGGCCCTCTCTATCTTAGATACAGGCGAGAGTTTTCTGAAGCGATATTCTTTCCAGTTAAAAACTGCGTTGAAAAACTTCACGCATTTTGGATTGGAAGGTGGATTAGATATGGAGCAGGAACATGCAGTACTGGATCATGCTACATTCAAAGCAACTGATTTGTTAAGAAGGTTGCAGTCAAAAGCAGCCAGGCAATTAGGTACATCAGGTACCGGGAATCACTTTGTAGAATTTGGCCTGATTACATTGAATGAAGACAATGCTTTAGGCATTGCAGCAGGTGAGTATCTCGCCCTCTTATCACACTCAGGTAGCAGGGGTTTAGGTGCTGCTATTGCGCAGCATTATACAAAGATCGCGATGAATACCTGCAAGTTGCCCAGAGAGGCACAACAACTGGCGTGGTTAGATCTCGATACACAGGCAGGACAGGAGTACTGGATGAGTATGCAGCTGGCAGGTGAATATGCCAAAGCATGTCATGACAGGATTCATGCAAACCTGCTGAAAGAAACGGGTTTGCAATCACTGGCTACGATTGAGAACCACCACAACTTTGCATGGGAAGATACGTTGGCAGATGGTCGCAAAGCGATCATTCACCGTAAAGGTGCGACGCCTGCGCATGCAGGTGAGTTAGGCATCATTCCGGGTAGTATGACGACAGCAGCTTACCTGGTATCAGGCAAAGGTGTACCGGCATCTTTGTACTCTGCCTCACATGGTGCAGGCAGGGCCATGAGTCGTACACGCGCAAAAGAAAATGTGACGATGTCTGCACTGAAGAAGATGTTGGCCGATGCCAATGTTACACTCATCGGTGGTAGCGTAGAAGAAAATCCGCTGGCATACAAAGACATTGAACGAGTGATAGATGCGCAGCAGGAGTTGGTAAACATTGAGGGAAGATTCGTTCCCCGTATTGTAAGAATGTATAAAGAATAAGTAATGGACAAAGCTATCATACAAATAACTGCTGGCAAAGGACCAGCGGAATGTAGCAGGGTGGTGGCCAAAGTAACTGAAAAGTTATTTGCACAATGTCGTAAAGGAGGCATTGCAATAGAATTACTGGATAGTACACCGGGTGACCTGAAAGGCACCTTCTTATCCACATTGTTGTCAGTAAGTGGCGATATTGACAACTTATCAAAAGAATGGGCAGGCACAGTTCAATGGATTGCCCGTAGTCCATATAGAAAGTTTCACAAGCGAAAGAACTGGTTTGTAGGAGTGGCATTTTTCGATGTTGCGAAACAGCTGCAGTTTAAAATGGCGGATGTGAGAATGGAAACATGCAGAGCATCAGGTCCTGGAGGGCAGCATGTGAATAAGGTGGAAACTGCAGTGCGTGGTACACACATTCCTTCTGGCATACAGGTGCTGGCGATGGATAGCCGTTCTCAATGGGAGAATAAACAGCTTTGTTTGAAAAGGCTGGAAGCAAAAGTGCAGGCATGGCAGGGTGAAAAACTGATTCAGCAGCAACAGGAGCAATGGCAGGAACATAATGAACTGGAACGCGGACGTGCTGTGAAAACGATTGAAGAAGCGTTGTAAAAAAGGGGGGTATTCCAGCAAATGGGCGATGTGTCATTTGCGGGCAGCTACTGTGCTGAAATGAACACTATTACATCAGTAAACATATTGATAATCAATTATTTTATTGTTGGCATACTTTTCCGGCCTGCAAAGACCATGAGCAACTACCTGCACACAGCCATTCGCAGTTTGCAACACCGCAAAGCGTATGCGTTCATTAATATTACGGGCCTGGCTATTGGCATAGCCTGCATTATTCTTATCTATGCCACCGTAACTTATCACCTGCGTACTGACAATTTTCATTTGCACAAAGAGCAGATCTACCGGATCATTTCGAAATTTCATATGGATGAACAGGCGTCGGTCAATACAGGAGTACCTGGCCCGTTGCCTGATCGTTTCAAAAATGATTATGGTATTGCAGAGCAGGTGACACACCTGGACATGTTAAGTAAAAAACGCATAGCGGTGACGCGTGGTCAGAATTTCCTGGAAGACATCGCTTTCACTGATCCTGCTTATTTCGAGATGTTCAACTTTCCGTTATTAAACGGCAATACCCATGGCGTGGTCATTACCGAAAGGATCGCGCATAAATATTTTGGTAAGCAGGACCCGGTAGGACAAAGTTTTTTGCTGGATGATACCATGCGTTTTCAGATCAGTGGCGTATTGAAAGACCTGCCTGCAAATACAGACCTGCGGCAGGAGATCTTTTTCCCATTTGACAAATTGAAGGACTATCAACAGTGGATGGTAGAAGACTGGTGGATGAGTGTAAATAAATCGGTGCAATGTTTTATCAGGCTGAAGCCCGGTATTACTCAAGCTGTGGCAGACCAGACATTGAAAGATCTTGCTAAAAAAGCATATGGGAATGAAGATAGTTTTTTTGCCTTTGTCACTCAACCTTTGGGAGACATTCACTTTAATACAACACTGGATGGGGTGATTCGGAAAAGCACCTTGTGGATGATATCCTGTATAGGGTTTTTATTGATCATTACTACCTGTATCAATTTTATAAACCTGTCTATAGCGCAGGCCTGGAGCCGTTCCAAAGAGATTGGTGTCAGAAAAGCACTAGGTAGTTTCCGTTGGCAGCTGTTTATGCAGTTCATTACTGAAACAGCGCTATTGACAATAGCAGCCATGGTAGCGGGTGTGATGCTGGCATGGCTGGGATTACCTTTTTTAAACAACCTGTTGCACACGACGATAAGCTGGTGGAATGTGCGTGGCTGGAGTTTTTTAATCGTGCTTTTTATAAGCATCGTATTATTGTCCGGCATGTACCCGGGACTGATTATTTCAGGGTTAAGGCCGGTAGTGGCATTACAGCAAAAAAAGGCGGCCCGTGGATTTTCTTTCAGAAGGGGATTAGTGATTGTACAATTTGCTATTTCACAATTGCTGATCATTTGTACCATTATCATCGCCAATCAAATGAGGTATACACAGGAAGCAGATCCGGGATTTCGCAGATCGGCCATCGTGATGCTGCCGGTACCTGACAATGATGCGGCAAAGGTGCATGCATTGTCAGGTAAGCTGGGTGACATTAGTGGGTTTACTTTTTGCCGGACAGCCCCGGCAGCAGATTATTCTCCTTCTACAGGAATTGTTTGTAACAACAGGAATGTTTCTGTCGCTTATAAGACGGCGGATGCGAATTATATTCCTTTTTTCGGATTGCAGTTGATCGCTGGAAGAAATGTAACGGCTTCAGATACGATGAGAGAGTTTGTGGTGAATGAAACGGCAGTAAAGAAACTGGGATTTCGCTCACCTCGTGAAATAATCGGGTATCCTGCAACTGTGAATGGGACAAAGGGTACAGTAGTAGGTGTAGTGAAAGATTTTCATTACCGCTCTTTTCACGAATCGATAGAGCCCCTGGTGATCACCACCCTCATATACACCTATCAGAATTGTGCGGTGAGTATTAATATGGCAAGGGCACCGCAGATGATGGCAGCTGTCGAAAATGCCTGGAAGGAGGTATATCCTGCTTATATTTTTCAATCCAGTTTCCTGGATGATGACATGTCGAGGTTGTACCAGAAGGACCTTATTATTTATGAGCTGGTTCGCATATTTACATTGATTTCGGTGGTGATTGGTTGTATTGGTTTGTATGGGTTGATTTCTTTTATGGCAGCACAGCGTACGAAAGAAGTGGGGATCCGGAAGACATTGGGTGCCGGGCTGGGAAATATATTGTGGTTGTTTGGAAAAGAATTTTTCCTGTTGTTGATAGCTGGTTTTGTAGTCGCTGCGCCGGTAGGCTGGTGGGTGATGCACCGCTGGCTGGATTCTTTTGTGTACAGGACGGAGCCGGGGATTACTGTTTTCGCTGTGGCAATTTTGTTTTCAATGATAATCACAGTGTTGACGGTAGCATGGCGGGCAATAAAGACGGCGAATATAAATCCTGTAAAGAGTCTTCGCACTGAGTAATTGTATTAATCTGTTTAATAAAAATAGGGTGTATCTGTCTTTTGATACGCCCTATTTTTTTTAGTTTAAAAAAAAATCTTTGCATAAAACAAATGAATGTGTTAATTTGGTAGACGTAACCAAAGTCTAATATCCACGATTATTATTCTAAACAACGTTATGACATGAGAACAAGCTGTATGTAGTAGTTTGTACGCCTGTGCAAATGTGCCCTCCTGAAATAGTGCTGTAGCAAATACCCAATTAAAATAAACCTTGACCGGAATTGTAACACCCTCCCACTGCATTCGCGGGCAGTGCGAAGAGAATTAGTATCTCCGACTGGCATTATTGCAAAACCCTCTTTAATTACCCGGATTATGCTGTAACCGGCTCTTATCGCTGTGTCTTTTTCTCAACAAAAGGACCAGGATCAGGCCATTCATTCACCTAAAAAAAACAACGTTTCACGTTATGAAGAAACATGTATGCCGCACCATTATATGGTGCTGGGCCTTGTTGCTGCTTGCCGGTAACGTACTAGCCCAAACCCGTATAACTGGTAAAGTTACTGACAAATCCTCCGGCAATCCCTTGCCCGGTGTTACTGTAGCAGTAAAAGGTTCAAACAGAGGTGGTGCCACTGACCCTGGTGGACATTACACATTACAAGCTAAAAAAGGGGATGTCCTCATTTTCTCTTTCGTCGGTTATACTTCACAGGAAGTAACTGTAGGTGATGGACCCTCGCTCGACGTTATTCTCTCTGAAAAAATCGGTTCGCTCGATGAAGTAGTTGTAACCGGCTATGCCACTCAACGTAAAAAAGATCTGACAGGTGCTGTATCTGTTGTGAATGTAGCACAGATCACCCGCCAACCCACTGCACAGGTAAGCAACCAGTTGCAGGGGCAGGTATCAGGTATCATGGTACTCGGCTCTGGTCAGCCCGGTGAAGAGCCACAGGTACGTATCCGTGGTGTGAATACTTTTGGTAATAACACCCCGCTCTATGTAATTGATGGTGTGCCAACACAAAATATTGTGGACATCAACCCAAATGATGTGGAGTCCATGCAGGTACTGAAAGATGCAGGTTCGGCCTCCATCTATGGTGCCAGAGCGGCAAACGGTGTGATCATTATTACTACTAAAAAAGGTAAGCCAGGCAAAGTAAGAGTGACTTACGATGCATACTATGGTCGTCAGGTACCTAAAGGTGGTAATGTGTGGCACCTGCTGAATTCACAGGAGCAGGCTAACCTGAAATGGATGGCGCTGAAAAATACGGATCCGAATATTGTGTACAACGATGGTCTGTATGGCTCCGGTGCTACCCCCGTTTTACCTGATTACATTGCTCCCGGTGGTTTGAAAGAAGGTGATCCTGGTGTAGATCCTTCTTTGTATAATGTAGATCCAAATTATAAAAACCCTTCAGACCTGGATAATTTCTATCGTATTACCAAGGCTAACAAGCAAGGTACTGATTGGTTCCATGAGATCTTCAAGCCAGCACCTATCACCAGTCACAACGTTTCAGTAAGTGGCTCCAGCGATCAGGGTAGTTATTTCCTCTCTTTCTATTATTTTAATCAGGAAGGTACGCTGAAAAATACTTACCTGAAACGTTATGCGATCCGCTCTAATAGTAGCTTCAATGTGAGTCAGCATATCAGGATAGGGGAGAATATCGAATACTCTCTCATCGACAATCCACAGATCGATGCACTCACAGAAGGTAGTGGAATTGGTATGGCTTTCCGCGAGCAGCCTATCATTCCGGTATACGATATCAAAGGTAACTATGGTGGTTCTTTCAGTACCAACAGTGCACAGCTGGGTAATGCGCGTAACCCTGTTGCGATCCAGGATCGTATCCGTAACAACAAAGGATTGGGTTCACGCCTGTTGGGCAACATGTTCCTGGAAGCAGATGTGCTGAAAGTATTCACACTCCGTACATCATTCGGTGGTGAAATCTTCTCATCCAGCACACACACCTTCACCTATCCGGAATATGAAAATACGGAAAACAATAAAACGAATTCATATACCGAAGGTTCCAGCAATGGTTACAACTGGACATGGACCAATACCCTGACTTTCCGCCAGAAATTTGGCAGACATAATATCACTGCTTTAATTGGTTCTGAAGCTTACGACAACCATGGTCGCACGCTGACCGGTACTACACAGAATTACTTCATTTTCGATCCTAACTTCACCAATCTTTCTACCGGTACCGGTACGCAGACAACTGGCAGTGGCACCTATTCAGATGGGTTGTTCTCCCTGTTCGGTCGTGTGGATTATAGTTACCACGATCGTTATTTGTTAGGTGCGGTTATTCGTCGTGATGGTTCCAGTAAGTTCGGTGCTAACTACCGTTATGGTTGGTTCCCGGCTGTAAGTGCTGGTTGGCGCATTTCTCAGGAGGCTTTCCTGAAAGATGTATCCTGGCTGACAGACTTGAAGATCAGGGGTGGTTACGGTATCATGGGTAACCAGCTGAATGTGGAAAGTTCAAACGCCTTTACACAATATGGTTTGAACAAAGGTTCTTCTTTCTATGACCTGAATGGTACTTCCAGCACACTGGTATCTGGTTTTACGAAAACACACATTGGTAACCCGGATGCGAAATGGGAAAGCAACATCAACTCCAACATAGGTATTGATGCGAGCTTCTTCAAAGGTAAAGTGGAAGTGAGTGCAGACTATTACTACAAGAAAGTAAAAGATCTGTTGTACAAACCTGAAATTTCTGCTACTGCTGGTCGTACAGATCCTCCTACTGTGAATATTGCACAGATGGAAAACCATGGTATAGACCTGTCTATCACAGCTACGGGTATTCACCTGACGAAAGAACTCACGTTCAAAGCAAATGCTACGTTCACTACATTCAAGAACAAGATCGTAGCTATTTCTTATGATGCGCCTTACTTTGACCAGGAGTCACGTCGTTTCAATGGTAGCTTCATCATTCGTAACGCAGTAGGACAACCTGTATCCAGCTTCTTTGGTTATAAGACAATAGGTTTCTGGAATGAACAGGATGAGATCACAGCTGCTAACCTGGAAGCACAGAAAGCAACCGGCAATAGTAATGCTACCTACCAAACACAGGCAGCGCTGGGTCGTTTCCGCTATGCGGATATCAACCATGATGGTCAGATCACTGAAGCAGACAGAACTTTCCTTGGTAATCCTAACCCGGATTTCAGCTATGGTCTGAACCTGGAACTTGATTATAAAAACTTTGATTTCAGCATCTTCCTGTATGGTGTACAAGGTAACCAGATCTGGAACCAGGTTCGTTGGTGGACTGACTACTATGCTAACTTTGCAGGTGCAAAAAGTAAGACAGCGCTCTATGATTCATGGAGACCTGATCATCACAATGCTACTGCTCCTATCCAGGAAAATGACAACTCTTTCAGTACGAACAACGTACCTAACTCTTACCTCGTAGAAAACGGTTCTTACCTCAGAGCGAAGAATATGAGCCTGGGTTATACTTTCCCTGCGTCAATATTGAAGCGGGTAGGTATAGATCGCTTCCGCGTATATGTACAGGCAGCGAACCTGTTCACGATCACGAAGTATAAAGGTATAGATCCTGAGATCTCTGGTGGTTCTACCAACTATGGTTTGGATGAAGGTGCTTATCCTAACCAGCGTCAGTACCTGATAGGTGTAAATGTTGGATTCTGAAAATGTTAAAAATCGCTAACAATGATTAAGTCAAAATATATAGTCATAGCGGCAGTGATGTCTACTGCCATACTGGTAGATGCGTGCAGCAAGAGTTTCCTGGAACGTAGCCCTCAGGGAGCATTGACAGGTAGTGACGTACAGAGTAAAGATGGTATTCAGGCTTTGCTCGTAGGTGTATATGCTGCACTGGATGGGCAAAGTAGTGGTACAACAGCGTTGAATGGTAGTAACCCATGGGAAGCTACACCGACTAACTGGATCTATGGTAGTGTAGCTGCCGGCGATGCACACAAAGGTAGTGATGCCGTTGACCAGCCGCCTGTGAGCCAGATTGCCTCAGGTGTATTTGATCCAAGTAATGGTTTCTTTAATACCAAATGGCAGGTATTGTACGAAGGTATAGCCAGGGCCAATACCTTGTTATCATTATTGCCGGATGCTACAGGTATGACGGATGCCGATAAGGTGGGTGTGAAAGCACAGACTTTGTTCCTGCGTGGTCATTATTACTTTGAGCTGAAGAAGATGTATGACAAAGTTCCATGGGTTGATGAAACGAACATGGACGATTACAAACAACCGAATAATGTGGATATCTGGCCTAAAATCGAAGCAGATTTTCAGTATGCTTACGATAACCTGCCGGAGACACAAACCAGCGTAGGTCGTGCTAACAAATGGGCAGCTGCCTGTTACCTGGCAAAGACTTATGTATATCAGGCAAAGTGGTCGGATGCGAAAGCGCTATTTGATATCATCACAGTAAAAGGACAGACTACAAATGGTTTGCCTTACGGATTGGTAGATCGCTTTGAAGATAACTTTGATCCGGCTAATAAAAATAACAAGGAATCTGTATTCGCGATCCAGATGACAGCCAATGATGGTACGCTTTCTATTGCGAATGCGAATCAGGGTGAGATGCTGAACTTCCCTTATAACAGTCCGTTTGGTTGTTGTGGATTCTATCAGCCTACACAGGACCTGGTGAATTCATATCGTACAGATGCCACTGGATTACCTTACCTGGATGATGCAAATGATCATGCGGTGAAGAATGACATGAAGATCCTGTCTACAGAGCCATTCACACCTGATGCAGGAAACCTGGATCCAAGATTGGACTGGACGGTAGGTCGTCGTGGTATTCCTTACCTGGATTGGGGTAATCACCCGGGTCGTTCATGGGTACGTGACCAGGATTATGCAGGGCCTTATGCACCAAAGAAAAATGTGTACTGGCAGTATAACCAGGATAAGTACAAAGATGCGAACTCCTGGGCGCCGGGATCTGCATTGAATGTAGTGTTGATTCGTTATGCAGATGTATTGTTGCAGGCAGCAGAGGCAGAAGCACAATTGGGTAACTATACCGCTGCAGAAACTTATGTAAACCAGGTACGTACCAGGGCAGGTAAGCCAGCAACAGCGGTGTATAAATACACAAATGATGCGGCACCGATGGGTGGATTCTCCACAACGCCTGCAGCTAATTATGTAATATCGACTTATACTCCCGGCACATTTGCAGCGGGTGGAAAGGATTTTTCCCTGAAGGCCATCTACTTTGAGCGTAAGCTGGAATTGGCCATGGAAGGACAGCGATATTTCGACTTAGTTCGTTGGGGTATTGCGGCTACAGAAATGACCAGGTTCTTTGCGTATGAGTCAAAGATTACTACTGACATCACAGGTGGTAAGTTTGTGTCTGGAAGAAATGAGCATTATCCGATACCACAGCGTCAGATTGACCTGAGTGTAAAAGGTGGTACAAAGACATTGGAGCAAAACCAAGGTTATTAATAATTATTAAAAGTTCTCATTTGAGTGATGAATGAGCCCGTCAGTACGGGAGCCTCTTAATCCGGGGCAGTTGAATTACGAATGGCGGCCGAGTGCTGCCATTCGTAATTTTTTTTAACTTGTAATATATGGTTAGATATATTCCTTTCGTATTCCTCGTTATCATCTTTTCTTGTAAAAGCCGGCCGAAAGGCGAGGCGTTGGCTACTAAATATTGTAGTAGCTGTCATATAGCGGTGTCACCTGCCTTGTTAGATAAAGAAACGTGGTTAAAGCATGTATTGCCGGCGATGGCGCCCAAGCTGGGGATTGGTGTGTGGGATGAAGATAAGTATTATGCGCAGAAAGGTGGGATCACCATCCAGGAATGGAATGAAATTGTGAGTTATTATAGGGAATTAGCGCCTGATTCATTGAAAGCGGGATCTGCGTCTTTAAAAGAGGATGCTTCGATTTTTGCCGTACATACGCCCCTAATAACCGATACTGTTTATAGGGCGAGTACGACCTTAGTTTCCATTGATCCATTTACGGGTGGAGTGTATTCAAGTGCAGAGAATGGGAAGACGGCATCGCTGTTTAAATGGGATAGTTTGAAGGCGGGGAAAATATTTGATCTGCAATCAACAGGAGTAGATTTAAACTGGGTGGCGGCGGATACGGGTATCCTGACTTGTATTGGGAATTTGAGGGCGGTAGATCAGTTGGCGGGTGTGATCTGGAAAATAACCCCTTCATTGAGAGAGGTGCATACGATTGCCATGGGTTTGCCCAGACCTGTTCAAACTTTGCCATTTGGGAATGACTATGTTACCCTTGGGTTTGGCCACAAATTCGGGGGGCTTTATCTTGTAAATGAGGAGAACAGGAAAACAATACGGGAGGTGCCGGGTGCTATTCATGCTGAAACCGGCGATTTCAACAATGACGGCTACCCTGACCTGGTGGTGTTATATGCTTATGATGATGAAGGGATCTGGCTATTCCTGAATGATAAAAAGGGGGGATTTACAAGTGAGAACGTCCTTCGTTTTCCACCGGTTTATGGGTCCACCAGTTTTCAGTTGGCAGATATAAATAAAGACGGCAAGCCGGACATTATTTATACGGCTGGCGACAATGGTGATTATTCTATGATTCTCAAGCCTTACCACGGGGTGTATGTATTTTTGAATAAGGGAAATTTTAAATTTGATGTGGATAAACCAGATTTCTTCTACCACATTAATGGGTGTACCAAGGTGATAGCTGCAGATTTTGACCAGGATGGGGATATTGATCTGGCTACGATTGCCTTTTTTGCAGATCTGAAGAATAACCCTTCGGAGAAATTTGTATACCTGGAACAAAAAAAGGCATTAGTGTTTGAACCTCATGCAGTTATAGGGCTGGTTGACCAGGGTAGATGGATCTGTATGGCGGCAGGTGACTATGACAAAGATGGGGATATCGACCTGGTGTTGGGTAGCTATTCGAGGGGATTTATCATCCAGGATGGGTATGAACCGGCCTGGAATATTCATACGCCGCTGGTACTGCTGGAAAATAAGAAAAAATAACCGGCCCCAACCTTACTCATCAATTAAATAGTAACTCAAGTTGACATTTTTTTTACATGGCAGATCATAGTTGTAACAAATAAATCCTTATATTGCATACACAACAACAGGTAAGAAATCTAAATCGTGGCATGCTAACATAGAGATTAGCCCACCTTGATTATTTCCCTGGATACATACATTTAAAAATATAAACAATACGCTTGTATTGTTTTGTCTATAAAGATACTCCTGATTGAACTGATCAGGTTTTAGAATGGCGGAAGGAGAGGCACAATGTGCCTCTCTTTTATTTACAACCAAAAATAAATACCTATGATACAGCCATTTAAATTACCACGCTACCTTTCGTAACTCTTTTATTATTTTTCATCATATTCTGCTAACTTTAAAGCCAGACAACCAAGGTCTCAAAGATGGAACCATACTATTATGATTGTGCGTTGGTAAAAAACCGAATACATGCAATAATCGCTACGCACTCCACGCCACAAGCGCTTAACTGGCTTCAACAACAGTTACAGCTGCTACAGGAAGCGAAGACTACTCAGCGCTTCAACATCACTTTCACTGCCATGCCCCGTTTCACGGGCAAACAAGTCATACCAGACACGCACATTCCCGAGGCAGATAACTTTTTCATTTATGGGTATACGTTAGATCGCCTCGCACGTATCTGGTGGTTGCTCCAGTTTCCTTCGGAGGACCGGTCCCGTTATGTCGCTGCTATTGAAGACCTCTTCTCGGCAGCAGATATGAATGAGCAGATTACATTGTATGGTGCATTGCCTTTGCTGGCATATGGGGAAGAGTGGAAACTGCGTACTGCTGAAGGTATCCGCTCAAACATAGGCGGGGTGCTGGAAGCCATCATGGTACACAATAGTTATCCTGCCCAGTACCTGGATGAACCAGCCTGGAATCAGCTGGTGATGAAAGCGATTTTTACAGACAAACCTGTGCATTTGATCACTGGTCTTGACGAACGTGCTAACCCGGTACTTGCGCAGATCCTGATTGATTATGCACATGAACGCTGGGCTGCCGGCAGAAAGATCAATCCGATGTTGTGGAGATTGATCGCTCCTTTTATTGATCATGAGATCCTGCCTGATATCAGTCGTATCTGGGCATCGGATCAGATCATAGACAAAGAAGCTGCGGCATTGGCCTGTGCTCATACCGGTTTTGCGCCGGCAAAAGCACTCCTGCAGCAATCGCCGGAGTTGGCTGGTGCCATCGCCGATCAATCGTTGACATGGGATATTGTTGCTGAAAAAGCGAGTGTATAGTTGACAACAGGTAAACAGGTAAATGTATAACATAGTTGGCACTCGTCAGCTTCAATAGGCAAATGTATTGCCTTAATTCATGATATGAACCTGCGGAAAACCGGAATTAACATTGAATAGCATAAACGTGTATCACACCTTCAATGTATATGCAGTAAACTTGCAGTCATTCAACCAGGAATTTTAAACAAATTATCAGGTCTCACGAAATTATTTTGACATGTGTTGTAGTCACGAACTGAATGGAACAACCCAACCATTGACAATGGTACCCGCGTATATGGAGCGTATAAAAGGAATGCAGTTCTTTGATCCCCATATTCACATGACAAGCCGCACCACAGACGATTATCAGGCTATGGCAGCGGCTGGTATTACTGCTGTAATAGAGCCTGCTTTCTGGTTAGGACAACCCAGAACCGGCATTGATACCTTCAGGGATTATTTCAATTCCCTCATTGGCTGGGAACGATTTCGTTCCTCACAATTTGGTATTAAGCATTATTGCACCATCGGATTGAACAGCAAGGAGGCCAACAATGAAAAACTGGCGGAAGCTGTGATGGAAATACTGCCTCTTTTTATTTACAAAGAAGGAGTAGTAGGTGTAGGTGAAATAGGCTTTGACGACCAGACACCCGCTGAAGAAAAATATTATCGCGCACAGCTAGAACTCGCTAAGGAAGCGGGTTTGCCAGTGCAGATCCATACGCCACACAGAGATAAAAAGAAAGGTACCACACGTAGTATGGACATTGCCATCGAACATGGCATTGACCCAAAAATGGTGATTGTAGACCACAATAACGAAGAGACTGTAAAAGAAGTATTGGACAGGGGTTTCTGGGCTGCATTTACCATTTATCCATTTACAAAAATGGGGAACGAGCGCATGGTAGAAGTTGTAAAACAGTATGGCAGTGAGCGGATTATGATTAATTCTGCTGCCGACTGGGGTATCAGTGACCCATTGGCTGTACCTAAAACAGCGGCTCTCATGCACGAAAGTGGTATTGACTCGAATGACATTCATTTGGTAACTTTCCGCAATGCTATAACAGCCTTTGCCCAAAGTGGACAAATTAATGAAGCGGATTTTGAGATGGTAAAGAATATAGACCAGAGCCTGAAGTTCAACGGAAGTACCGTATTACGCGGTGGTCAACAACCTTTCCGTAATGCTCAGTCTACTATCATCAGTTAAACAGCAGTATTTAGAATTGACGAATGTCCTGATTAAAACCCAGACAGATCGTACACCACTGCCAGGTTATTTTAACCAGGCAGGGAGTTGTTCGTCGTGCTGATAAATTAAAACATGTGTGTGAATATGGATCAAATGCAATTCGTATTTCGTCATTCGTCATTGAGAAAACCTGTGTACCCGGTGAATTATATTATTAGCAAATTACTAGGATATTTACGTTTAATGCGTCCTGCCAATATCGTGACCGCTGTAGCAGATGTTTTGGCTGGGATAGCTATATCCGGTTTTTTGGGGTCTGCAATGGTCAATTACCTGGATCATCTGTTGCCCGTACTTTGTCTCTGTCTGGCTACTGTAGGTCTGTATGGAGGAGGTGTGGTGTTCAACGATGTAATGGATGCAAAATTGGACACAGTTGAACGCCCTGAACGCCCGATTCCAAGTGGCATAATTTCTATGAACCAGGCAATTGTACTGGGGTCGTACCTTTTATTAGTCGGTATACTGGCGGCATTTACTGTTGCACGTGTGACTGGTTTTATTGCACTGGGTATTACTGTATGTGCACTGGTATATGATAAATGGGGGAAACACCAGGCATGGGGCCCTGTGAATATGGGCCTTTGCAGGGGATTGAATTTATTGTTAGGAATTAGTATTGTGATGCCTGCTTTGCAAGCGTATTGGTGGATGGGGATTATTCCTGTCGTATACATTGCGGCAGTGACCTACATCAGTCGTGGTGAGGTACATGGGGGCAATGCAATGACTATGCGGATAGCAGCTATTGCTTATGCACTGGTATATGGTACGATGGTAGCACTGGCATATTATAATGAACACCTGCTCATTGCATCTCCGTTCATCCTGTTATTTATCATTATGATTAACAGACCACTGTGGATTGCCATGAAAAATCCTACAGGACCTAATATCGGGAAGGCGGTGAAAGGAGGGATCATTGCGTTGATAGCCATGAATGCAGCCTGGGTCGCTGCGTTTTCTTCCCTGCAACATGCATTGTTGGTGTTGATATTGTTACCTATATCTATGCTGATTGCAAGAGCTTTTGCTGTAACCTGATATTGTTGAATTTATATAGTTGGCCGCAGGGCCAGCGCAAAGAAAATCGCTTTTGTCACTGGCAAAAGCGATTTTTTCATGCTACTTTTAAAACGGCTTTTATTATTTGATGAGCACACAATCATAGCTATGCACGTTATTCAACAGACATTCAGTGTTCCATATACCTACGAGGTATTCTTTACAACCCATCTCTTTGACTCAGGGAACCCACTGCTTAAGAACTACCTGGAATCCCAGGCCGCGAACAATCTTAGCAAGCGCTTACTGGTTATTGCTGATGAAGGATTGATCAAACATCATCCGAACCTTCCTATACAAATCAAACATTATTGCGAAACCGTGAAAGGTTTTGAACTTGCAGGCAACATCCTTGTTATTCCTGGTGGCGAAGCTGTAAAGAACGACATGCCGTTATTTTATAGCCTGGTGGACGCGATCGATCAGTATTCCATCGACCGCCATTCATTTGTAATCGGCATTGGTGGTGGCGCCGTACTGGACCTGGTAGGGTTTGCAGCTGCTGTATCTCACCGGGGGGTACGTCATATTCGTATACCAGGCACCGTGTTATCACAGAACGATTCAGGGGTTGGTGTCAAGAATGGTATTAACTACAAAGGGAAGAAGAACTTCCTGGGCACCTTTGCACCACCAGCAGCCGTATTCAACGATGCGCATCTGCTTACAACGCTGGATCCGAAAGACTGGCGGGCAGGTATTGCTGAAGCTGTAAAAGTAGCACTGATCAAAGATGCACCTTTCTTTGAATGGCTGGAAGCGAACGCTACAGCGCTGGCAAACGGAGATCTTCCGCTCATGCAGGAACTGGTATACCGTTGTGCTGCCTTACACATGGCGCACATTGGTGGTGCGGGCGATCCATTTGAAAGTGGTTCTTCCAGGCCATTGGATTTTGGTCACTGGAGTGCGCACAAACTGGAACAGTTATCTAATTTCGAATTGCGCCATGGAGAAGCTGTTTCCATTGGAATGGCAGTAGACAGTGTCTATGCTTCATTGCTGGGTTGGCTGGATCAGGCATCTGCTTTGCGGATAGTAAAGTTATTGCAGCAGTTACATTTGCCGGTGTACCACCCGTTAATGGAGCATAAAGAAGGTGTTCCTTCGCCGGTGATCAAGGGATTGGAAGAGTTCAGAGAACACCTTGGCGGCAGACTCACCATTTGTCTGTTAAAAGGCATCGGGGTGGCAGCAGAAGTTCATGTGATGGATCTGACACTTTTAGACAAAGCTGTAGAGACAGTCAAATCGCTTTCTTAAAACCTATTTTCATGCAAACAGTTACAGGTCATCTTTCCTATTGCACGAATATTCACCCGGGTGAAACCTGGCCAGATCATTTCGCGCAATTGCAACAATATATTCCATCTATTAAAGCAAGTGTATCGCCTGATAAACCTTTTGGCATTGGTCTGCGTCTTGCCAACACGGCGAGTTTAGAGCTGTCTAAAGAAACTAACCTGCTGGCTTTCAAGCAATGGCTGAAAGAACAGGGGTGCTATTTATTTACGATGAATGGTTTTCCATACGGGGGCTTTCATCATACCGTGGTAAAAGACCAGGTACATACACCTGACTGGACCACTTCGGACAGAGTGGATTATACTGCTCGCCTTTTCCGTATTCTCGCTGCTTTGTTGCCGGCAGATATGGAAGGTGGTATTTCTACTGCGCCCTTGTCGTACAAACTATGGCATGATGATACAGAAGCGGCGATGGAAACGGCCACGTTAAATATGTTGCAGGTATTGGGTCAGTTAGCACGTATACATCGCGCAGGTGGTCCTTTGATGCACCTGGATATAGAACCGGAGCCGGATGGATTGATGGAGAATATCCAGGAGTATATTGACTGGTACTTTGCTTACCTGATGCCATTGGGTATTAACTATCTGCTGGACCAGTTTGATATGACAGAAAAAGAAGCTGGTGCTACTATAAAAAGGCATATTCAATTATGCTATGACGTATGCCACTTTGCATTGGTATATGAGTCGCCTGCATTTGTATTAAGTAAGTTGCACGAGTATGGCCTGAAAGTTGGTAAATTACAAATCAGTGCAGCGCTGAAAGCCACTATGCCAGCAGTTCCTGAAGAAAGAGAAGCGGTGGCGCAGGCATTCAGTGCATTCAACGAACCGACTTATTTACACCAGGTCATTGCGCGAAAATCGAACGGTGATTTTCTGCATTATCCTGACTTACCACAGGCACTGGCAGATGCGAGCAATAAGGATGTAGTGGAGTGGCGATCTCACTTCCATGTACCGGTATTTTTAGAACACTACGAGTTACTATATTCTACACAGTCTGATATTCGTGAAGTATTGGCCTTGCAACGAGAACAGTTATTTACGCAGCATATGGAGGTGGAAACCTACACATGGGGGGTATTGCCGGCAGCATTGAAACTGCCAATGGATCAATCAGTTTCGCGCGAATTGGGCTGGGTGATGCAACAGCTTGGAATTCTGAAAATGGAAGGCTAGATTTGAGCACCAATTATATCCTAAGAATGGCACAACGATCATGAAAAAGACAGTTGTTATTGACGTCGTAGGTCTCTCCTCCTCCCTGATTGGAGAACACACCCCTTTTTTAAAGGGCTATGTACAGCAGCATCAGTTACGCACAATTAAACCTATGGTGCCTGCAGTCACCACAGCGGTACAGAGTACTTATGTCACCGGACAATGGCCTGCGGAGCATGGCATAGTCGGTAACGGCTGGTATGACCGTCAGGATTGTGAAATCAAGTTCTGGAAACAATCAAATAAGCTGGTAGATGCACCGAAGATATGGGAAAGGGCGAGGAAGATAGATCCTTCCTTCACTGTTTCCAAAATGTTCTGGTGGTACAACATGTATTCCAGTGCAGATTATTCTGTGACGCCACGTCCGCAGTATTTAGCTGATGGCCGTAAGGCGCCGGACTGTTATGCACATCCATCATCACTGCGTGATCATTTGCAAAAAGAGCTAGGTACATTTCCGCTGTTTCAGTTCTGGGGACCGGGTGCGAATATTAAATCGACCCAGTGGATTGCAGATGCATCGGTGATGACGGATGATATGTATAATCCTACATTGACATTGATCTACCTGCCACACCTGGATTATTGTCTACAAAAATTCGGGCAGGATCTGAATCGCATCAGCAAAGAATTGCGCGAGGTAGATGAGGTGGTGAAACAGCTTGTGAATCATTATGAAAAGAAGGATACCCGTGTGATCATTCTCTCAGAATATGGAATTACGAATGTGAATAACCCTATTCATCTGAACCGCATTTTCCGGCAGGAAGGTTTGATAGCGGTGAGAGAAGAACGTGGTTTGGAGTTGCTGGATGCAGGGGCATCGAAAGCATTTGTGGTAGCGGATCACCAGATTGCCCATGTGTATATAAATGATCCTTCGGTATATAAGAAGGTAAGGGCGATTGTGGAAAACATACCTGGTGTACAACTGGTATTGGACCGCGAAGGCAAGCGAGCACACAATATGCACCATGCACGTAGTGGAGAGTTCGTGTTGGTAGCAGATACAAATAGCTGGTTTACTTACTATTATTGGCTGAACGATGCGAAGGCGCCGGATTTTGCCAGGTTGGTAGATATTCATCGTAAGCCAGGGTATGACCCGGTAGAGATGTTTATGAACCCTGCAGATCCGTTGATCAAATTAAAGGCAGGTTTTAAGCTGTTAAAAAAGAAATTAGGTTTCCGGTACCTGATGAATGTGATTCCGCTGGATGCGACATTAATTAAGGGGGCTCATGGGCGAATTTCGGAAGATAGTCAGTATCACCCGGTATTAATAACGGCGAAAGGGGAGGAGACGAATGCGGTAACGGCGGTTGATATTTATGATGTGATCTGGAAAACGATGCAATAGAGCGAGCAATCATAGAAAGAGCAGAAATCTGTATTTTGAATAGCAGGTTTCACAAACGAAAATGAACTTTGTAATCAATAAAATTGGTGTCAGGGGATTATTTTAGCTAATCCCCTGATTTCCTATATTTCCTAGACTTGGTAGGCTATTCCCCCTTAAACTCACGACAGTCAGAATCATAACATAAAGTTATATCCCATAACTTTTAGTAATGACCTAATACCCTGATTATTTTGTTGAACCTCCGCCAACACTGTACTTTTGGCTTGTCCGCGACACTTATTTTTGCTAAAAAGGAAATTCATCAAAACCAACCGACTACCTGCCAACCGGCACGTGTGTGTCTAACCTGTATATGATTGCGTTATTTCAACAGACTGATTATTGGGTAATATTATCCATCGGATTGATCGTGGGCTATCTTTCCGGTTTACTAGGCAAAGGAGGAAGTGCGGTGAGTACGCCGGCATTACAGATCTTTGCCGGCATCAACCCCTTTTATGCGCTGGCCTCTCCATTACCCGCGGCAATTACCAGTACGATATCTGCAACGGCGGTTTACAGCAAGGAAAAGCTTTTCGATAAAAGAGTGATTGGATTAGGGGCAATATTTGGCGTGCCTGCTACGGTATTAGGGGCTTATTTTAGCCATTACCTAAAGGGTGAAACATTGATGATCTTTACCGCTTTATTCATCATGGGAATCGGTACGACGTTGTTGATTTCATTTTTAAGAAAGAAATCTGAAGAAGTTGCTGAAAAAGAAGCGTTTCATACCGGGTTAATGATCGTGGCGGCAATAGGTATTGGTTTATTATCCGGTTTATTGGCGAACGCGGGCGGGGTGTTGTTTAGTAGCTTCTTTATTAAGCGGTTAAAAATGCCTATAAAGCAGGCGCTGGCATGTTCCATCGTTTTATCTGCGATCTTATCCATACCCGGGGCCATCATGCACTGGTACCTGGGTCATATTGACTGGAATGTGGCGCTTTTACTGGCGCTTACGGCGATACCCTCTTCTTATTTAGGAGCGAAAACAGCGGTGAAAATGAAATCACCATTACTTGAAAAAGTATTTGCGTGTACGCTGATCGTGTTTGGGTTGTATGATATCATCTACACTGTCTTCTTTTAAAAATGTCGGCCTTTGGCCACCCACCAAATAAAAAAGCTTTTACCTGATTGGGTAAAAGCTTTTAATATTTTCAGGGTAATTAGAAGTCCTTAACGCTGCCAGCGTCAGGCGCAAACCTTCCTACCACAAAAAATCCAGGGGTGCTATACCCTTTGCTCACGCAATATCTGCGCCCTTTCTTCCGGAGGTAATGAATTCACTACCAGATCGTAGGCATTCTGTAATAAAGACTGTAATTCGGGAACTGGCAAAGTTTCCAATTGTTTGATCTGTACCCAGTGATAACGGGCCAAATATGGCGCCGGTACGATACCTGGTTGGGAAATGAGGCGATGGAAATCTTCCAGCCTGCACTTCAGGGATACCTGATGTGGAAAAGTTTTAGAGATCATGCAGAAAAGCTTTTCACCTACGGAAAACCGTACATCATCATCCCACTTATCTTCCCGCACTACGGCAGGGAAAGCAAGGCAGTAATTAAGGGTCATGTCAAACATAGTACTGGCAGCTTAAAAGTTAAAAAATTCCTATTCTCTCAGTGATAATTATAAGGCACAAGCGTGCAATATCTTTTGTAACGTGAAATGGTAAAAGGCGCGTTGAGCAGATAGCTTTTGTTATAGATGAGTCTCTTAGTGATATGGCAACGTTCCTTAAAACCTTGGTGGTTCCGATGTTCCCTGTAATTATATATTTCCCACTATAAATTTAAGTATCTTTTCTCAAAGCGAACACATATTTTATTGTTAAATCCGGATTATCAGGAAGCTGTACAGTAATTGATGGTGTATATATTTTTTCATAATGTTTGCCCTTTGCAGTATGATGGCATCTGCAAAGGGCAAAATGTTATTATTTGAATTTCCTCGCCATCTTTTCTTCCAACACATCCAATGGTACACAACCATCTTTCAACAATTCGTCGTGGAAATCTTTGATATTAAATTTATCTCCCAACTCAGCAGTATACTTATTCCTCAATTCGCGGATTTTCATTTCGCCTATTTTATACGACAAAGCCTGTGCCGGCAAAGCCATATAACGCTCAATTTCTGCAGTGGCTTCCTGTTCGCTTGTTGGTTCATAATCAAGCATATACTTGATGGCTTGCTCACGGGTCCATCCTTTGTAGTGCAAACCTACATCCACAACGAGTCTGATGGCGCGATGAATTTCATCACTCAACCTACCGAAATACATGTACGGATCTGTATATATTCCTAACTCTTTACCAAGGCTTTCGCAATATAGTGCATAACCTTCCCCATATGCCCCGATCCAGTTAAATCTGCGGAATTTTGGCAACGAATCGTTCTCCTGTTGAATAGAGATCTGGAAGTGGTGACCGGGTATTGCTTCGTGCAGAAACAGGCATTGCATACCGGTGTAACCAAATTCTTTTGCATTCAGAATGGGTACGTAGAATACACCTGGTCTTGAACCATCTGCAGCACCCTGCATGTATTCCGCACTGGCAGAGGCGGCCCGGAAAGCTTCTGTCTGCCTGATTTCGAAAGGTGTCTTTGGCAGGTGACCATACAGTTCTTTTACCTTTGGCATAATCCTGTCTTTGATACTTGCGAAGCTATCGAGGATTTGTTTGGGGGTAGAGAAGATCTTGAATTTTTTGTCGGTTCTGATGTACGTAAAGAAGGAGGGCAGATCGCCTTTCCAGCCAGTTTCCGTCATTACCTTTTCCATTTCACCTTTGATGCGGGCTACTTCTTTTTCACCGATGGCAAAGATTTCGTCAGGTGTGAAGTTGGTGGTCGTCCAGTATTTGCTATAGAGCGCGTACCAGTCTTTACCGTTAGGCAGTGCGCCATAACCGCTGGTAGTGCGTGCTTTGGGCAGGTATTCTTTTTCGATAAAGTCGTGCAGCCGTGCATAAGAAGGTAAGATATACTGTTCGATGCATGCTTTGTAGGCAGTAGCGAGTGCAGTATCCTTCAGGGTTCTGAGGGGTGCATAGAAAACATTGCCGGTGTCTTTCTTAGCGATGTCAGCCAGTTGTGGAAGTATTTTCACAACCAGTGTTTTGGGTAATACGACACCTGTTTCCATGCCTTTGCGCATGTTTGCAATAGCTGTGTCTGCCCATTCAGAGAATGATTTCATGCGGGACATGAAATGGCGGTAGTCGTCATTAGTTTTGAATGGTTGAGCGCTGGCGCCAGAGCCTAGTAAAGGGAGCATTAAGGTAAGGCCACTGAATTGATCAAACGGCATGTAATGATCAGGGAATTTCAGGCGCTCTTTGCTCAGGGTGAGGTCGCGTTGCAGCATGAGATAACTGATCAGGTCATTGGGCGTAAGGCCTGCAGTATCTACACCATTGAGTGCTGTTAAGTAGCTGGTGTAAAAGCTATCGGTGCGATGACGGAACTGTTCGCTGATGTCAATTTGCAGGAGACTATCATACTGATGTTCTCCATTCATGGTTGCTTCCAGTGGAAACAGTTCCATTCTGTCATCATAATATTTTTGGACGAGGTGGTGCAGCGAATCGGCATCATTGCCGGATTTCTTGCCAGGCTGACCACAAGCCATTGCCAGCAGCATCGATGGCAGTAGGAGATAGTGCTTTTTAAACAGCATTGTTAACTTAGATTTTGTTGATGGAAACTGGCGTAAAATAAAAAAACACTCCGAAGAATCGGAATGTTTTATATAGAACAGTGAACAATGAAAACTTATTAAAATCAGGTATTTATCAGCTTAACTCCATTCATTTCAAATGCTTGCTGGTTTACTCAATCGTTTAAGCTCCAGCCCGGTTTCATTTGAAATTTTCACTTTACAGTCGACTCCGGCTTAATATACCCGCTGCAAAATTAGGTTAATAATTAAAGGCAACTTGTTAACCTATTTTAAATTTTTGATTTTTATGCTACGAAAGGATACAGTATTACCATGATCCTGGAGTAAGATGTGCCCTTCTGGCCAAAGACCAAAGTTATTCCAATTTTTGTATTTAGAAATCGCTACAAGGTCTTTAAATTCTTTAGACCCTCTTTCATACGCTACCATCTTTATGCCATTCAGCCAATGTTCCACATGATTATTTGGATATACAATGACACGGCCATGGTTCCATTCACCGATTTTTCTAAATGCATTCTGGTTAGCATCCTTTTTCCTGGGGATCAGGTCGTACAGAGAAGACAGGGTTCTGTCTCCATCGCGGCCCAGTTTGGCATCCGGGTGGCGCTCATCGTCCAGTACCTGGAATTCCAGGCCTATGGCTGATTTTCCTTTGGTATCGTAGTCTTCTTTTACAAAGTATTTGACACCGCTGTTAGCGCCTTCTGTGAGTTTGAAATCGAACTCAAGATCGAACGCACCGTATTGTTTGTCGGTGATGATGTCGCCACCAGAACCTTCTTCATCGCCGGTAGACTGGTGGATAGTGAGTAAACCATCTTCCATAGTCCAGCCGGTGGTGGGGAAGTCTTGTTTATTCACTCTTCTCCATCCTTTCGATGTTTTGCCATCCCATAATAATGCATACCCGTTCTTCTGCTCCTGTGGAGACACCGTGTTCGGAACATTATTCACCACATAGATATTATCGTAAGGAGAATATTGTGAAGCATCCGGGTTTTCTAATATGCGGATATTGCGCCAGTGGATCTGTTTGCCTTTGTCTTCAGGCTTGTAGATCTGGTGCACCTGCAGGGCGATGAAACCCTTTAATGTCATGTCGTCGATCACATGTGCACAGGCAACGCCATTGATCCATGTTCTGATCTCCGATCCACGACATTCTATTCTATATTTATTCCAGTCACTTTTTTTGAACGCCTTTTGCGCACCTGGATTCAGGTCCAGCGGATAGAGCCAACCACGACGAGCTTCATCATATACACCACCACTCCATGCCCTGTCGCTAGGGTCTACTTCCATCTGGTAACCGTGTACCCGACCATTGTTATAGTCAGGTTTGCTTTCCGAGCGGAATTGAATACCATAGTTCATTTCCGCATCGAGCTTGAGTTCCAGCTCTAAAATAAAATCACCGTAGTCTTTTGTGGTAGCAAGAAAAGAATTTGGACTTCCCGTGACGGATGTGCCCACGATTTCATCTTTTTTGGCCTCATAGGTAGCTGTCCCATTTACTTCTTTCCATCCCGTGAGGTCCTTACCATTGTAGAGTGAATGCCATTGAGCTTTCTTTTGTGCCGTTGCCCAACTACTGAGGAACAGGACACTACAGACCAGTAACGTGTTTTTCATAACATTGAACCAAAACTAGTTTTAAAAATAAATATTAACCTTCATTTATTCAACCGATTGCACCATTAATGTGATGAACGGTAGAAATTCAATTTATCTAAGCAGTACTAACTTGTCTCTAAATTTATGCAATCGTTTGCAATTTATAACGAATCTACTTAACTTGTATTGCCCCGACGCGGAATTGTAAGAAAAACCTGGATTAAAATTGATCATAAATAAGCTGTAGTTATTACCCGCTGGAAAAGGAAGGGCTCATTGTATACTCAAAATAAACTAAGTACTTATTCTGTTACTCTAAAATTCTACGTAATGAAACACACGTTATCGAAAACGGGGGTGATACTCCTGTATCTGCTATTGTTGGGAACCCTGATACGCGCACAACAGTTGGTGAACCTTTCGGGAAGAGTAACTGCGTCAGATGGAACACCTGTGATTGGTGCTACTGTAGCTGTGAAAGGAAAATCGACCGGAACTGTCACCGACAACATGGGAGCTTATAAGCTCAAAGTCTCGCCCGGCGCCACCATTGTCATCTCATTTATTGGTTATTTGCCACAGGAAATTCCAGTTAACAACCGATCGTCGATTGATGTGAAGTTGGCCGAAGACAACAAGAAACTCGAAGAAGTTGTCGTAGTTGGTTATGGACAACAAAAGAAGAAAGATGTGACCGGTTCTATTGCTTCTATCAGCAGCAAGGCGATTATGGAAGTACCGGTTACAAATGCGCAACAGGCATTGCAGGGGAGGACCCCTGGTATAGATGTCATTAATAATAGTGCGAAGCCGGGTGATGAGCCGAGGGTACGTGTGCGGGGAACGCGATCGCTTTCTGCCGGAAATGATCCTTTGTATGTAGTAGATGGAATTCCTTTTGCAGGGGCGATGAATGATATCAATCCCCCGGATATCATGTCGATGGATATTTTGAAGGATGCATCTGCGACTGCTATTTATGGTTCGCGAGGTGCGAATGGCGTAGTGCTGATCACTACGCGAAAAGGGAAGAGTGGGAATAAACCGGTGGTGAGTTATAGTGGGTTGTATGGGTATGTGCATGCACTGGGGCGTACGGATATGATGGATGCGCAGCAGTATACTGAAATGAAGAGAGAGGCTTATCGTAACACAGGGTCTTATGACGATAGCAACCCGGAAGCTTCGGATGCCAAGATCTTTAATGCGACAGAGTTGGCGAATATAAAGAGAGGCGTGAATACAGATTGGCAGTCGTTGTTGATTAGTCCGGGTTGGCAAACGAGGCATGCCTTGGGTGTGAGTGGAGGATCAGAAAAAACAAAGTATGCAGTGACGGGTGGATACTTTAAAGACCAGGGGGTATTGAAATTACAAAGTTATGAGCGCTATAATCTGCATGTAGCAGTGGACCAGGAAATCAGTAAACGTATTACAGTAGGCACTTCGATGCTGGCTGCTTATAGTACGCGCAAAGGCAGTAGTTATAATGGTATGGGAGATGCGTTGAAAATGTTGCCGATAGCAGATCCTTATGATGCCAATGGAAATCTTATTACTTATCCTACTGGTGATAACCAGCAGCCGAATGCATTGTTGAATTATGTACCTGGCAACAGGGTAGAAAATTTGTATCATCTTCGGTTTTTCAATAGTCTGTATGGCGAAGTGACCATTCTCGATGGTTTGAAATATCGCCTGAATGTAGGGACAGATTTACAGCAGAATAATTATGGGTTGTTTTTAGGAAAGAATAGTACAGACCTGCTCATAGGAGGAGGTGATGCGACGGCGACCAAACAAAGTCAGTTTGTGTGGGCGTATACAGTGGAGAACCTGTTGACTTATAATAAGACCTTTCGGCAGAAACATAATCTTGGTGTGACGGCATTGTATAGTGTGCAGAGGCAGCGGGAAGATAGTAGTTCTGCATCAGTGAGAGGTATTCCGGTGGAGTGGCAGCAGTATTATGGATTAGGGCAGGCAGCGAATGTGACGGGGATAGGGAGTAGTTTGGGTACGTGGACGATCCTTTCTTATATGGGTCGTGTGAATTATGGGTATGATGATAGATACCTGGTAACACTCACTTTGCGTGCAGATGGTTCCAGTCGTTTTGCACCGGGACATAAGTGGGGTTATTTTCCATCAGTCGCGTTGGGTTGGAATATAACGAAAGAGCATTTTATGCAGGGCGTGACATTCTTTGATAATTTGAAATTACGTGCGAGTTATGGTAAGATCGGGAATACGGGGATACCGCCTTATGCCACGCAGGGATTGTTAGGAAGAACGACTTATTCATTTAATAATAAGGGAACGTTGGGGTATTCACCCATCTTATTGCGCAATCCTAATCTGACGTGGGAGACGACAACATCATCGAACATAGGGTTGGATTTTAGTGTGCTGAAGGGAAGGATCAGTGGTACGGTGGATGTGTATAAACAGAAGACGACAGATTTGTTATTACAGCGATTCCTGCCGTATAGTAATGGGTTTGATTATGTGTTGGAGAATACGGGAATGACGCAGAATAAAGGGATAGAGGTAGGGATTTCGACAGTGAATATAGAATCGAAGAGTGGGTTTAGCTGGACGATGGATGTGAACTTTTTTATAAATCGTGAAAAGATATTGGCATTGGGAGAGGGCAAGACACAGGATATAGGAAATGGATGGTTTGTGGGGCAGCCCACCTATGTGTATTACGATTATAAGAAAGTGGGTATCTGGCAGACGGAAGCTGCGGCGCAGGTGTATACACAGCATCAGGGTGAGATACAGTTGGCCGATGTGAATAATGATAAGATATTGAATGATAAGGATAGGGTGATCTTAGGATCATCGCAGCCGAAGTGGTCTGGTGGTATGACGCAGCGGTTTAGTTATAAAGGATTTGATTTGTCGATAGTAGCATTTGCGAGAATGGGGAGTATGGTCAAGAGTGATTTTTATGCGACCTATAATACGTTGTTTGGAAGGTATAATAACCTGGATGTGAATTACTTTACGCCTGCGCATCCATCGAATGAATTTCCACGTCCGAACTCAAACCAGGAGCGGCCTAATAACTATAATACGTTGAGTTATTTTGATGGATCTTATTTCAAGATCAGAAATATAGGATTGGGGTATGCGTTGCCGAAGAAGGTGATGGATCGGTGGCAGATGGAGTCGTTAAGATTTTCATTGGATTTGAAGCAGCCGTTGATAGTGGCGCCATACAGGCAGAAGTGGAAAGGGATAGATCCGGAAGATGTGAATTTGATTGGTATAGATGCGCCGGCAACGTGGATGTTGCAATTTGGAGTAAACGCAACGTTTTAAATTCTTAAATTATTTTGATCATGAAAAAGTACTTATTCTTAATATTCATAGTGGTGGTATCGTGTAATAAGATGTTGGATGAGGATGTGGTGACGAATGTGACGGATGATTTTTATAATACGCCGGCAGGGTTTTCGACGGCGGTGAGTGGTAGTTATGCGGGGTTGAGAAACTTTTATAGTACAGAGCGGGGGATGACGGTGAGTGTGTTTGGAACGGATACGTATACGAATGGGTCGGATGGGGATTTTAAGTTTGTGAACCAGTATACGTCGCAGTTGAATCCAAGTTATGCGCATTTGAGGGAGATCTGGAATGGGTTTTACCAGGCGATCAATGTGTGTAATGTGGTGACGACGAGGGCCGATGCGATACCGGGACTTGACTCGGCAGTTAAGAAATCGGGAGTGGCGCAGGCGCGGTTTTGCAGGGCGAATTACTATTTTATATTGTTGCAGTTGTTTGGTGATGTGCCGTTGAATTTGAAAGAGAATACTTCGATAGAGACGGAGGCGCATCGTGATCCGGTGGCTGCTATATATGCATCGGTGATAAGTGATTTGCAATATGCGGCGGCGGTGTTGCCGGTGTCGCAGACAGAGTGGGGGCGTGCTACGAAGCCGGCGGCGGAGCATTTATTGGCGCGGGTATATTTAACGAGGGCATCTTCTACATCGGCGGTGGGTACGGATTATGATAGTGCGGCGGTGTATTCGACAAGGGTAATATCTCAGTATGGGTTTCAGTTATTGCCGGATGTGGGGCAGGTATGGGCGCAGGGGAATGAGAAGAATAATGAGACGGTGTTTGCGGTGCAGTATGTGAATGATGCGTTGTATAATTCGTCGGATAATAATGCGTGCAGGTTCTTTTTAATGCAATATGATGTGTTGTCGGGGATGAAGCGGGATTTGGCGAATGGGACGCCGTGGAAACGGTTTAGGCCGACGAAGTTTTTGTTGGATACGTTGTATAGGGATCGGGTGAATGATGGGCGGTATGAGAAGTTTTTTACGAGGGTTTGGTATTGTAATACGGCGACAGATAAGTTGAAGGTGGGCGATACTTCGGTGTATATGCCTGGGGTAGATGTGACGGATGCAGAGATAGCGGGTAAGAAGTATTTGTATGTGCCGCCTCGTAACTATACAGAGAAGTTGTATCCATCATTGAATAAGTTTGCGGATGCGTTGCGGCCGGATAATCAGGCGAGTGGTGTGCGGCCTTTTATAGCTTATAGGTTGGCAGAGGATTATTTGATAGCGGCGGAGGCGTATATGAAGAAGGGGGATAATGCGACGGCGGTGGGGTATATCAATACATTGCGTGTGCGGTCGGCGAAGGTGGGGGCGAGTGATGCGGAGACGGATGCGCATAAGGAGGCGATGAAGATTGGGGAGGGTGATTTGAGTATAGATTTTATATTGGATGAGCGAGGGAGAGAGTTGGTAGGGGAGCAGATGGGATGGTTTGATTTGGTGCGGACGGGGAAGTTGTTGGAGAGGGTGAGGTTGCATAATCCGCAGGGCGGGGTGAATATAGCGGAGAAGCATGTGTTAAGACCGATACCGCAGGATCAGATTGATAGGAGTAGTAATGATTTTGGGCAGAATGCGGGGTATTAAAGTTGTGAGTATAAATTGTGCAGACGGTGTCTGCACAATTTATGTTTTGTTGAGATATTAGTTGTTTGGTTAAATTGTGCAATCACTGATTGTACAATTATATCTGATTGGTTATCATTATTTAATGATGGGATGTATGCCTCGTAAAATTGTTTCATATTGTACAAATTTCTACGGGTAAATCCTTTCAGATCCGGATGATGTTTTTCAATATGATCTGCTAGTTCGGTTACCGTTTTATTACCCCAAATAGCATTTGCAACTTTATTACTTATATACGCCCCTACCTGCCAGTGTAAATTGATCAACTCAATATTAACTTGCTTGATGGCGTTGCTTCTTGCCTGTTTTATAAGCAAGATGACTTCATCAAAACGTGTCTCCATAAAAATGATTTTACTTGTTATGAATTAGTCGCTTTAGGTGGAAAAAAGTTGCAGTTGTGCATAAAAAAATTTATTCACTATCTTTAATCTCACCCTTAAAAACCCCCTTCTCTCATGGCTCAAAAAAACATCCTTTTCCTCACCGGAGACTATGCAGAAGATTACGAAACCATGGTACCTTTTCAAATGTTACTGATGGTCGGCCATCATGTACATGCAGTATGTCCTGATAAATCGGCAGGGGATAAAGTCATCACCGCCATCCACGATTTTGAAGGTGATCAGACATATAGTGAAAAACGTGGTCACAACTTTATCCTGAATGCTTCTTTTTCGGATGTAAAACCTGACAAATACGATGCATTGGTGATTGCAGGTGGAAGAGCACCAGAATATTTAAGACTCGATGCACGTGTAATAGAACTGGTAAAACATTTTGCACATGCAGATAAACCGATTGCTGCAATTTGTCATGGTATTCAGATATTGACAGTGGCGGATGTGGTAAGAGGCAGGACATTGACAGCTTATCCGGCAGTGGGACCAGAAGTGACAATTGCCGGTGGGCATTATGCTGCTGTGAATGTAGATGAGGCGGTGACGGATGGAAATTTAGTGACGGCACCTGCATGGCCGGCGCATCCACAATGGATTGCTGCTTTTTTGAAGGTGTTGGGAACGGAGATTAAATTATGAGTTGGTATGCTTTTAGGTTTTTAGCGTTTTTTGAAGTTTTTAATGTTTTACTTTTTTAATCATTTAACGGTTTAAATTTTTAATGTTTAAACTTTTGAAGTTTCTAATGTTGTAACGTTTTTAACGTTTTGACTAATTAATGTTTTGACATTTTAGCGTTGTAATGTTTTGAGTTTTTAGCGTTTTAACTTTTGAAGTTGTAATTTTTTCAAGCTTTAAAAGTTTTTAAAGGAAAGGCCTTTGCACACGCAAAGGCCTTTTTATACATAATTCAATGATATTTATTATTTTTGGTATACAATCCTTTTCCTATGAAACGATATTTCCTCCTCTCTTTCCTCCTGTGTCCGGCAATTTTCGCTCATGCGCAGCAAGCTGACTCCCTGGTGAAATTCCAGAAAGATGGAAAATATGGCTTCAATGATGCCGCAGGTCATGAAATGATCCCTGCTCAGTATGAGGCGGTGGGTGAATTTGTGCATGGAGTAGCCCCTGTGAAGTCGAAGGGAAAGTATGGATTCGTGTTTGCTAATGGGAAGCATTCTGCTTATAAGTATGATTCTGCATGGGTGAAGGGGCCATTCTTATTTGTGAGTAAGAAACAGAAGCAGGGATTGCTGGATAGTACGGGAAAGGAATGGGTGGCGCCGGTTTATGCGGAGGTAAAGCCAGAAAAGGATGGATATGCGAGGATTAAAGTGGGGGAATTTTATGGGATGGTGAATAGTAAGGGGAAGGTAGTCCTGAAACCAGCTTATGATATGATAAGTGGAGTGAGTCATCATAGTGTATTGATTTATAATGGGGAGAAATGTGGGCGTGCTAATTTGAAGACGGGGCAGATTATTGGAACTCAATATGATAAAGTGGGGCCATTTAAGGATGGGCTGGCCTGGGTAAAGCAGGATAATAAGTTTGGGTTTGTGAATGATAAAGGAGAGGTGGTGATTCCTGTTATGTATGACAGGGTGGGTAATTTTAATGAGGGGTATGCGCCGGTTGGGGTGAGTGGGAAGTTTGGGTTTATAGATACGGCAAATAAGGAGGTGATTGCGCGTAAGTATGATAATGCGGTTATTTTCCAGAATGGGAGAGGGTTGATTAAGTTGAATGGGAAAGTGGGGTATGTGGATAAGGAGGGGAATGAGACATGGACGGAGTCAGTGCCGGGGAAGTGAGGGGGAAGAGGATTCTTTACCTCCCGGAGATAGTTATTGTATGCTTCTTTTTTGTTTGTTTCAACCTATCATACAGTATTATTAATATATGACGAAGATCACATTGGTTTCACACCAAACTATCCACAATCCTACCAATCTTAATTACTTTTTCTTACCTTTGCAGCCAAATTCAGGAGCTCCTAAAGAGCTTTTAGTCATATAAACTTTACGTAATACATAAAACATTATGTCCGGTCAGCTTAAAGAAGTTCGCAACCGAATTAAGTCCACACAGTCTAACCTGCAGATCACTAAGGCTATGAAAATGGTGAGTGCTGCGAAACTGCGTCGTGCGCAGGATGCAATTTTACTAATGCGTCCTTATGCCGTTAAATTGCAGGAAATGTTGCAAAACATTGTTTCCAACAGTGAAGGTAGCATTGACCTGGCATTGGCAGCAGAGCGTCCTGTTGAAAAGGTATTACTAATTGTAATAACCTCGGACAGAGGCTTATGTGGTGCTTACAATTCAAACCTGATCAAGCTGACTAAGCAGGTGATCCGTGAAAAATACCAGGAACAGTTTGAAAAAGGCCATGTAACTATCCTGCCTATCGGTAAGAAAGGTTGGGAGCATTTTGGTAAGAATGGTTACAAAATGAACGACACTTACTGGCACCTGTTTGCTCACCTGGATTTCGATCACGTGAAGGAAGCGGCTGCAGTTGCAATGGATGGTTTCACCAGCGGTCAATATGATGCCGTTGAGATCATTTATAGCCAGTTTAAAAATGCGGCTACCCAGTTTTATAAAGCTGAACAATTCCTGCCAATCGCTAAGGTGGAGGAAGAAGTTCCTGCTGCTAAAGGCAAGAAAGCTGCGAAGGCTGACTTTATCTTCGAGCCTGAAAAGCAAACTTTGATTGCTGAACTGATGCCGAAGATTCTGAATACACAGTTGTACAAAGCGATGCTGGATGCGAATGCTTCTGAGCATGGTGCTCGTATGACGGCGATGGATAAGGCGACAGAGAATGCAAATGAACTGTTGCGTAACTATAAGATCAGCTACAACCGTGCACGTCAGGCGGCGATTACAACCGAACTGACTGAGATTGTGAGTGGTGCAGCGGCATTGGAAGGTTAATAGCCTGACTTATACACATCGTATTAACAACGATAATTTTTGATTTCTTCATAAAGGTCAAAGACTGTATTTTCGGTCTTTGACTTTTTAGCTTATAGGCGCTGACGCCAGCAATTGAAAACCGGATAATGGAAATCTCACAGATCATACCTCATGTTGAATCACTGATATTCGCTGCTGACAGACCCCTGCCTGTGCTGGATATCACGGACTTGTTGAATAATGCACTGGCTTTTTTGGAAGACAGGGTTACTGTTGACCAGGTGGAGACGGCAATTGAGGCTATACGGGAAAAGTATAGCTCGGAGTTTTATGCATTTGAAGTGAGAGAGAGTGGGGGAGGGTTTCAGTTTCTGACTAAGAAAGAATATTATCAGACTGTGGCGCAGCTGAATGGGGATAAGTTCCTGAAAAGGCTGTCTACAGCAGCGTTGGAGACGCTGGCGATTGTGGCGTATAAGCAGCCTATTTCAAAAGGGGAGATTGAGCATATTCGTGGGGTGAGTACGGATTATTCCATTACTAAATTGTTGGAGAAGGAGTTGATTGTGATTTCCGGGAGGAGTGAGACTTTGCCAGGGAAGCCGCTGTTGTATACGACTTCGAAGGCGTTTATGGATTATTTCGGGTTGAATTCAGCTTCGGATCTGCCTAAGTTGAAGGAAGTGTTTGAGGAAGAGGGGGTGCAGCCAACGTTTATGACGGGGGTAGGCGGCGGAAATGGACAGGAGGATGATAATCTGATATTGTCTGTTTCTGAGAATGGAGAGTTGGTGGAGGATATTTTTCCGGTGATTGAAGATGAGGTGAGTGGGCAGTTGGAACTGGCGTTGGGAGAGGTGGAAGAGCAAACAGAAGAGAGAGAGAATACAGAACTGGCGTTGGGAGAGGAAGAGGTGGAAGTTGAGCAGCCTGCGGCTGAAAGTGAAGAAGCGGGTGAGGAAGAGCCTGCGGCAGGGGAAAATGAAGATAAAAAAGAGTATCCTGATAATGTGATTATAGAGACGATACATATTGAGGATGTGGTGTATGTGCCGGATCCGGCGGAGGAAGAATTGGAAGAAGGGGAGGATGAAGAGGAAGAAGATGATTTTGAAGAAGAGGAGGATACAGAAGATGAGGATGATGAGGATGATGAGGATGGGGAGGATGAAGATGAAGAAGATGAGGAGGAGGACGACGATGAGGATGATGACTTTGACGATGAAGACGAGGATGACGAAGAAAATGAAGATGACGAAGAAGAAGATGACGAAGAAGATGAAGAAGATGATGAAGAAGAAGATGATCATCCTTCTCATTCAAAATAAACAAACAAAAACGCTTTTGCCATCCGGTAAAAGCGTTTTTGTTTACTGGCCTCAGAAGGGGCCTGTGGCCCCCTTTGAGGCCAGCAACAAATTCTGTAAAATAAGCCCCTACAACTGCTTCACCACCTCCACAAATATCTCACTCAACTTCTTATCCGTATTCCCCGCCACCTCTATTATCTCCTCTATACTCACCGCCTGCAAATTATCCGGATCACACTCATCCGTAATCACACTCACCGCCGCACACGGTAACTTAATCTGGTTCGCCACTATCACCTCCGGCACCGTACTCATCCCCACCATATCACCCCCTATCATCCTCAAAAACCTATACTCTGCCCTCGTCTCCAAATTAGGCCCAGGTACCGCCACATACACCCCCGTCCTCAAAAAATACCCCACCTTATGCGCCGCTACCTTCAGCAACTTCCCCAACTCCTCATCATAAGGCATACTCATATCCGGAAACCTCACGCCAAACACTGGTGAATTCAACCCCCGAAGCGGATTCTCCGGCTGTAAATTAATATGATCATCCAACAGCACCATATCCCCCTTCTTAAACGCCGGTCGCATCCCACCCGCGGCATTACTCAATAATAGCTCCTCCACCCCCAACGCCTTCATCACCCGTATCGGAAATGTAATCTGCTGCATGGAGTACCCTTCATAATAATGAAATCGCCCTTGCATCGCAATAACAGGGGTCTCACCAATCTTACCAAAGATCAGCTGACCCTTATGCGACTCTACTGTCGATAAGCAAAAATGGGGTATCTCATAATATGAGATCGTCTTGCTCACAACAATATGTTGTACCAGCTGGCCCAGACCTGTGCCCAATACGATACCTACGCGGGCTTTATCAACATTAAAAGGAGAGAGATAATTGACAGCTGCTTCGATCTGTGATTCTAAGGGATGCATAATCATTGAGTTAAATAATTAGTGGAATTAAAAAAGCAGGCTGGAATCTAACTTCCAGGCCTGCTTTAAATATATTAATTCTACTGAATTAGCGCGCTACATTAACAGCACGTTTCTCCCTGATCACGGTCACCTTAATTTGTCCGGGATACTGCATATCATTCTGGATCTTGTTCGCGATCTCGAATGAAAGACGATCTGCATCGTTGTCTGTTACTTTCTCACTCTCTACGATCACACGCAGCTCACGACCTGCCTGAATTGCATACGCTTTTTCCACACCATCATGTGCCAGCGCCAGGTTTTCCAGGTCTTTAATACGCTGCAGGTAGCTCTGCATGATTTCACGACGGGCACCAGGACGCGCACCAGAAATGGCATCACAAGCCTGTACTATCGGAGAGATCACATATTGCATTTCCATTTCATCGTGGTGTGCACCGATCGCATTCACTACCGCTGCATGCTCACCATATTTCTCAGCCAGTTTGGCACCCAGCAGGGCGTGGCTCAGTTCAGTTTCTTCATCAGGTACTTTACCAATATCATGGAGGAGACCAGCACGTTTGGCCAGTTTAGGGTTCAGACCCAGTTCTGCTGCCATTACCGCACACAGGTTAGCTGTTTCCTTGGAGTGCATGAGCAGGTTCTGACCATAAGAAGAGCGGAAACGCATCTTACCTACAAGTCTGATCAGCTCCTTGTGCAGACCATGGATACCCAGTTCGATCACGGTTCTTTCACCGATATCCATTACCTGTTCTTCCAGTTGTTTTTTCGTTTTTTCAACTACTTCTTCGATACGTGCAGGGTGAATACGACCATCCTGTACCAGTCTTTGCAGGGACAGACGGGCGATTTCACGACGCAGTGGGTCAAAAGAAGATAATACAATAGCTTCAGGGGTGTCGTCTACGATCAGGTCTACTCCGGTAGCCGCTTCGATAGCGCGGATGTTACGACCTTCACGACCAATGATCTGGCCTTTGATCTCATCACTTTCCAGGTTAAACACAGTGATTGCGTTTTCGATGGTCTGCTCTGCAGCCGTACGCTGGATGGATTGTATAATGATTTTCTTAGCTTCCTTGTTTGCTTTCAGTTTAGCATCTTCGATGATCTCCTGTATGTGAGAGAGGGCTTGTGAGCGGGCTTCTTCTTTCAGGCTTTCGATGAGCTGATGACGTGCTTCTTCTGCTGTGAGTGCCGCTACTTTTTCAAGACGGCGAATATGTTCTTCCTGGTGTTTTTCGAGTTCGGTACGTTTTACAGCTACCAGCTCCATCTGGCGGGTCAGGTTTTCCTTGATCGCCTCATTCTCCTGCATCTGTTTCGTTAAGGTTTCCGTCTTTTGTGCCAGACTCTGTTCTTTCTGTTTGATGCGGTTTTCAGCATCTGCCATTTTCTGGTTGCGGGCCAGTGTTTCTTTTTCATGCTCACTTTTCAACTGCAGGAATTTCTCCTTTGCTTCCAGTATTCTATTCTTCTTCTCATTCTCAGCGGCTACTTTCCCATCTTCTACGATCTTTTGAGCCTGAGCCTCAGCTTCCTGTATTTTTATTTGTGTGTTCTTAGCAAATATAACCTTGCCTAGCAGTATTCCTATGATCAACGCAGCTACTGCTGTTATTGCTACGATTAAAGTAGATTCCATTTCAATAATTTTAACTTGATTTATGTTGCATTCCTGGCCACATCCCTATTCCGTGGAAAAGGTAGAGGGTGAGAACTGATTCGCGAAAATACAAAAAAGAATGTGCTGCAATGCAGTACAGTTGAGGATTTGTAGGTATTTTGGCAGGCCAGACCCCCGTATGGGCCATCAGGCGCAGCTTTCATGAACGGGGAAGCGACAGTAATTTGCTGAACGTTAAATTGCTATATCGTATTTATATATTAGAATATATTACTTTCTAGAAATCCACTTTTTCAAAACATTTCAGCCCCTTCCTATCATCCATCACTTACCAGACTCAACATTTTTTATTACAAAACATCTTCTTTTCAGGGTGCATATTAATATATTTCCTTCATTTTTAAATTATTAATAGGGACTCTTTTGCATTTCCTGAACCGAGGTTGGTTGAATTTATTTTAAGTGCTCATCGATCAATGTCTCCAGATGTTGCAGCTTTTCCTCCAGAAATGGTTGCAGACCAGCCTGCACTTTTCCACCGTGGGTAACAGGATGGGTCGCGTACATGATCAGCGCCATCGCGATATAATCCTGTAAGTCTTTGCCCGCATACGCAGTTTTGAATTCTATGATCTTTTCGTTCACTTCCTTCATGGTCCGGCGTACTTCCTCTTCTTCTTCCGGCTTGATTTTTAATCTGTAGGACCTGTCTGCTACGATAATATTAATGGGGATCAGCGGTTCCATGGTTGTGTCGTTTATATGTTCAATAAGGCGATACAGCGGTCAATCTCCCTGATATATTCATTGATCTTATTGCGCATTTCCTTCTTAAACTCTTCGTCATCTTCCTTGTCTCCGGGAGCACCCTGTGCAGCACCCGCGATCCTGGCTAAGTGTAACTTATTGTCCAGCTCATCGAGCTGCTGTTGCTTCATTATCAGTTCGTTGTCCTTGATTTGCAACGTTTCTTTGAGCGATACATTCTCCGACTGCACCTGTTGCAGCTTTTTCAGCAACTGTTGCAGCTTTTCTTCAATTCGTAGTATGTGTTGCTCCAAAGCCAATGTTCAAATGTACTTATGAGTACAAATTACGGATTATGAATTGATAATAGAAACTACCGGAGATTAATATTCAAGAGATTTTAACAAAAATGCTCCACCTGGGCTATGATACCTGAGTGGAGCATCTTAATTATTTTCTGATCTCAGCCTGGAGCTGTGCCTGGAATGTTTTGATGAGCTTTTCCATTACCGCATCGATCTCCTTGTCAGTCAACGTCTTTTGCGCATCCTGGAAGGTGAAACTTACTGCGTATGACTTCTTATTATTACCCAGTTTTTCACTTTCGAATACGTCGAACAGGTTCACATCCTGCAGGAGTGGAGACTTCACAGTTTTTACTGCGGCCTCTACTGCAGCGTATTTCACCTGTTTGTCAAGGATGAGTGCCAGGTCACGACGTACGGATGGGAACTTCGGAATCTCTTTATAGAAGCTTTCTGTTTTTTGCAACAGGCTTATCAAATTCAGCCAGTTGAAATCTGCAAACCATACCGGTTGTTTGATGTCGAACTGTTTCAGTTTTGCGTTATCCACAGCACCGAGGGTCACCACCGATTTGTTTTTTACTACGATCTCCCAGGTATTCTGTTCTCCTTCTTTCCATTGCAATCCTTTGATACCCAGTAGTTGCAATACATTTTGCACATACCCTTTCAGGAAGTAGAAGTCAACCGGTGCTGCTTTGTGCAACCAGCTTTCTGCCACCTTCTGACCAGTGAGGTACAGGCTCAGGTGAGCAGTTTCTTCATATTTATGTTCGCCGTAGGTAGCGTAAGTATTACCGAATTCGAAGAACAACAGGTTGTCATTTCTACGGTTCAGGTTGTGCGATACACTTTCCAGGCCGGTTTCCAGCATAGAAGGACGCATGATGTCCAGGTCTTCGGTCAGACTGTTGATCATACGAACGGTCGTAGCCAGTACTTCAGGTGTGTAGTACTTGCTGTTCGTGATGGAGTTGGTAAAGATCTCATTGAAACCATTCGACGCCAGGTAGTTAGCCACCTTTTCACGGATCTTTTCCTTGTCAGGACGGGAAGCCGGAGATGGGGTGATCACCACCTGTGTAGGAATGTCAATATTATCCAGGCCATCTATGCGCATTACTTCTTCCACGATATCTGCAGGAATGCTGATATCAGGTTTGGAGAAAGGAACTGCTACGCGGAAGCGCTCTTCAGTCTTAGAGAGGAATGTGAATCCAAGGCTCACCAGGATCCGTTCAACTTTATCAGCAGGGTAGGCTTTACCGCTTAACTTCTGGATGTATTTCCAGGAGGTTTCCACTTCCACAGCTGGCTTAGGTTCAGGATACACATCAATGATACCTGATGCAGCCTGGCCACCGGCCAGTTCACAGATCAGGGCAGCGGCACGTTGTAAAACGTATACGGTACCTGAGATATCCACACCTTTTTCAAAACGGGCAGCAGCGTCTGTGCGCAATCCATGACGGAAAGAAGTAGGACGAATGCTGGCAGCAGCGAAGCAGGCGCTTTCCAGGAAGATATTGGTAGTGGTATTACTAACACCTGTGTGCAGGCCACCGAATACACCGGCCAGGGCCATTGGTTCGCTGTCTGCATTGCAGATCACGAGGTCAGCGGCGTCCAGTTTACGTTCTTTTTCGTCGAGGGTGACGAAGAGGGTATTCTGTGGCAGGTTCTTGACCAGGACCTTGCGGCCTTTGATGGTATCAGCATCGAAAGCATGCAGTGGCTGACCCGTTTCATGTAGGATGAAGTTGGTGATATCCACTACATTATTAATAGAACGGATGCCGATTGCCTGCAGGCGATGTGCCAGCCATGCCGGAGAAGGGCCTACTTTCACCCCGGTGAGGGTGATACCTGCATAACGAGGACAGGCAGTAGGATTTTCGATGGTTACGGCGATGTCGTAGCGATCATTTGCTTCAGGCAATGGAGCCAGTGCAGGGACTTTTGCTTTGTTATCGAGCGTATTGCCGGTATTGTTCAGGTAAGCACACACATCCTTTGCCACGCCGAGATGACTCATAGCATCCATGCGGTTAGGGGTAAGGCCGATTTCGTACACCCAGTCCTCAAAAGGTTTGAAGATTTCGCGGGCAGGGGTACCTGGGGTCAGGGAAGGATCCAGCACAAGGATACCTGCATGACTGCTACCGAGGCCGATTTCATCTTCAGCGCAGATCATACCATGGCTTTCTTCGCCACGGATCTTAGCTTTCTTCATGGTCAGCGGTTCGCCGGTGGCAGGGTAGATGGTCACACCGATGGGGGCCACCACTACTTTTTGTCCAACAGCTACGTTCGGCGCACCACAAACAATGTTGAGGGGCTCAGCGGCACCGATATTGACAGTAGTCAGTCTCAGTTTGTCAGCATTGGGATGTGGTACTGCGGTGAGTACTTCTCCGATGACAAGTCCTTCCAGACTGCCTTTAACAGATTCGAATTTTTCCAGGCTTTCAACTTCCAGACCTATGCGTGTCAGGATCACAGATAGTTCCTCCGGTGTTGGTTTCACCGGCAAATAGTCACACAGCCAATTGTATGAAATAGTCATTTGATTAATTAATAAGTGCGTAAAGGTAAAATTAATGTACGAATGTGCCAATGTTGGTCGCATTGCACAAATCTGACTAAGAAGTGTTAGCAATCTCAACTAAAAAGGAGCGATCTTTGCAGGATGTGGATAAGTCCGCCGATAATCACAGCAGGCATATCTCCAAACCATTGGGGAAAAACTTTTTTAACAATGTTTGTGATTATGTGCACCTTTGTGTGGGGATTGTGCGTTAATAATGTGAATAAGTGGATTGCAGTCAGTGGATAACTGACATTTTGCGGGTGTATATCCTGTGAATTGTGTCTTATAAACTATATCAGCAATCAACCCTTGTTAAATGAATAAATGCGGTTACCTTAGTTTTTACGGCCCTAAAAAGCTTTGCAATTTCGAAAATCGAGAAGGACATAACGGGTACAAAAAATTGTAAAAGAAACTAAGGATAGCCACGACATATAGTATTTTTGGTTAACAGAATCAGATAAAAAATAAATGGATCTCAATCTTAAGAAAGACCGCAATGTACGTCGTAAGCCGTCCGTTGACGTATCTACCATGATGTACGGTAAAATTCCACCTCAGGCAAAGGACATGGAAGAGGCCGTATTGGGAGCCATTATGCTTGAGAAAGGAGCGTTTGACACCGTGGTAGAGATCTTGAAAGGTGAATGTTTTTATGTAGAGGCACATCAGAAAATCTTTACTGCCATGACCCGCCTGGCGGGTAAGTCCATGCCTGTGGACATTCTCACAGTGGTAGAAGAGTTACGATCAATGGGCGAACTGGAGATAGTAGGTGGACCCTATTATATAACCCGTCTTACAAATATGGTGGTATCCTCCGCCAATATTGAGGCGCATGCCCGTATTATTCTACAAAAGTTCATTCAGAGAGAGTTGATCCGTATTTCAGGAGAGATCTTATCTGAATCCTACGAAGATACTGCCGACGTATTCGACCTGCTCGACTCCGCCGAAAGTAAACTCTTTGAGGTGACGAACAATCACCTTCGTAAGAACTATGACAGTATCGACCGCGTATTGGTGAATACCATGAAGCGTATCGAAGATCTGCGTAATAAAGGTGATGATATCACAGGGGTACCTTCCGGGTTCCCTTCTCTCGATAAGGTAACTTATGGCTGGCAGTCAACGGATCTGATCATCATCGCGGCACGTCCGGCGGTGGGTAAGACTGCGTTTGCGCTGAACCTGGCCAGAAATGCTGCGTTGCATCCCCGCTTTCCGAAAGGTGCGGCCGTGTTCAGCCTTGAAATGTCTTCCGGGCAGATCGTACAGCGTATTCTCTCTGCCGAGTCAGAGATTAAGCTGGAAAAGATCACCCGGGGTAAGCTGGAAGAGTACGAGATGAAGAAGCTGATGACGCATGGTATCGAAAGACTGGCGAAGGCGCCGATCTTTATTGATGATACCCCGGCATTGAACATTTTCGAGTTACGCGCAAAAGCCCGTCGTCTTGTACACAACCATGGCGTAGGAGTGATCATCATTGACTACCTGCAGCTGATGAGTGGTCATGCAGATGGTAAGGGTAGTAACCGTGAGCAGGAGATCTCCAAGATATCCCGTGATCTGAAAGGGTTGGCGAAGGAACTACACGTACCGATCATTGCATTGTCACAGTTGAGCCGTGATGTGGAAAAGAGAAAAGATGGTAACAAGATGCCACAGCTGTCTGACTTGCGTGAATCTGGTGCGATTGAGCAGGATGCTGACATGGTAATGTTCCTGTACCGTCCTGAGTACTATGAAATCAATACCAATGAGATGGGTGAATCTAATAAAGGTGAAACCCACGTGCGTATAGCGAAACACCGTAATGGTCAGCTGGATACGATCAAACTGAGAGCGATCCTGGAATTCCAGCGCTTTGAGGATGATGGTAGTCTGGAGAATCCTGGTGGCGGTGGCGGCAACTTTATGCCGGTTGGTAATTCAGCTAAGGATTCATATGGTGGTGCTACAGACGAAGCAAAGCTGTACATCCAGAAAGGATCACGTATGAATGATATGGACTTCGATGAAGAGGCGCCTTTTTAGCAATAAAAAGGTTTACGATACAAGGCGCTTCTTCACCGAAGCGCCTTTTTTTATTGCTGGAAATGGGGTTTATTCCCGTTAGCGAATTACCATTTTCACGTATTTTATTGCTATCAAATTTTAACAACGTGTGGACTAAGTATCAAACCTATTATAAAGATAATTTTAAACTGGCATATCCGGTCGTTATTAGTCAGCTGGGGCATACGATGGTGGCCCTCTCTGATACCATTATTATTGGGCATACGGGCGATGTACCGCTGGCGGCAGTAGCGCTGGGGAGTAGTATTTTTTCTATTTGTATGGTGATCGGGATTGGGATGTCGTATGGATTGACCCCATTGATCGCGCAGGAGTATGGCAGGCAGAATAAGCATGCCTGCGGAGACCTGTTGCGACATAGTCTTGTGATCAATTTAGTGATGGGGATGGTGATGAGTACATTGATCTATGTAGGAAGTAATTACCTGTATAAACTGGACCAGGTACCGGCGGTGGCTATGCAGGCGAAGCCTTTCCTGAAATTATTGGGAGTGTCTTATTTCCCATTGATGGTGTTTTTGTCATTTAAGCAATTTGCGGAGGGGCTTGGGTTTACGAAGCAGGCCATGCATATCAGTATAATAGGGAACATCGTCAATATCGTAGTGGGAATTGCGCTGGTGTATGGCATTGGTGGGTTGCCAAGGCTGGGGGTGATTGGTGTAGGGATTGGTACCTTGACGGATCGTATACTGATGGCGGTGGCGATGTGTTGGTATGTGTTGACGGCCCATCGTTTCAAGCCTTATCTGAAGGCGTTTGCGGCAAAGTATTTATCGTGGCAGACGATTAAAAAGATATTGGGAATCGGCACCCCGGTAGCGTTGCAGTATGTGTTTGAAATCAGTGCGTTTAGCAGTGCGATCATTATGGCGGGATGGATTGGTGCAAGGGAGCAGGCGGCGCACCAGATAGCGATCAATTTAGCTTCTATCACTTATATGATGGCGAGTGGTATTTCGGCGGCAGCCGGGATAAAGAGTGGGAATCATTTTGGGGCGAAGCAGTTGAGGGAGTTACGGTTATCGGCGATCGCGAGTTACCATATGGTATTGATCATGATGGGAACAACGGCGTTGATATTTTTAGTGGGATGCAGGGTATTGCCGCTGATGTATATCAATGATCCGGCGGTGGTGGAGATAGCGGCGCATTTGATTTTGATAGCGGCGTTCTTTCAGTTGTTTGATGGTACGCAGGTGGTAGGATTGGGTATATTGAGGGGATTGGGAGATGTGAAGATTCCGACTATGATTACCCTATTGGCGTATTGGGTATTGGGTTTACCGGTTGCTTATTTGTTAGGGATATATTGGGGCTATGGCATCCAGGGTATCTGGTGGGGGTTATTATTGGGACTACTCACAGCTTCAGTATTGTTGTTCCTGAGATTTCAGCATAAGACTACTCAATTGAACGCTTTTACAGCGGTTTAGTGGCCTTTTAGCGGTATATTCATAGTATGATTATACATGGAAAACGACCTTTTAAGCAGCGTACCAAACAGGGTATGACACTTGCTCCGATGAGGAGTGGGCGGTTTGTGCTGCGTATGAAAAGTTCGTTGACCGGGAAGAGGGTGAAAACTGATCCTGCGTTTAAACCACTCATGGCAGATGCTGCATTGATGAAGATAGCCTCTCCGCTTGCTTCGCGGGTGTATCGGGAACTGAGTATAAGAGATGTAAAGTTGTATAGGAAGTTGGTGGGCAAGGCAAAAGGGATGTTAAAAGCAGGTATGCTGGACTTCGAAATTGAAACGCAGTTGAAAGATGAACTACTCAATAAAAAAAGAAAAGTTAAAATAGAAAAGCACGTATCTTTTCGTGTGACTTTGTACCGTGAATTACCGGTTTTTTATACCGTAAATTACCGGTTCTTGTTTTCTTCTAATGCCCGCGATGCTGCTGTATTTAATACTTCGTAAGTTGGAAGGTACAATTATCAATTTTCATTCCATTTTACATGATAAAAATAATCTGTTGACACGAATTTTTGAAATCATTTTCTAGTTATATTTGAATTGTAGTCGATTACAACCAGTGTAAAATAATCGTTTTATTAGCCATTAAAATTCATAAAAATCTAAGCTAAAGTTCGATGAATAAGTTTTAACCCGTGTTCAAAGAATGATGATCCCGTATTCACCGATGAAGAGTTTGTTGAGGAAGATTTTTACTGCTTATCCTTAGATCAAATGCAACTTCATAAACTAATCATAAGAGAGCCAAATCTAAATGCAAATGCATGTACGAACAGTGCAAACGGTTTCCCCATGCATTAGTTATCTGAATTGCAATGTTCAACTTTATGGGGATGTAATGTCGTCATGAATGCTTTTCTTCTTTTGCCCAAGGGGACGACTTATTGTTTCTTTCCACTTCTATAGTAAGGGGTGTAGTGTGTGCTTTACGAGATCGTAAAGGCATTGGGACCTTTTTTTCCTTCTGGAACCAGTTTAATCCGCATATTAAATCCGGAAAGTTATTGTTGCGCAACACAGGTGGAACTCGAAAATCCTGACCCAAAGAGTAGAGACTTCATCATTATTTTAAAAAATCATCTGAAATGAAAAAATTAGCGTTAAACCCTCTTGCCCTCGACATGGAAACAATTGCTAAACTGGATGAAAAGCAATTATTAGAAATCACTGGCGGTGTTAGCGACGAATTAGCTGCTGGTTCCACTGGTTGTGGTTCCGGTGCAAGCACTTGCGGTAGTGGTGGTTCTACTGGTTGCGGATCTGGTGCAAGCACCTGTTTGTCTGATGAAGCTTAATTGACTCTGTAATTCCTCCCTGCTCCTGTAGCAGGGAGTTTTTTGCCCGTAGAATTTAAAGCAGGTTTATATGAAAAAAATTCAGTTAAATCCTTTAGCCCTGGATAAGGAAACCATTGCGAAACTGGATGAAAAGCAACTCATGGAAATCACAGGTGGTATCAGTGAGGAAGTGGACGGAAGCTCCAGTGGTTGCGGATCTGGTGGAAGCAAATGCAGCACTGGTACCTCTACCGGTTGTGGTGCGGGTGGTAGTCAATGTCTAGTTGATGCTGCCGAATAATTATCCATTTTACTCCTAATAAAATCGATTATATGAAAAAGGTAGTATTAAATCCATTATCCCTGGATCAGGAAACTATTGCAAAGCTGGACGAACAGCAGTTGCGGGAAATCAATGGTGGTATTAGTGAAGATATAGCAGCTGGTTCTACCGGTTGTGGTGGTGGCGGCAGCAGCTGTGGTACTGGCGGCAGCGGCGGTAGCGGTGGTGGCGGCGGTTGCGGTTCCGGCGCAAGCACCAGTTTTACAGAATAAGCGTAAGCTTTTATAATCATACTGATTAACATCCCCCTGTACGTACATGCAGGGGGATGTTACTACATTTTTTTTCAGATGTCTACAATTAAGCCATATTTCTTTTTCCTGTTTTTTTTATTTGTCACGCTACCGGCTCTGGCACAACAGCTCACTATTTCCGGGGCATTGCAGGACAGCGCTCATTTACCTGTGGCAGGGGCCATGGTGCAATTGATGAATAGTGTGGATAAAAAGGTGATGTATACCGCACAGTCAAACAATGATGGCACCTTCCTCCTGAAGAATATTGACAAGGGTAGTTATCTCCTCCATATTCAACGTCTTGCTTTTAATGAATACCTGCATGCAATCAATGTCAGTGACACGAATATCAGCCTCCCGGTTATCATTATGAGCGTATCTGTCACTACCCTGAAGAACGTTACGGTGAATGGCCGGAAACCAGTGCTGGAAGAAAAACTGGACAGAACCATTCTGAATGTGGAAAACAATGTAGCCTTAACCGGTGCTACCGCGCTGGATGCTGTGGGCAAAATGCCCGGTATAAGGGTCTCCAACAGTTCAATTTCCCTGCGGGGAACGGGGATGCTCAATGTATTGCTGGACGACCGCTTATTACATATATCCGGCGATGACCTGATCAATATGTTGCGCAGTATGCCCGCCAGTGAAGTGGTGAGAATTGAACTGATCCCTAATCCTCCTGCTAAATATGATGCAGGCGGAAGTTATGGTCTCATCAACATTGTCACAAAAAAGAAACGACAGGAAGGTTTCAGTGGTAGCTTAAATGGTGCTTTTACCCAGGCGTTTTACAGTGGGGAGAACGGAGGTGTACTACTGAACCTGAACAGAAATAGATGGAATATCAGTACTAGTCTGAACGGGACAAAATCTTTGTATAACGAACTGACTAACCCTGTTACCTACTATACCGATCAGACCTGGGATCAACATAGAAAATCAGTGAACGATAATAAAAATATTTTATCCCGGACGGCTATTGACTATACTTACAATAAGCGGCAGCTGATTGGGTTCACCTACATTTATTCCAGCAGGAAAACCATTACCAATGAGCGTTCTAATACGACTATCGGTCTCAGCAAACTGGATTCTCTCATAGATGCAAAGAATAATATTGACCGGCATACACAAAGCCACGATTTCAACCTGCATTATGAAAATAAATTTGATTCGCTGGGTGGCAAGTTCAGTATGGATGGTGGATATTTTACTTTCAATAACAGGTTGGAACAGTTCACCCAAAGTGATGTACTGAACCCGGATGATGAAATGACCAACAGCTACCGGTTCAGGAATACCGCCCCGCAGGATGTACAGGCTTTTACACTACAGTCAGATGTGAACCTGCGGCCACGGTTTGTGACCTTTTCTTTTGGTGGCAAGTTCAGTTATATTGATACTAAAAGTGGGACTAATTATTATAGCTATACTGACCTGGGGTATAAATATGATACGACAAAGAGTAATTCATTCACCTATAAAGAAAGGATTGAAGCGCTGTATGTCAATGCCCTGAAAAATAGAGGTAAATGGGCTTTCCAGGTGGGGCTGCGGGCGGAGTATACACAGACTACCGGCATCTCTGTCACCCAGGATCAGACGACTAAGAATAATTACCTGAAATTATTCCCCACTGTCTATATCGGGTTTACAAAAGATAAGCAGAACAGCTTTTCTTTCTCTTACGGAAAGCGGATCAACAGGCCGAACTACTGGTACCTGAATCCTTTTAAACAATACATCAGCGAGTATTTTTATTATGAAGGTAATCCCTACCTGCAGCCGTTTTATAACAATACTTTTCAGCTGAATTATATACACAACAATATGTTCATCACCCGGATACAGGCCAATATACTGAACAACGTATATGACCAGATCCTGTTGACGGACGAAGTGACGAAGGTATCCCGCCTCACGAGACAAAACTATTATTCACAGCGTAATTATGGGATCAATGAAACCGTGAATGTGAATGTGGGCAACTGGTGGGAAAACTCCAGCACAGCCGCCGTGTATTACATCGATACCCGCTCAAAAGTAACAAATACTGCCAGTCAGCATGGATGGGGGGCTGATGTATCTACCAGCAATACTTTTTATTTCAATAAAGGAAAGACTGTTATGGGGGGCGTGGATGCTTCCTATACTTTTCCACAGCTGTCAGGTGTGAACAAATTTGATGCTTATTATGGAGTGGATCTTGGTGTCACCGTATTGTGTTATCAAAAGAAGTTATCTCTTGGTCTGAATGCGACCGACATTTTCAGAACCATGAAGACACGGTTCCATAGTACGGTAGATGGTGTAACTACTTATTACAACAATTATTTTGATGCCCGGAAGGTGCGTGTGTCAGTCTCTTATAAGTTTGGCAAAACCAAGACCAGACAGCAAAGTAAGCTCAGTAATACTGAAGAGAAAGGTAGAACCTATTAAACTTTTTGTATGAAGGATTACGTGTTAGAAGATTTTTATTTGCTGCGTACCCCGGCAAAACCCGTCGAGGAGATCCTGTATCTGAATGAACTGCTGGATCAGGGCAACCTGGATGCAGTGAAGCAGCTTTTTCGTGACTCTTATTTTTCTGAAGCCATTTATATTTCATCGAGGGACTTATATATGTCTCTACAAAAATGGTTGGAAGGAGAGGAATTATCTCCCAAAAAATTGAAGAAATTATTGACGGGACTGCAAAAGTATTACTCCCGCATGTGTACCCGCAGTACACCCTTTGGCCTGTTTGCCGGTTCTGCCTGTGGAAGCATCCATGAGCAGCAAAGTGGGGTCAGCTTTGACAGTAATAAAATACGGAAAGCGACGCGGTTTGATATGAGTTATATCAATGAACTCACGCACCAGCTGGCCAGACAGCCGGCAATAAAAGAGCAGATCAGGTATTATGTGAATAACACCTTGTACAAGGTGGGGTATCGCTACCTGTATGTAGAATATACTATGGTGGCAGGTAAGCGCAATCATGCTTTGAGTGCACTGACCGCCAGCGATTATATCGATATGGTACTGGAACTGGCAAAGGAGGGTGTGACCATTCCTGTATTGACTGTCGAAATAGGTAAGACTATTTCTGACGAGCAGGCCATCAACAATTTTATCAATGGTCTGATTGCTTCGCAGGTGCTTACACATGAATTGATGCCTGCTATTGCAAACGAAAATTTTGTACCTGCCTTTATTCAGCGCCTTCAGGAGCTAGGGCAGGAGCAGGTGTGTGCACCACTGGAAGAAGCGTTACACGTCATGAAGGATGAAAAAATCTCGCTACCCGGTTTTCAGGCAGTGGAAGAAAAGGCCGGGAGCGTGATACCTGTGAGTGGACTGGAGGTGCTGCAAACAGACATGTTTTATAATATGCAGCAGAATAACCTGAACAGGCAGGTGATCAGTGAGCTGGCGGAGGCGTCTTATGAACTGAGCAGCGCCATTCCTTCTTATGTTCCTTCCCTGCTGGAAACCTTTATGAAGAAATTTGCAGAGCGGTATGAACAGGCGGAAATTCCACTGGTACTGGCCCTGGACCCGGATGTAGGCATTGGCTATGGACTAGCTACTACCGGCAATGTAGAATACATGCCATTGATTGAAAAACTGGCGATCACACCCGGTGGTGGGGATGCTGCCCGTAAGCGACTGGCTTTTGAAGACCTTGTAGAAAATAAGATGCGTAGCTGGTGGCAAACCGGTGGACAGGTCATCACACTCACTGCGGCTGACCTGGAGATGTTAAGAACCAGGTCAGCCGCCGACCGGCCTACACAGTCAACATCCTGTTATATGTTCGGCAGTTTGCTGGCAAGTTCCTGCGAGGCGATTGACAGAGGCGAATATGCTTTTCTGGCCACACAGCTGCATGCGCCTTCTGCGGCCAAACTGATGGCCCGTTTTGCGCATGGGGACAGTCTCCTGAAAGAAAAAATGTTGCATATCACCCGTACCGAGCAGGAGGTGAACAGAGAGCGGATTATGGCGGAAATCGCTTATGTGCCGGAAGGCCATTTTGCGAACCTGTCGATTCGTCCTGTACAGCGGAACTATGAAATTGCTTTTCTGAGTCAGTCTGCCGTAGAACCGGCCTATAGGATTGATGTCAACGACATACTCGTCTCCATTAGGAATAACCGGATTGTGGTACGGTCCAGGCGATTGAACAAAGAAATCCTGCCTTGTCATACCAATGCCTTCAATACAGACCTGGCCCAGCCATTTGTGCGCTTTCTGACAGATCTGCAGTCGATGTTTGTGAACACGGGTTTCAGGTGGCAATGGTATAACTATGCGCCGGAGCCTCATTTGCCAAGGGTGGAATATAAAAAGATCATCCTGCACAGGGAGAAATGGTTCCTGGCCAGATTCAGGAACAGTACGGACGAAGTATTGATGGATACACTGCATGCATTCCTGGAAAAATACCAGGTACCCCGCTATGTGATCCTTTCAGAGGGGGATAATGAATTGCTGATAGATACCACCAGCGAATTTTGTAAAGGACATGTGATACAGGCCATGAGAAAGGGTGGGGTTACTTTTTTAGAACACCTGCTGACACCTGAAAATTGTTTTATCAAAGATGAAAAGGGTCATTACGGCAATGAGATGGTGATCCCTATGTCTGTGTCCAGTCCGGTGTTTGCAGAGCAACCTGCAAAAGAACTGATCGATTCATCAGTAGTTTGTCAGCGCACATTTGGTCCGGGTAGCAAGTGGTTATATTTAAAAATCTACAGTGGTTTTAAAACGATGGACTTGTTGCTCAGGGATATTATCCAACCGTTGTTACAGGAATGGAAAGGTAGTGGTGCGATTGAAAAATGGTTCTTTATCCGTTATAATGACCCTGATAGTCATATCCGTTTACGCCTGCTGAGAGGAACCGACCAGGAAGGCTGGTACCGGATTGCAGAAAAACTGAATGCGGAACTGGAACCCCTTATAGAATCGGGACAGGTATTTAAATGTATGATGGATACTTACCAGCGTGAGCTGGAGCGCTATGGTACCCTTACCATGGAAGACAGTGAATCGCTCTTTTACTATGATAGTGAGGCTGTGATCAATATGCTTGATCACCTGCAGGGGCAGCGGGGCGAACAGCTGCGTTGGCAAATGGCCCTGTATAATGTAGATCAGCTACTGGATAATTTTCAGTATGACCTGATGCAGAAAAGGGATTTTATGAAGCAGTTGCGGAATAACTTTTTCAGGGAGTTTGCAGGTAGAAGCAGGGAGAGCGCTATCAGGTGTGATCAGTCACTGAGCAATAAATACAGGAATAATAAATCGCTGATACAGGAAGTGTTTGTACCTGCCAGGAGAACTACACAGGTACTGGCGGCGATGGAGAGTTATAATGTGAGAGGCGACATGCATGCTGCCACTATTAAGCATATAAAAGGGAAGGTGCAACAGCTGGATGGCCTGCTCAACAGCTATATACATATGACGATGAACAGGACCTTTTTGGCAAGGCACCGTGTTCATGAACTGGTGGTGTATGATACCCTTTACAGGTATTATGATTCACTGGTAGCAATGGGGAAACAATTGTCTTTATCTATAAACGTGAGTTAACCTATGGAGACGACTATTAAAAATAACGTGGTGATCAGTGAAGAAATTGAACGCATCAGGGACGGGATTACAGGCGTTGAGCACCTGATACAAAATGCCACTTTCGATACGGGGCTTACGGGGTATACCTTATTCTACAGTTATTATGCAAAGTATAAGCAGGATGATACTTACCTGGACCTGGCTATGAAATATTTAGAGGAGGGGCTGGCATTTCTGAACGGCGATTTCAGGCGGGTATATGCAACAGATTCACTGGATAATCATTTGGGGCAGATAGGTCGCATGTTATTGTTTCTGCGGGAAACGAACCTGCTGAATATTGATATAGACGATTTCCTGACAAATATTGATGAAGCCCTGGCTACGCTTATGATCAGTAAGATCGGCATGGGTGACTTTGATTATAACAGTGGCGCACTGGCGGCAGGGCATTATTTTATGTACCGTATACAAACGAATCCTGCTGTGGCGGTGAATCTCGCTACGTTGGTGAGAGGTCTCCGTGATAAAGCCTATACGGATGAAGACGGCGATTATTACTGGAGATCTCCTTCTATTCATGACAGGGTATACATTGGAATTTCGCATGGCAGTGCTGCAATTATGAATATTGTGAGCAGTGTGATGGAAGCGGGTATTGAAGTGAAAATATGTGAGGATATATTGAAAAAGACAGCACACTTTGTGAGCAAACAGATAAGAACACAGGAACGTGGTATTTTCCCTTTGATGCGGAATGATAAAGTGGAACCGAAGCAGTTTGCGATGTGCTATGGTGATCTTGGAACAGCTTATGGTTTGTATCGGGCTGCAGGTGCATTGCAGGATACATCTTTAAAGGAGCAGGCCGAAAGAGCATTGGAAGATTGTTTGTTGCGATCGCGGCAGGATAACCTGACCCTGGATGCCGGGTATATATACGGAGCGGCGGGTTTGGCTGCTACATTCGAAAAGGTATATGAAAAAACAAATGATGTGAGATACCTGGAGCGTGCAGATTACTGGTATGAGCAGATACCTTTTTACGGCATTCATGGAGGTCCTTATGCCGGTTACAGAAGCAGGTTGCTTGAAGCTTCGGATTTCTGGCATGTATGTTTTGGATGGGGTGTGATTGGAATTGGTATTGCACTGATGCGATATGATGATAAATCATTACCTCCTATTGGAAAGTTACTCATGATCGCTTAACCTCTTAGAAGTTTTTGTATGGAAGCACTTCACCGTTCAATGGATACTTTAATGGCTGTATGTGATGATTTACCTGCCAGTACAAAGGAAATCACCATGCTCTATAACTATGGAAAATTAATTGCTATTCTGCAGCACAAGGAAATGTTGCCCTATAGCACCGGCGAGGAAGAAATGGAAAGTGTATATGTGCTAACCCGGAAGTTCGGAGATATTGCAAAGGATATTGTGGTATCGCAAGGGGAGGTTGGATTATCCGGATTTTTTGAATTGGAGCATACGATTGAAAGGCAATTAAACGGACACCTATACCTGTATGCCAAGCAATGGGGACTGTCCGTAAAAGCATTGTATTATCATAAGATAAAACAGTATGACAAGGCTGTAGATTTCAGTATGGAATGTGTGGCGATGAATGATTACCTGGTCAATATCGGTATTCATTCCTTGTTCTTTCGCAGCCTGGAGCAGTACAGGAATATTTCCCGTTCCTACCTGCGCAGTGGCGACTGGCGTACAGGCTGTAAGGTAGCGAATGACCTCATGAAGTTCCTGTTCAATGGTGTACCCGGCTCACTGAAAGGCGGCATCTACCATGATCCTGCTATATGGAATGCTATTCCATATGCAAGAGAGTATTATACTTATGAAACTTTCAGGGCGATGGTGTCTATGACGATCAGGATGGCTGCAAATTTTCCGGATTGTCCTGATATGTATACGGCGATTTTTGAGGGACTGGAAATTAATGCAGATACTATTGAGAGAGTGATTATATCCAACTGGCTGGAGGTGAAGAATAGTTTCAGGAAAAAGGACTATCCATTGTTTGTAGACAACTTTATAGAGTTTATGAATGAGCCGACCAGCATGATGTTCGACCTGCTGAAGATCTCCCTGTTCCAGGATATGCTGGTGCTGGTTCAAAGCAGTGATTATGCAAAGAAAGAAGCATTGTTGTTGAAACTGGAAAATCACCTGGATGAAAAGCTGCATGTGAAGGAAAATTTAAGAAAGGATATTAGTGCGACGAACTTTGCCCTGAATGATTTTAACAGCCATAAGCAACCTCTGAATGCGTAAGAGATTCCCGATATATAAGCAACTTGATAAAATGGATTGCGGACCTACGTGTCTGAAGATGATTGCTGCCTGGTATGGGAAGCACTATTCATTGCAGACCTTGAGGGATCATTCTTATATGACCAGGGAGGGTGTGAATTTAAAAAACATCAGTGACCTGGCGACTAAGATTGGGTTCCGCACGGTAGGTGCGAAATTGTCGTTTGAGCAGTTAGATAGCGAGGCAACCCTGCCATGTATATTATATTGGAACCAGAACCACTTTGTAGTGTTGCCTCCGCAGGATTATAACAGCAGGAGGAACGGCAAGATAATGGTAGCCGATCCTGCATTTGGATTGGTAAAGGTGGATAAGGCTACTTTTATAAAGGCGTGGGTCAGAACGGCTGATAATTGTGGAATTGCATTGTTGATGTCTCCGACTGCATCATTTTATGATAACGAGGGGGAAAAAAAAGAGGTAAAGAGCTTTTCGTTTTTGCTGAATTATGTTCGTCCTTATAGAAACTATTTTTTGCAGTTATTACTTGGAATGGTAGTGGGTAGTGTATTGTCACTGATCGCTCCTTTTTTGACGCAGGCATTGGTGGATTATGGTATAAACCAGCAGCATCCGGAATTTGTGTCGTTAATATTGTTTTCGCAACTGGCATTGTTTGCAGGCAATACGGCGATAGATGTGATAAGGGGATGGTTATTGTTGCATGTTGGGAGCAGGATCAATATTTCAATTATATCTGATTTTCTCAGTAAGCTGATGAAATTGCCGGTCAGGTTTTTTGACACCAAGATGCCGGGTGATATTAGTCAGCGGATAGCTGATCACAATAAGATAGAATCATTCCTGACGGGCACGTCATTTAATACCTTGTTCTCGCTGGTGAACCTGGTGGTATTTTCTGTCGTACTGGCGGTATATAGTCTTACGGTATTCTGGGTATTCTTTGGGGGGTCAGTATGTGCTATTGTCTGGATATTGTTTTATCAGAAGAAGCGGCGAGAGTTGAACTATGCGCGGTTTCAGCAGCTGACGGATAACCAGAATACCTTGTATGAGATCGTATCCGGTATGCAGGAGATCAAGATGAACAATAGTGAAACCACGTTCAGGTGGGGTTGGGAGCGGATACAGGCGAAGATGTTTAAGATCAATGTGAGTGGACTGGCCATCAACCAGTATCAGTTGGTAGGTTCTAATTTCTTTTCACAGTTAAAGAATATACTGGCTACTTATATTGCAGCCCGGGAGGTATTGAATGGTCATATGTCGCTGGGTATGATGTTGAGCGTATCGTATGTGATCGGGCAATTGAACTCGCCGGTAGATCAGTTGATTAACTTTATACAGGGTGCGCAGGATGCAAAGATCAGCCTTGAAAGACTGAGTGAAATTCATACCCGTGAGGAAGAAGAGAAGCCGGATGAAGTAACGCCGGATCATGAGTTGGTGGCCGTTTCGGAGGTCCCATTGAATGGGCATCATGTGGACATTCTTGCAGAAACAAAACCTTCGAGGGAGGGTATTATCCGGTTGCAGGATATTTCCTTCCAATACGGAGGGCCTTCATCGGCACATGTGCTGAATAATATCAACCTGGACCTGACGATGGGAAAGGTGACTGCTATTGTGGGCACCAGTGGTAGTGGAAAGACGACGTTGATGAAGCTGTTGTTGAAATTTTATGAGCCGGCAGAAGGACAGATCTATATTGGAAATACGGCTATGGGCAATGTATCGTCCCGGTGGTGGAGAGATCAATGTGGGGTGGTGATGACGAATGGGTATATTTTTGCAGATACGATAGCAAAAAACATAACGGTACAGGAAGAAGCAGACCGGGAGCGGTTGATGTATGCAATCCGGATGGCGAACATTGAGCAGTTTATCAACAATCTTCCATTGGGATTAAATACTAAGATTGGTACATCGGGCAATGATATCAGTTCGGGGCAAAAGCAACGTATCCTGATTGCCAGGGCGATCTATAAGCAACCGAAGTTTATATTTTTGGATGAGGCGACGAGTACGCTGGATGCTAATAATGAACGGATCATCATGGAAAACCTGCAGAAATTTTTTACGGGCAGAACGGTGTTTATTATCGCGCACAGGTTGAGCACAGTAAAAAATGCAGATCAGATAGTGGTGCTGGAGAAAGGGAAGATTGTGGAAATTGGCAATCATCAGCAATTGACCATGAAGAAAGGTCATTATTTTTCGCTTGTAAAAAACCAGCTTGAACTGGGTAATTAAAACCTTGTCGTATGCCAGCAGAATTGAAATTCAATGAACATAGTGAAGACGTACAGGAGATCATCGGGAGGGTACCTTCCTGGGTGATCAGGAGGGGGATTACGGCGATTGCGTTTGGAGTGTTGATAGTACTGGCAGGAGGTGCATTCATCCGGTTGCCGGATACGATTCCATCCAGCGTGTGGCTGACCCGGATAGTTACATGCAGCGATACCACTTATGATGTAAAGGCCCTGATCAGCAGGTACAAATCGGGGAAGGTGCAACCGGGGCAGGAGGTATTGCTGAAATTTGCCGAATATCCATTTGAGGAGTATGGATCCCTGAAGGCGAGGGTCATTACGATCAAGGCGCAGGACAGCGTTTATGTGGCTGATCTGAGCCTGGAAAAGGGATTGTATACTACCCGCAGGCAGTGGTTAGACTACCGGGGGAGGATGGAAGGAGTAGGAGAAATAATGGTGGATGAAAAGAGTGTATTACAACGGATCTTTGATAATGTGATCCGGAGATGGAGAAGCAGGTAGTGATTACCTGTTCCAGTGATCATATATTACTTTTGAGATTTGTGCGATCCAGGCTTCTCTTTCAGCATCACTTCCTTTTGAATCGGATACGAATACTGTCAGTATCAGGTGTTTCCCATTTGGTAAGATAATAATCCCGCTATCATTTGTGGCAGCAGTGAATCCATTATGTGTGCCGGAGGTGCCGGTTTTATGGGCTACTATCGTGCCTTTGGGCAATAGCCCTTTGATGCGGTTTGCGCCCGGGTAAGATCCTGCCAGGTCTTTCCAGAGGATATCGTATGATGCGCTGGACAATACTTTATTTTGGAGGTAGATCTTATATAATTGGGTGATACCGGTTGGCGTTGCCCAGTTACGATATTGGGTGGTATCATTGCTTTGTTGTTCCTTTTCGGTGGTGGCGATGTTGATCCCATTTACACCGAGGCTTTGGATGTAAGCGTTTGTTTTTTTAGTTCCTCCCAATAAGCGCAGCAGCACGTCGCATGCTGTGCCATCGCTCTCCATGATATTGTACCTGGATATTTCCCTGAGGGTCATGCTCACACCGCCATGTGGATGTTCATCACGGATAGGGCTATGGCCTTTGGGCATGATGTCGTCGTTGGTAATGAGGATCTTTTCATCCAGTTTATATTTCCCGATATCTACCTGATGCAGGATGGCCAGGGAAATGGGGAACTTATACACGCTTTGCATAGGATAATGATCATTGCCTCTGTAAGTAAGCGTATCACCGGTTTCCAGCAATAAGGCAGATACGCCGATATGTGCATTGGAATGTGTGGCAATAGAATCGATCGTTTTCCGGAGAGCGGTAGTTTGTGCGTGTACGATAGCAGACAGGCATACCAGCAATAAAACAATGGCGGTCTTTCGTGGCATATAATTTTTATTACCTTGAAGATACGCCAAATATTTTATGATAGGTAAAGTAGCTGATCGCTAAGATCAGCATGACAAATATAGGGAAGAAGGTCTGGCCGTTGGAAAGACCGTCTACAGCGGCATGGGAAACTGCTGCACTGATCAGGTTAAAAGTAAAGCCGGCATATGCCCATTCTTTGATCCTGCCTTTGAAGAAGGGGAGAATTAATACCAGCGCTCCTGTTACTTTGAAGATAGTGAGGAGCACCCGGAAATATTCAGGATAACCCAGATGTACAAACCCTTCTTTGGCTAATTGAGAATTGCCATAGATGGCAGGCATCACGCCTTCGAAGAGGAAGAAGATAGAGGTGGTAACCCAGTAAATGATCTTAGTCGTTTTCATATAGTATAATTTACAATTGTAAATATAGATTTGTTCACAGAAAATTGTGAGGGGGGAGTACGTCAATAAAGGGGGAAATTGCGACTGAAGGGGAAAGAGGGTAAGGCGGTAATTTGATGGCATTTGATTCAGAATCATTTTCTCGCGCCAATTAAATAGCTTTGCACCCATGTTTTACGCAAAAGAACTGCTGCCATCTGCAGCCACTTACACAATGGATGAACCTGGTTCCAAGTATTGCATCATGGTATTGCGCCATACTGCCGGGGATGAGGTGATCCTGACCGATGGGAAAGGGGGACGATACCAGGGGGTGATTACGGACGATAACCGCAAGAAATGTGTCGTAAGGATCTCCCAATACACCCTGATGCCGGCGGTGGCTGCGCCTGTGAGAATGGGGATTGCGTTTACAAAGAATACTTCCCGTATCGAGTGGTTCCTGGAAAAGGCCACAGAAATTGGTATACAGTCTATTATCCCGCTGATCAGTCATCGATCTGAAAAAGAGAAATTCCGTGCAGACAGGCTGGAAAACATCCTTGTATCTGCCATGCTCCAATCCCAGCAATATTATTTACCGGAACTGACTGCGCCAGCCAATTTTGATAAACTGGTGAATGAGCCCCCTTCCGAGCAATTATTCATCGCGCATTGTCTGCCGGAACAAAAACAACATCTCTGGCAAGCCATGGAAAAAGGGAAAGATTCGCTGTTGCTGATCGGGCCTGAAGGAGATTTTACACCTGAAGAAATTTCACTGGCCCTGGGTAAGGGGTTTAAACCTGTATCACTGGGTGAAACCAGGTTGCGTACGGAGACAGCCGGTGTGGTGGGGTGCACGATGATGAATGCGGTGAATGTTGGATAAAAGAAAAAATAATTGTAGATTACACACTTATAATATATACTTTATAAGTACCACGTGAAAAATGCGCATCTTCATCAGGATTCCGATTTATGGAATTTGATAAAAGCGGATGCTATTCCGGCTTTTAATGAAGTATACTCCCGCTACTGGGAGGTGCTGTTCCGTATGGCTTACAAACGTCTTCCTTCGAAGGAAATCGCCGAAGAAATTGTACAGGATACATTTATTATTCTCTGGGGAAAGCGGCATTCCATTGAAGTGACCACTTTAAAAAGTTATCTCTTCGCCATCACCCGTTACGCTATTTTCCATTATCATGCCCGCCAGGAAACCATTCGCACCCGTATGCAGGAAATGGCTGCCATGACGCAGTCGGCACCCGATATAGAAGCGATTGTGAATGCGCGCTTACTGTTGCAGCTGGTGGATACCATTGCGGCAGAACTGCCTGAAAAAAGCCGCCTGGTCTTTGCGGATAATAAACTGAAAGATCATGCTCTCTCTGAATCTGCCCAATCATTTAATATCTCCGTCAAAACTGCTGAGGGGCATCTAACCCGTGCACTGAAAACAGTGCGGTTAAAACTGGGTACTTTGTACACTACTTTATTTATGTGAAATTTTTTTGCGTCAGACCAAGGGTAAACCTTTTGAAAAATACTCTACCTATTAAAGGGCAATTCCAATGTCAAAAGAAAACATTCAGGAACTAGCTGGAAAATGGCTAAATGGCACTGCCACCCCTGCTGAAATACAGCGTTTGCAGGAGTGGTACCAGGCCCGGGAAACCATGCCCACGCCAGTACCGGATGCGGAGATGGGGGTACGGATCAGGGAGGGGATTCAAATTGGTCCCCGAAGAAAATCTGTTAAATGGGTGCGCATCGCTGCTGCAGTGTTGTTATTGTTTGCCGCTGGCTATCATTATTATAAAGCACCTGTTACCAGGCAAATGGCCGTTTATGTTCCCCGTGAGCACCAAAATCGATTATTGTTGCCGGATAGCTCTGAAGTATGGCTCAATGCAGATAGTAAACTTACGTATAACGAAACTGATAATAAAAGAGTAGTAACACTGGAAGGCGAGGCCTTCTTTAATATCAAACAGGCAGCAGGCCGCCCTTTCGTCGTCAAAGCAGGCCCCTGCACCGCCACAGTTTTAGGCACATCTTTCAACATTAAAGCGTACAAAAATGATCCAAAAGTCCTCATCACCGTCGCCACCGGCAAAGTACAGGTAGAAGATCAACACCAGCAATTGAAAGTGCTCACTGCCAACAAACAGATTGCGCTGGAACCAATCACAGGAGCGATCAGAGAAAAGAAAGTAAACGCAGTCGTATATAAAGCCTGGATAGACGGCAGCTTTGAAGTCAACAATGAAACCTTTGAAGAAGTCGCCAACCGCTTAAGCCGGAAGTATGATGTCGATATTCACTTTGAAAATCCGGCACTTGCGCACTGTACTTTCCTGGCTAGTTTTGACCAGGCAGCCAATCTGCCATTCATTTTATCCATGTTGTGTAAGATTAACAATTCCACATTTAGCATCAGTGAAGATAAGAGGGAGGTAACTATTTCAGGTAGTGGCTGTAGTAATTAAGGATAGTTTTTTTATTGATTAAATATTCCCGTTATGAAATTTATCAGCATGCCCGCCGGTGATTCTTCATGATAGAAAGAACATAGCGCTTTCAGCATCCACGGTCTGCAAACTTCAGATGCCTCAGCGCTACGGCATTGTACTTCTATTACATCATACAAAATGCATTTAAAGATATGAAATACTGCGGTATTTTAAGCGGGGTTCCTATTCCCTTATACGAACGTTTTCAACCGTTATTAAAGATCATGCGCTTCCTGTTCCTGGTCATACTGGTTTTATGTACAACGACGCTGCTGTTGGTAGCCCGCGATAGCCGCGGGCAGGACCTGAGCGCCATCAGACTCCACCTGAATATCCATGACGCCAAACTGGATAAAGTACTAAAGCAAATTGAACGCAACACTGAACTGCTTTTTATCATCGATGGCACTGTAGCCCAGCAGGCGGCGGTTCCAACACTGGAAGATAAAGAACGCTCTCTCAAAGAGATCCTGGATGCTGTATTGGCGCCAAACGATCTTGCTTATATGCAGGATGGACATTACATCATTATTAAAAAATCTATTCCTGCTGTTTTTGCAAAGCCTGTTTCTGGTGTGGTGACAGATGAAAAGGGAGAGCCGTTGCCAGGTGTGAGTATCTCTATTAAAGGATCCCGGGCAGGAACGATCTCTAATGAGAAAGGAATTTTCTCCCTGAATAGTTCTACTGACAATGATACGCTGGTCATCAGTTATGTAGGATATAAAACACAGGAGATCCCGGTGAAAGGTACCAGCCAGCTCACGATCCGACTGGCACTGAGTGAAAACTCCCTGCAGGATGTCGTGGTAATTGGATATGGTAGTCAGCGTAAAGGTGATCTGACCAGTTCCGTTGCTACCGTGAAATCTGAAAGTTTTGTAAAGGGAAATGTACTCGATGCCGGACAGTTATTGCAAGGTAAAGTAGCCGGACTGTCAGTATCTGCACCAAGTGGCGATCCTACCAGTGGTACACAGATCCTGTTAAGGGGTAATACCACATTGTTAGGTGCGAATAGTAGTCCGCTCGTACTGATCGATGGTATACCCGGTGATCTGAAAACAGTGGCGCCGGAAGATATAGAATCTATGGATGTACTGAAAGATGGTTCAGCAGCGGCGATATATGGTACCCGGGGTACGAACGGTGTGATCATTGTGACCACCAGAAGGCCAGGTGCTGCCTATACCAACACAGTAGATTATAGTGGTTACGTGGGTACACAAACGGTGGCGCGTAAACTGGATATGCTCACAGCTGAAGATTATCGTCAGCAGATAGCAGAGGGCACGCGTGATAAATCATGGGACCTGGGGTCCAATACGGACTGGCAGAAAGCCATTACACAGACACCGATCACGCATGTGCATAACCTGACATTCCGTGGTGGTAACAGTAAGACGAATTACCTCGCGAATGTGAACTATCGTTCATTGGAAGGTATTATGAAGAAGTCTGACAACAATACTTTCACAGGTAGAGTGGATATCAATCATAGCATGCTGGACGATAAGCTGCGCATCAATGTAGGTTTATTGAATTCAAATAATAAGTTCACCACTACAGGTGATGGAATTAGTTTTAACGGGTATACCTACAGACAGGCGTTGATACGGAATCCGACATCTCCAATATACGATTCTACAGGTAAGTGGTTTGAACAGACAGGTTTGTTCAACTATGAAAATCCGTTGTCAAGATTGTATGAGAGCAGTGGAGAAAACACTTTACAGAATACGCGAATGAACAGTACCATTACGTTGTTGCCAATAGATGGGTTGAAATTGTCAGCGTTGTTTTCTTATACCCGTTACAATGAAGAGCGTGGTTATTCAGAGACCAAGCAACACATATCTACTTTGCGTGATGGCAGGAATGGATATGCTTCAGTAGGTTCTTTACAGAATGTACAGCGATTGATGGAACTGACGGCGCAGTATAATAAGAATATTGGCAAACATAAATTCAGTGTGATGGGTGGTTATAGTTACCAGGAAACTGACTACCGGAATTCTTATATGCAGAACTGGGATTTTCCGACAGATCGATTTTCATATAATGACATTGGTATAGGGTATGCCCTGAAACAAGGGCTGGCTGTGCAATTTAGTGAGAAGTCAGAAACCAACCTGATAGGTTTCTTTGGTCGTGCAACTTATAGTTATGATGACAAATATTTATTGCTGGCTTCACTGAGACATGAGGCAGCGAGCCAGTTGTACGGAACGAAGCAGCCATGGGGCAATTTCCCGGCGGTATCATTTGGTTGGAGAGTGAGCAATGAGCCATTTATGAAAGGCATCAGCTGGCTTACAGACCTGAAGCTACGTGCAGGTTATGGTGTGACGGGTACACAGCCTACAGATCTGTTTCTGGGTGTGGGTATCCTGAGTTATGGCGATTATGTGTATAACAATGGGGTTTGGATACAAACACTGGGCCCATCACAGAATCCGAATGATAAACTGCGTTGGGAAGAGAAACATGAATCCAACTTTGGTGTAGACTATACATTGTTCAATGGCCGGGTGAGTGGTAATGTGGATTATTATATCAGAAGGATCAATGGTTTGCTGTATGACTACGCGGTGCCTAGTCCTCCGAACTTATATAGCAGCACCCGTGCGAATGTGGGTAAGATGGAAAACAAGGGGTTAGAAGTAATGGTAAATATCATTCCGGTGAAGACGAACGATTTTGAATGGAGTACGAGCCTGATGTTCTCAACCAATACGAACAAACTGATCACGCTTTCCAATGAGTTGTACCAGGCGAGTGTGGATTACATTACTACGGGTAGTACGGGAGAGCCGATCCAGACATTTACCAATATTGTGCGAGTGGGTCGTAATATCGGTGACTTCTATGGTTTTAAAGTGGTAGATATTTCAAATGATGGTAAATGGATCTATGAAGGTCGTGATGGGAAACCGGTAGATTATGCTTCCTATCAGCATGCATTTGAAGATAAGCGGGTATTGGGAAATGGTTTGCCAAGGTATTATGGAGGATGGAATAATACATTCCGCTATAAGAGTTTTGATCTGAGCGTGACCATGCGTGGCGCGTTCAAGTACCAGATACTGAACTTCCAGCGCATGTATTATGAGAACACAGGGTTGCAGCAGTACAATCGTCTGAAATCAGCATATGACAAGGTAATGGGCAAGGCGGTACTGAGTACGGATATGCCGTTGGAGTTCAATAGTAACTATGTGGAAAACGGAGATTTCTGGAAAATAGATAACATCACTTTAGGCTATAATTTCAATCACATTCAGGGTAAGTACATTCATGGGGCGAGGGTATATGTATCCACGTTGAACACGCTGACGCTCACAGGTTACAAGGGGATAGATCCGGAAGTAAACAGGCTGGGACTGGCGCCGGGCGTGGATGACAGGGATAAGTATCCTTCTGTAAGAACATTTACTGTAGGTGTGAACCTGAATTTTTAAAACCAAAGCAATGAAAAGATATATATGGATAGCAGTGCTGTTTGCAATGGCCTGTACCAAACTAAAAGATACCAGTTATAATAAGATCATTGATAGCCAGTTTGATCCGACTACAGAAGATTTGGCAAGCTTAGTAGGGGCAGCGTATGTAAACTGGCGGTATGTGATGAATGATTGGAATGGATTGTTCCGTGCACAGGAAGTATCAGGAGATGAAGTGGTGATACCGGCGAGGCCGAATGGTTGGGTAGATGGGGGGATTTACCTGCGTATACATGAGCATACCTGGACGGCGGATGATGATATCGTGGTACAGACATGGGGGCGTGCATATTCGGGGATTACGAATTGTAACAGGGTGATTTATCAGTTAGAATCAGGGATCATACCTATATCAGATTCAGCGGCCAAGCATGCAACGCTGGCGGAGTTGCATGTATTGCGGGCATCTTATTATTATGTGTTGTGTGATTTTTATGGGAATGTACCATTGGTGACGGAGTTCAATGTGCCGACGGGTTATTTGCCTACACAGAATACAAGGAAAGAGGTATATGATTTTATCGTGAATGAAATCAATACCTATCTGCCATTGTTGAGTGCGAAGAATGATGGAACGACGTATGGTAAATTCAATCAGTGGGCGGCACATGCGTTGTTGGCCAAGATGTACCTGAATGCGGAGGTGTATACGGGTACGCCGGCATGGGCAGAGTGTATAAAGCAGTGTGATACGCTGATAGATTCTCATGTAGGGTTTGCTTTGGAGGCTGCGCAGCGGAATGTGTTCATTACGGAGAATGAGAACTCACCAGAGATCATTTTTGCATTACCTTTTGATGAGACGTATGTAACAAACTGGAATGCATTTGATATACATATGGAGACGTTGCAACCGGCGAACCAGGCGACGTATAATTTGAAGTCCACGCCGTGGGGAGGGATATGTGCGATACCACAGTTTATAAAGACGTATGATGCGGACGATGACCGGCTCAGGGATAACTGGATAAAGGGGCAGCAGTACAGTGCGGGTGGAGAGGTGTTGAATTGTACGATGGGGGCTTATTCAGGGCAGCCATTGAATTATATCAACGCGGTGCCGGGGATAGATGCATCCGAGGAGATACATGGGTATAGATTAGGGAAGTTTGAGATAAAGCAGAAGGCGCAGGTGCAGTTGAGTAATGACTGGCCATTGTTCAGGTATGCAGATGTGTTGATGATGAAGGCGGAGAGTTTGTTGCGGACGGGGAATAGTGGGGATGCGGCTACGTTGGTGACGACGGTAAGGCAGCGGTCATTTTCAACGAATCCATCAAAGGCGACGGTGACGGGGGCAGATCTGTTGAAGGGGAGTGTGTATGATTATGGGTTGAGGAATCATCTGGATTCAAGTTTTCAGGGTGGGAGTGATGTGGTGTATGGACGGTTTTTGGATGAGTTGGGATGGGAGTTTAGCCAGGAGGGAAGAAGGAGGCAGGATATGATCAGGTTTGGTGTGTTTACGAAGAAGAGTTGGTTTTCGCATAGTCCGAATGGGGATTATAGGAGTTTGTATCCGATACCAAGGACGGAGTTGAATAAGAATGCGAATTTGAAGCAGAACACGGGTTACTAGGATAGCGGTGAAGTTGTTTTGTGAGTTTACTGAGTGCCTTTTTGTGATGTGTCTGAAAGATTTTTGCGAAGTGTTGAGTAGATACTAAGCGACGTTTTAGAATTTTTTGGAAGAATTATTTTTTGAGATAGGTCTTTTTTGTGGGAAGGGCTGCGGCCCTTTCCAGTATTCTATTATAAACATGCACGATTATGAAGCGATTATTATTATCATTGTCACTGTTCTATTCAGTTACCTTATCAGCCCAACAAGCGGATTACCCGATCCGTGCAGTCAATTTTACCGCTGTAAAATTGACGGACAATTTTTGGTTGCCGCGTATCCAGGTGAATCATACAGTAACGATTCCGGCGTCGTTTGCGCGGTGTGAGAATACCGGCAGGGTGAAGAATTTTGAGATGGCGGCAGCGCACTCGGGAAAGTTTTGTACGAAGTTTACATTCGATGATACGGATATTTATAAGACGATAGAAGGGGCTTCGTTCTCGATGGCAGTGACGCCGGACAAGCAAATGGATAGGTATGTAGATTCATTGATAGCGATAGTAGCGAAGGCGCAGGAACCGGATGGGTATTTGTATACGGCGAGGACGATCGATCCTTTGCATCCACCAGAGTGGGCGGGGCCTGAGCGGTGGGTGAATGAGCATGTGTTGAGTCATGAGTTGTATAATTCAGGGCATTTGTTTGAGGCGGCGAGTGCGCATTACCTGGCGACGGGGAAGAAGAATTTCCTGGATATCGCGTTGAAGAATGCGGATTTGTTGGTGCAAACATTTGGGCCAGGGAAGAGAGGTGTGGCGCCAGGGCATGAGGTGGTAGAGATGGGGTTAGTGAAATTATATCGTATCACAGGGCGGAAAGATTACCTGGCGCTGGCGAAGTTTTTTATAGATGAGAGAGGGAAGCGGGCGTATGATAAGAGGAGTAAGAATGAGTGGCAGAATGGGAAGTATTGGCAGGATGATAAGCCGGTGACGGCGCAGGATGAGGCGGAAGGGCATGCGGTAAGGGCGATGTACCTGTATTCAGCGATGGCAGATATAGCGGCGATAGATGGGGATACAGCGTATTTGGCGGCGATAGACAGGATATGGAATAATATGACGGGGAAGAAGATATATGTGCAGGGAGGGATAGGTGCGGTGCCGGAAGGGGAGCGGTTTGGAGAGGATTATGAGTTGCCGAATGCGACGGCTTATAATGAAACGTGTGCGGCGATCGGGAATGCGTTTTGGAATGAGCGGATGTTTTTATTGCATGGGGATGCGAAGTATATAGATTTGTTGGAGAAGGTGATGTATAATGGGTTAATATCAGGATTGGGGTTGGATGGGAAGTCGTTTTTTTATACGAATGCGATGCAGGTGACAGATGGGGTGAAGCATGGGAGTTTAGAGCCGGGTCGTTCAGGGTGGTTTGAGTGTTCATGTTGTCCGACGAATTTAGTGCGGTTTTTGCCATCAGTGCCGGGGTATATGTATGCGCAGGAGGGGAAGAAGGTGTATGTGAATTTGTATATAAATAGTACGGCAAAATTGAAAGTGAATAATGCGGATGTGGTAGTTACGCAGCAGCATGATTATCCGTGGGAGGGGAATATTGAATTAAAAATAGATCCGGTGAAGGCGACAGCTTTTGATTTGTATGTGCGGGTACCGGGATGGGCGAAGGGAGAGGCGATACCGGATGGGTTGTATTGGTTTAAGGATACTTCTTATGCTGCAGTGGTGATAAAAGTAAATGGGCAGCCGGTTGCATATAAGATGGAGAAGGGGTATGCGGTAGTGAGCAGGCAGTGGAAGAAGGGGGATGTGGTGACGATGAATTTGCCGATGGAGGTGAAGGAGGTGTTAGCGGATAGCAGGTTGGTGGATGATGTGGGGAAGGTGGCGATACAGCGGGGGCCGTTGGTGTATTGTGCGGAGTGGAAGGATAATGGGGGGAAGGTGAGTAATTTGTTTCAGTTGGGGAGTAAGTGGGATGTGGTGATGGAGAAGGGGTTGTTGAATGGGGTAGTGGTGTTGAAGGGAGAGGGGAAGAGGGTGAATGTAGAGCGGGAGAGGCAGGAGGTGAAGACGGTAAAAGAGGGGGTGACGTTGATACCTTATTATAGTTGGGCGAATAGGGGAGAGGGGGAGATGAGTGTATGGTTTTTGGAGAGGGTGAAGGAGGTGAGTTTGAAGTGATAATTGGGTGATTGAAATGATTGAGATATTCTTCAATTTTTAATTTTTTGATTAAAAATTGAAGAATATCTTTTTTTTTGTGGGAAAAATTTGTTTTTGACTAAAGAATGGGTGTATATTTGTGTTAACAGAACCCGCCGCGCTTCTCGTCAGATCAGCGTACCAAGGCGGGACATTTTTTTTTTATGAAATCCATTGAACGACCATTCCCATTATTACCAGACCAGATTAAAATTCTTCAACAACGTGGCTTAATGATAAATGATTTGGAAGAAACGAATCATTATCTGGCGCATGTAGGATTTTTTAGATTGGCAGAGTATTGGCAATTTTTGCAGAAGGAGAATATCCGAAATGCATTTATTTCTGGTGCTACTTTCGACCAGGTTATTGATCTATATAATTTTGATCGTGAACTCCGGCTATTGTTATTAGACGCTTTAGAGCGTATAGAAGTATCTTTTCGTGCTATCATGATTAACATGATGTGTCCTGTTTATGGCTCAAACTGGTTTACAAATAAAACTATATTTTTTAGTGAAGAAAGATTAAGTGGTGTCATTGAAACGATCAACCGCGAGCTTGAGCGATCAGATGAAGTATTTATAAAGCAGCATGATAAACAGAAAAGTGGATTTGAACATCCACCAGCATGGGAGACTTTGCGGATACTTTCTTTTGGCACATTGTCCAAGATTTATAGAAACATTCGGAACGATATTAGAGAGAAAAAGATCATTTCAAATTTGTATGGGCTTCCTGAGGAGAAATGGCTTCAATCATGGGTACAGGTAGTGTCTATTCTTAGAAATTATTGTGCGCATCATTCATTGATTTGTTACAGAATGTTTTTGTCCCGTCCTAAGGAGATTCGACGTACAAAACTACCATGGATAAAAAATATTCCTGATGGGAGTAGAGTCGAAAGTAAGCAATTGTATTATCAGATATGCATTGTAAGGTATTTGTTACATACAGCGAGTCCGGGGAATGATTTTAGTTATAGGTTGATGGAATTGTTGGTGAAGTATAGAGGGATTGATTTAGAGAAGATGGGATTTTTGGAGAATTGGGATGAGGAAGATTTGTGGCAATGATGAAGTTTATAATAGTTGATTGTAGAAGGTTCGATTAGAGTCGTGTTTTTGTAAAATGTGAAGGAGAATATCGATTGAATAATACTGGGATCAATTATTAAAAATTGATTTTTTAGGTAGGTGGAAATTTGTTTTTGTCTTATTGGTTATAGTATATTTGTGTTAACAGAACCCGCCGCGCTTCTCGTCAGATCAGCGTACCACAGGCGGGGCATTTTTTTATATGAACTTCACTGGAAAGCTATTTTCTTTTAGCTTTAGCAAATTAAAATATTTAGATAGTTTGGTGTGATTGATGGAAATGGAGGAGTTAATGTGGTTAGTTTTTTGTTTAGATGAGAATAATAATAACGATCAAATAATGTAGTAATCAACTAATGAAAAATGCTTTTTTAGATAGGTGAAAATTTGTTTTTGTCTTATTGGTTATAGTATATTTGTGTTGACAGAACCCGCCACGCTTCCCGTCAGATCAGCGCACCCGAGGCGGGGCATTTTATTTAGATGAACTCCACTGGAAGACTATTTACCTTATAACTTCATCAAATTAGAATCCTTATATAGCTCGGTTAAATAAAAATGATTCGTAAGAAGACGAATCGTTATTTAGTTTGTTGTGATTGAAGAAAATCGAGGAATTAAGAAGGTTTGTTTTTGTATAGATTAGAATAATAATAGCAATCAAATAATGTAGGAATCAACTAATGAAAAATGCTTTTTTAGACAACTGAAAATTTGTTTTTTTTGAATAAATGAAAGTATATTTGTGTTAACAGTCCCCGCCGCGCTTCTCGTAAGATCAGCGTACCAGAGGCGGGGCATTTTTTTATATGAACTCCACTGGAAGACTATTCACGTTATAACTTCATCATATTAGAATCCTTAGAAAACACGCTTAAATAATAAATGATTCGAAGAAAACGAATCGTTATTTAGTTTGTTGTGATTGAAGAAAATCGAGGAATTAAGAAGGTTCGATTTTTGTATAGATGAGAAAAATAATAGCAATCAAATAATGTAGCAATCAATTAATGAAAAATGCTTTTTTAGATAGGTGAAAATTTGTTTTTTTTGAATAAATGAAAGTATATTTGTGCTAACAGAACCCGCCACGCTTCCCGTTAGATCAGCGCACCCGAGGCGGGGCATTTTTTTTATATGAATTCCATTGAAAGACCATTCACGTTACCAGACCAAATAAAAATCCTTGAACAACGCGGTTTAATAATTAGTAGTTCTGATGAGTCAATTCATTATTTAACCCATGTAGGATTTTACAGATTATCAGGTTACTGGAAATATTTACAGAAAAGCCAAGTCAGTAATACATTTATGACTGGTACTTCATTCGATCATGTTATTGAACTCTATAATTTTGATCGTGAACTCCGACTATTAATAATGGACGCTATTGAGCGTATAGAGGTCTCTTTTCGTGCAATCCTGATCAATATGATGTGCCCCTCTTATGGTTCGAACTGGTTTGCAAATAAGTCTGTATTTTTTAGTGAAGAAAGAGTGAATGAAGTAATCGAAACGATTAATCGTGAGCTTGAACGATCTGATGAAGACTTCATAAAGCAGCATGATAGAAGAAATAGCAAATATGAACATCCTCCAGCCTGGAAAACATTACATATACTTTCTTTCGGTACATTATCCAAGATCTATAGAAATATCCGAAGTGATGTTAAAGAAAAAAAGATAATAGCTAATGTATACGGGATTTCTAAAGACAAATGGTTCCAGTCATGGATACAGGTTGTATCAATGCTTAGAAATTATTGTGCCCATCACTCATTAATTTGCTACAGAATATTTTCGTTCCTCCCGAGAGAAATACGACATGTTAAATTACGCTGGATTAATAACATACCTCCAACTGGAAGTGTAGAGAGTGAAAGATTATACTACCAATTATGTATCGTTCGCTATCTATTACACACCGCCAGCCCGGGAAATGATTTTAGTTACAAACTAATGGAGTTGTTAGTAAAATATAGAGGAATTGACCTGGAACGTATGGGATTTCCGGAAAATTGGGATGAAGAAGATTTGTGGCAATAAAAAAGGCTGTTCTTTTAGAACAGCCTTTTCAATCTTTTTACTTCAACCCATCACATATCTTCTTCGCTATCGCCGGCCCCTCATAAATAAACCCTGTATACACCTGCACCAAACTCGCTCCCGCATCCAACTTCTCCTGCGCATCTGCCGCCGTAAAAATCCCTCCAACCGCAATAATCGGAATACTCCCCTTCGTCTTCTTAGAAATATACCGAATCACCTCCGTTGCCTTCTCCTTAACCGGCAAACCACTCAAACCACCCGCACCAATCGCCTCCACTTCATCGGGAGGAGTCTGTAATCCTTCTCTTGAAATCGTCGTATTCGTAGCTACCAGCCCTGCCAGTTTTGTTTCTGTAACAATCTCTATAATATCATCCAGCTGACTATCCGTCAGATCCGGTGCTATTTTTAATAAAATCGGCTTTGGCTTCGCCTTCTGCTCATTCAGCATCTGCAAATGATGCAATAACTGTTTCAGCGGTTCTTTTTCCTGCAAAGCCCTTAAGTTAGGCGTATTGGGGGAGCTGACGTTGACTACAAAGTAGTCCACCACATCAAAAAGCGCCTGAAAGCACTTTTCATAATCACTAATCGCCTCTTCATTTGGTGTGATTTTGTTCTTCCCAATGTTGCCTCCAATAATAATATCCGACTTCCGTTTCTGCAGTCGTTTTGCTGCCGGAACGGCGCCGCCATTATTAAATCCCATCCTGTTGATCAGTGCCTTATCCATAGGCAAACGGAACAAACGGGGTTGGTCATTACCCGGCTGAGCCACCGGTGTTACAGTCCCAATTTCAACAAATCCAAACCCCAGACTAGCCAATTCATCTGTATACTTCGCATCCTTGTCAAACCCTGCTGCCAAACCAACGGGGTTTTTAAAGGTCAGTCCCCATAAAGTCCGTTCCAGCCCGGTCTTTTTAGGCATACAAAATGAATGGAGGATACGCTTGCCCATTGGAACGCCATGCAATATCTGCAGGCCTTTCATTACCTGATAGTGGATTTTTTCCGGCGGAAAACGGAAAAACACCTTTTTGATTAAATTATACATGCGGCACAAAGATAATGTTAAACCAGAAAAGCAAAAGACAGATCCTCGTCATTTCCATGTTGTCACAATGAAACTTTTATTATTTATAATTGCATTGATCTTCATTCGGGAATACTATTTTTGTAACCGATATCATGCTAGACCGCCAGACATTAGAAGCCATTTTTAAGGAGTACCATGCCCAGTGTGTGGCATTTGCCGTGCATTATACCGGAGATGTACATGATGGTGAAGAGGTAGTACAGCAGGTTTTTCTCAAGCTTTGGGAGAAACGGGAGAGTGTGGATATTACCGGAATGGTGAAGTCTTATCTTTTTGCCGCTATCCGGAATACAGCGATTAGTAACTGGCGGAAAGATACCGTCAGGTCTGAAAAAGAGCTGGCTTCAGGATATGAGTTATCCCCATCTGTGACGTCGTCCCAGGCATGGGAGCTGGAAAAATTGTACCAGCAGGCATTGGAGAAGTTACCGGAGAGATGTAGGGAAGTGTTTGTATTGAGCCGGCAGCAGCAATTAAAATATGCGGAGATTGCGACCCTGATGAATATTTCGGTAAAGACTGTCGAAAATCAAATGGGGAAAGCGCTGAAGCATATGCATAAAGAATTGAGGGATTATTTGGGGATGTTCCTGTTTTTATAGGCAGGTTGCACGATATAATTTATTTACCACAATAGGGGAGTCCTCCTTCCGCACGCGTCATTTATCATACCGGCAAATGTTATTTTTGCCCGGCAAATCTGTAAATCTACTAACTGTACATGACTATGCTTACACCAGATGAGGCATTATATGCACTCCTATGCAAGTATCTGCTGAAGGAAGCGGATAGCAATGAGCAGCGATGGGTGAATACGTGGTTGCAGGCGAATCCTGAGCATCCCGTATTGCTGGCTTCTCTGGATAAGTTGTTACGTACAGCACCTGAGCAGTCGGAAGCGGGAAGAATGGATACGGAGACGGCCTGGAGGTTGCTGAGTGAGCGGATGGAGCTACAAGAGGGAAGTGGTGGAAGGGCCCAACGGGGAATGAGTGATAAGTGGGAGCAGGGGGGCGGAAATGGTGTAATCCGTACCAGGTGGATGGCAGCTGCAGCTGCTGTTTTCCTCCTGATCAGCGCAGGCCTCTGGTACATTACGCATCAAAACGAAAGGCAAATCAACTATAACGGCGCCCAGCTGGTGAAACTGGATGATGGCTCCAGCATCCAGCTGGAGCCCGCCGCACAATTACAGGTACTTCCTGGATTTGGCAAAAAAGATCGTAAGGTTATCCTGAAAGGAAAAGCCACCTTTGATGTAACTACCGATGCCTTTCATCCGTTTATTATTGACCTGGGCAATCAGGCGATAACTGTTTTGGGTACCCGTTTTAGTGTGGATAACAGCAGTCAGCTGCGTGTCTTCATTCATTCAGGGAAAATTAAAGTGACCCGCCAGCAGGATAGTGTAATTTTAACTGCTGGCATGTTGTTGCAGGAAGATTCCAGCAAGCAGCATTACCAGGTTGGCGCACATATTCGTGATGTTGAAACCCGTGCTGTAGTCTTTAAAGATACTCCTTTGCGGGAGGTGTTGCAGACCATTCATGTGCTGTATCATATAAATGTAACTGCAGATGCAGCATTACTGGAACTACCGGTTACTGGCACTTATACAGGGGAACCAGTGAAGAATGTATTAGATGCCATTGCTTATTCGACGAATTCAAATGTAATTAATAAGGGTGCTGATTATGAGTTGAGGCCGCAGGATTAATTCAATTAAGAAGCACCACATTAAAGAAGTCCAGAAAGTATTTCAATCAAGAAGGCTGAAAAGCCATTTTTTTAAATCACTCTATGTCATTGCTCGGAAGAATGCTGCTGGGAATGTTACTAATTCCCCTGCAGGTGTTAGGCTGGGACTGGCATACCCGGATCACTGTCGCCGTAAATAATCAGCCGCTTTCCGTTATCTGCGGACAACTGGAATCTCAGTACGGCATCCACTTCTCCTATAGCAGGGAGATAGTAGACCTTTCCCGCCGGGTAACAGTCAATTTTCAAAACAAACCCCTGAAAAGAGCCCTGGAGGAACTCTTTTCTCCTTTTGATATTCGCTTCGCCCGCATTGGTGAACAAATTGTGCTGACCGTAAAAAAAACTCACAACATCACTATCTATGGTTATGTGCAGGACGCGCGCAATGGTGAAAGACTTATTGGTGCTACGATATATGCTCCCAGTCAACAGGCAGGGGCTACTACCAACCAGTTCGGTTTTTTCAGTCTGACCATTCCAAAAGATTCCTGTAGTCTGTGGGTAAGTTATATCGGTTATAACCCGGAAAGACTTTCGTCTACCAGGAAATCATTTGTCATCATAGGATTGCAACCTTCTAATAGTTTGCAGGAGTTCACGGTATCTGACTCTGCGCAATCTAACCGGCAGATGAGCGCCTTGCATGTATCACCGGCAGATGTAAAGGCGATGCCCAGGTTATTGGGTGAGTCTGATGTGATGCGTGCGATTGCGACTTTGCCAGGTGTATCAGGTGGGGTAGATGGAGGTACGGTGACAAGTGTAAGAGGGGGTGGTTCTGACCAGAACCTCATTTTGCTGGATGGTTCACCAGTTTTTAATTCTTCGCATCTGTTTGGATTGTTCTCTGTGTTCAATCCGGATATTGTGAAAAGTGCAGACTTTTATAAAGGTGGATTTCCTGCACGCTATGCAGGCCGGCTTTCTTCTGTGATTGATATTTCTACGAAAGATGGGGATATGAAGGAATATCATGGGGAGGCTTCTGCGGGTGTGATTGCTGTAAGAGGAATGGTGGAAGGACCTATTAAAAAAGATAAGACGTCGTTCGTTGTTTCTGCCCGCAGGTCTATTTTAGAACCTTTTCTGGATAATATTTATGAGGAAATTCAAAAGGAGAAAGGGACAAAGGTGAACCTTGTTTTTCATGATGTCAATCTGAAAATAAATCACATTTTTTCTCCTAAGGACCGGCTTTACTTCAGTAGTTATACAGGTAATGATAACCTTGGATTGACATTGCAAAATAATGCGGATAGTACGACTGCTTCAAATCCTTTTAAAGAGAGCACTGTTACGAAATTGAGTTGGGGGAATCATACGAGTGCATTGAGATGGAACCATGTGTTTAATCCGAAGTTGTTTATGAATACGACCTTGAATTATTCACAGTATTATTTCAATATCGATTATAATTATTATTACGAGCCTTCGAAGAGTACTGATTCTATTCATTTGTATGGGAAATACTATTCAATGGTGCAGGATCTGATGTTGAGAACGGATGTAGAATTTATTCCTTCTCCGAATCATATATTCAAATTTGGCGTGGGTGGAATTATTCACAAATTTAATCCCGGGGTTTCGGCATTTCAGGATTATTCACAGTCTAAAGCTTTGTTGGATACGTCTTATAATCAGGCGACTTCTACAGGTGGAGAGGCTTTGCTATATGCGGAGGATGACTGGACAGTTACGGATGCACTGCGGGTAAATATAGGTTTACATGCTTCAGAATTTCTGGTGCCGGGAAAGTTCTATTCATCTTTGCAACCGAGGTTGCAGGCGAGGTATCAGTTACCGCACCATTGGACGCTGATGCTGGCGCATACACATATGAACCAGTACCTGCATGTATTGAGTGTGTCGAATTCGAGTCTGCCGATGGATTTGTGGGTACCTTCTACAAAGAAGGTAAGGCCGATGTTTTCAAGGCAGTTTAGTTTTGGGGTGAATAAGTTATTGAAAGATCAGCGGTATGCGCTTTCACTGGAAGCTTATTATAAGAGTATGAAAAATGTGATTGAGTATAAGGATAATAGTAAGATTTTCAACTCGGCAAGTAAGAATTGGGATGATTATGTAGAGGTGGGTACGGGAAAGAGTTATGGTGGGGAGGTAATGTTGGAGAAGCGGAAAGGGAAGTTGAAAGGGTGGATAGCATATACGCTTTCGTGGGCGTACAGGCGGTTTCCGAATGTGAATAATGGGGAGTCGTATCCTTATAATTATGATGGGAGGCATGATATAAAGGTGATGTTGATGCAGCAGGTAGGGAAGCGATGGGAGTTGGCGGCGAACTGGCATTATAATTCAGGATTGCCGTTGACATTGCCGGTGGCGAGTTTTGAAGGGGTGAATAATTCTTCGCCTTATGATGGGGGAAGTAGTTTCCCGGTATTGGATCAGTTGAGTAATAGGAATCAGTATAGGACGAGTGTGATACATAGATTGGATCTGAGTGCGACGCATACGAAGGAGAAGCCGTGGGGGAGCAGGAGCTGGACGATTAGTTTGTTTAATGCTTATAATCATGCAAATCCGTTTTTGTATTCGATTGTGACGGATAAGAAGAATGAGAAGCGGTACCTGCAGGAGATTAGTATTTTGCCGATACTGCCGAGTGTGGCATTTTCTATTAAGTTTTAATAAAGTGAGGAAGGGTGGATGGGATGGTGTAGGAGTAGTTTTTTTCAGTGTGTGACATTTTCTATTAAGTTTAATATCGTGAGGAAGGGTGGAGGGGATAGTGTGGGTGTAGTTTTTTTCAGTGTGTAACTTTTTCAATCAAATTTTAACACCATGCGGAAACTTTTAATTTCCCTTATCATCATAACATCGATCTCCTGCGTAAAGGAATCAAGAATTGAAATCCCTTATGCCGGTGACAAGATCGTTGTAAACAGTCTGATTCAACCCGACAGCCTGATCTATATCCGTGTTACCAGCAGTAAGCAGGTCACGGAATATCAATTTGACCCATTAGACTCCGCTACCGTTGTATTGACAGAAGACGGCATCACCCTGCCTACTCCTACTTACACATTGATAAATGGGTTAGGATATTACGTATCGCACGCTGTTGCAAAGATTGGTAGTCATTATTCCATTCATGTGGAAAATGATGGATTAACTTCTGTGAGTGCAGGTGACAGCACACCAACCAGCCCGTTGATCAGCGACGGGTATGCACAACGTACATTCAACAGGGTGCGCTTTACCCTGAAGGAAAATGGTGCTACCTCCGACTATTATCGTTTACGGATCTTCAACGCAGATTCTGTCGATGGCAAATGGGTAATTGACAATAGCGATACCCTTCACTTCAGACTTGACCCTGCATTGAATAATGATCTGCCTGACATCATCACCAATGATTACAATAGTGAGTACATCATAACGGATGCAAATTTCAATGGTAAAACCATACAGTTTGTACTACAGACCCAGAAGGAAGTCAGTAGCACGCACATGATCATAGAAGTAAGCGCGCTTACTCCTGCAGCCTGGCAGTACTTACAGTCTACATCATCTCAAAGATTGAGCGATTCGCAAAACATTTCCCTTGATCCGGAAAACGTTTATTCCAATGTAGAAAACGGATATGGTATTGTTGCTGGCATTAATGCGGCAAGGCTCCTCTTTACTGTAGAATAACTCCCTTACTTTTCAATCTGGTATTTCGAGACGATTTCATTTAATCGACACGATAGCTTTACACATTCTGAAATAATGGTACTATCCAGTTCGGTGTACCCAGCTGATTCTAATTCGTACAATTGAGGATAGAGTGAAGCCATGAGGCGTTTTGCCGCAGTGATCAATCCATCCTGGAGATTGACGATTTGTGTTTGTTCGCGCATAGTATTTTGATAGTACGGCGATAATGGATTCAGCATTTCTTCCCAATCCATGGGCTTAAATTTTTCCGGTGACAGGTAATAAATATTAAAACAATAGATTTGATGGTTTGGTTTAACGATTATGCAAATTGAGTAGTTGTTTTTTTGATTTTGGCATTGTCATAAAAAAAACATCAACTTTTAATGGAGGTGTTTTGCTTTTTTCGGGAGGGGGCGCAGATTGCTAATAGATGCAGATAGCAACAGTTTTTTTGATTTTTAGGTGAGGGGCAGTTTGCTAATGGATACAGATAGCAGCGGCATTTTTTGTTTTTCGGATGTGGCGCGATTTGCTAACAAAAGCAAATAGCAGGAGCATTTCATTTGTGTGACAATAGCTTGCGGCCAGCATAAAATTTTGCAGGAAAACCGAAATCACCGCTCATCCTTATTTTCTTTTTGCGTAAAGATTGTCATAAAATTTTCCCGATTCGATTAGTGCTTTACATTTCTATGACATAGCTTTGCATTACTCAAATACTCCGCCGCACATCATCGACCTTTCTGGTATATCTCCGCATACCATTCAGGCTGGTTGATAATCAATATTTATTGGCTTGAATTACTGTCAGGGGATACTGATATCCTCATGGGTTTTCTATGTCCTGACTGTAATAAACATATTAAAGAAACCTTGCCGGAGCATGGCGGAGTAAAGTGCTTCCGGTGAGCGATGGTTGGCCCGTAACCCCGGGTAGGGTCAACCATTATTTTTTCTATCAACTTATTTAAAGATTTTATGAACCGCTTGATCGTCCTGACCGCTACATTACTTGTGGCGATGAATACTTTTGCCCAGAAGAGAATTGTTTCCCTGAATGGCGCCGTTACTGAAATTGTTGTTGCATTGGGTTTTGAGAAAAATATTGTGGGGGTGGATGTAACCAGTACTTATCCTGCCAGCATGCAACAGGTTGCCAAAGTAGGGCATAATAGAAATATCTCTGCAGAGCCAGTGTTGGCGCTTAATCCTGATCTGATTTTGGGGACGGATAATTTTTTACAGCCGGCTGTGATTGAACAGTTTAAAACTGTGGGAGTGAAGACACAGATTTTCAAACAGGAATTTTCTATTGAAGGGACTAAGAAGTTGATTACTGAAGTGGCTGATGCGTTGCAGGTGCCGGCAAAAGGTGTTGCACTTGTTAAACAATTGGAGAAAGAGCAGGCGGCATTGAAGATAAAGTCAACTGGTAAGAAGGTGTTATTTATATATGCACGTGGTGCGGGGACTATGTTGGTAGCGGGTACAGGAACCCCTACGGAAAAAATGATTAGTCTGGCAGGAGCACAGAATGCTGCTAATAGTTTTAATGATTTTAAACCATTGACACCGGAGGCGTTGGTGACGGCTAATCCGGATATTATTTTGATGTTTGATGATGGGTTGAAGAGTATGGGTGGAGTTGATGGGTTGCTGAAGGTGCAGGGAGTGCAGCAAACGACTGCCGGGAAGGAGAAGAAGGTGGTGGTGATGGATGGGGCTTTGTTGACGGGTTTTGGGCCCAGGGTGATAAGTGCAGTGAAGGAATTGGCTGGGAAGTTGAATAGTTAGGAAGGGAGGATTTTCAGGAAGATTAATGATTAATGTTAGGGATTTCGGCTTAGGGAAACTGGAAAGTTAATGACTAAAACGTTCAGGAATGTCGGAGTTGGTAGCTGGAAAGGTAGTAATCAAGACGTTCAAGGATTTCGGCTTAGGGAAACTGGAAAGTTAATGACTAAGATGTTCAGGAATGTCGGAGTTGGTAGCAGGAAAGGTAGTAATTAAGACGTTCAAGGATTTCTGCTTAGGAAACTGGAAAGTTAATGACTAAGATTTTCAGGAATAACCGTGCTATTAAACAGAATAGTTAATGAATAAGATATTTAAGAATATCAGTGCCATTGGTGGGCTTAGCATACTATTGGTACTGGTTATTCTCATTGCGACAGGTACCGGTGCCATGCATATGTCACCGCTGCAGGTGCTGGCTATTCTTCTGCACAAAGCAGGTATCCATATCCCTGTATTTTATGAAGAAAATATGGAAGGGGTGTTGTGGATGATCCGCTTGCCGCGTGTAATATTAGGTGTGTTGATTGGTGCGGGATTAGGTGTGGCAGGGGCTTCTCTGCAAGGGCTATTTCGAAACCCACTGGCTGATCCGGGTTTGATCGGGATTAGTTCCGGTGCATCGATGGCTGCTGTAGTGATGATTATTGTACAAAGTTCGTTGCCAATATTTCAATCTGTTCCCTTACTGAATTTTTATTCGCTCAACTTCTCTGCTTTTGCAGGAGCGATTCTTACGACACTGTTTATTTTTAGAGTAGCGCGTAATGGCGGACAGGCAGTGATATCTACTATGTTATTGGCAGGTATTGCGGTGAGAGCTTTGTGTGAATCAGTGACAGGTTTGATGACGTATGTGGCGAATAATGAACAGTTGAGAAGTATTACGTTTTGGTCATTGGGAAGTTTGGGAGGTGCGAGTTGGACGACGGTGATGGGGGTGACACCTTTTATATTAATACCGGTTATATTATTGCCTGGTTTGGCGCCTGCGATCAATCTTCTGGCCTTAGGTGAAAGAGAAGCGATGCATAGTGGTGTGAAGGTAGCGCGGTTAAAGGTGCAGTTGGTGATATTGGCTACCATGGCGGTGGCGGCAGGCGTGGCAGTGGCAGGGATTATTGGATTTATTGGGTTGATAGTGCCGCATATTGTGAGGCAGTTTACAGGGCCGGATTATAGAATTTTAATACCTGGTGCTGCGTTGTCAGGTGCGGTGTTGCTTACGATTGCCGATTTGTTGTGTAGGACGATGATTGCACCTGCAGAATTGCCGGTGGGGATTATTACGGCTGTGATTGGTGCGCCGTTTTTTATTTGGCTGATTGTAAAGGAGAAGAGAATGATAATGGCTTGATGTTGTTATTGCAGATTAGTAAATGAGCAGAAGATGATACTGGCGTGATGTTGTTATTGCTGATTGCAAAGGAGCAGAAGATGATACTGGCATGATGTTGTTATTGATCATCATAAATAAAAAGAAGACAATACTTTCCTTACCCTGTTATCACTCATCGTAAAAGAAAGAAGACAATACTGGAATAATGTTGCACATTAAAAACATATCGCTCACACTGGGAAAAATGCCAATACTCAAGGGGATCAGCTTTGATGCATCGGCAGGAGAGCTTTGTGTAATCATGGGAGCCAATGGAGCAGGAAAATCGACATTGCTGAAAGTGGTTGCCGGTGAGTACCCAACTTATAGAGGAGACGTGATGATTGCCGGGCAGGCACTGCGTAATATACCAATTGCCAGGCAAGCTACTACCAGGGCTGTACTATCACAGCACGTGACATTGAACCAGGCATTTTCTGTGCAGGATGTAGCAGCAATGGGAAGGTATGTATATAGCAGGAATTTGGAATCACTGGATAAGGAAATTGTGAAGAGTGCATTGCAGATCATGCAAGTCTATGACCTGAAAGACAGGGCTTATCCAACCTTGTCCGGTGGGCAAAAGCAACGTGTGCAGTTGGCGAGAGTATTAGCGCAGTTGCTGGAGGCACCGGGTTTGCAGGAGCTGGATTATACTGGTAAAAAAATGTTGTTGTTGGATGAGCCAGTGACTGGAATGGATATTTTGCATGAACAGCTGGCTTTGCAACTAGCGACGAAACTGACTGCTGCCGGGGTATTGGTGGTGGCTGTATTGCATGATTTTCAGTTGGCCGCTGCATTTGCACATCGTATAATATTATTAAAAGAAGGAACATTGTATACACAGGGTACTGTGGATGACGTGTTTACTTCTGCGCATATTAAAAATAGTTTTGGTGTGGAGGTGTCAATATTGTCGCATCCACAATGTAATTATCCGCTGGTGGTTACCGCCGCTACCACTGGTTTATTTCAATCACCTGCCAGGAAGGCATTAAATGTTTTTTAAAAAATGAATGAAATTGTAACACCAACTCTTAAAGATCAATGGATCGCGTTTCGGGCAGAAAATCCTAAAGTAAGGATTCGCGATGCGGCAAAACAATTGCAGGTAAGTGAGGGAGAGGTGGTAGCAGCCTGCACTGGTACGGCTGTTCAACATCTGAAAGCTGCGTTCCCGGATTTGATGGAACGTATGCCTGACCTGGGTAAGGTAATGGTGCTGACACGCAATGAACATTGTGTGATTGAAAGGAAAGGTTTGTTCGAGCAGGTGGATGCTGCTGGCAGACATGTAGGTACTGTGTTGGGAAAAGATATTGACCTGCGTATGTTCTTTGGTCGCTGGAAGTTTGGGTTTGCAGTGAATGATGATGCGGCAACCGGGTTCAAACGTTCTATCCAGATCTTTGATGCACAGGGAAATGCGATTTTGAAGATCTATGCAGTAGAACAGACAAATATTGCAGCATGGGATAAATTGATAGCAGCGTTTACAGCTGATGAACAACCATTGGGAATTACAGTATTGCCTGCTCCGGCGCCGGCTGTGTATGCGAATGAGACGGCGGATAAAGCGGCTTTCCTGGAAGGATGGGCTGGTTTGCAGGATACGCATGATTTCTTCCCTTTGTTGATGAAACACAAAGTTTCACGCACGTTTGCCCTGGAGATTGGAGATGGGAAGTTTACGCGGAAGATAGGTAAGGAAAGTGTGAAGACGATATTAGAGCGTGCGGCGGCGAGTGGTTTGGAGATCATGGTGTTTGTGGGTAATCCAGGGAATATTGAGATTCATACAGGGAAGGTGGAGAAGATTGTGGAGATTCCAGGATGGATTAATGTGATGGATGCTGATTTTAATTTGCATTTGAAGACGGATGATATTGCCCAGAGCTGGGCAGTGCAGAAGCCAAGTGTGGATGGTGTGGTGACTTCGGTAGAAGTGTTTGATGCAGAGGGGGAGATGATTGCACAGTTCTTTGGGAAAAGAAAGCCTGGGAATCCGGAGTTAGAAGGGTGGAGAGAGTTGGTTGCGAAGCTATAAGAGCAAACTATAAAAGCAAAATACAAAGGGGAACTCATAAGTAACAGGAAGGCCATGAGAATTGTATGTACGAAAATTCTCTCCATCCATGTACGCGAATACAAAGGGGGCATCTCGAAGTTTTCGAAGACGCCCCCTTTGTATTTTGAAGGGCAGGGCCTGCGGCCTGCTAAAGAATACATTATATTTTATAGTAGAAAAGCTTTGAGCTGGCAGGCAGTTTTTCCCGTTTAGGTAAATCCTTTTCCCGAATCGATCCATCACCTTTCTTATTCCCGCTTACTTTTGTCACATATTAATATCCTACGAAACCCTATTTTTTAAACAAGATATTATATGTGTGACATCAGGACTTTATGTATAAAGAATACGGCACAAATTAGCCATTGTATGCACTGTCAGACGGTTTTTATCTGGCATAATAATTTGTTACTCAATTTCTCCCCACAAGAATTTCAGTTCTTTCGTGAAACGATGAATAGACAAGACTTTGTAGATTGTTGTATGGTATTCCCTGATGGGGAAGAAAGAGTCATCATTCATGCTCCTTGTAAGGATATCAGCTTCACTTTTACCCAGGATGAATTCAATGACCTCAGAGATGCGATCGATGAGGCGTTACTGCTACAGCAGGTATATGAATTAATACGATAGGTTGCTGAGTTGGCAGGTTGAATTTTGGGGATAGACGTGCCAGGTTTCAGAATTGATACGCTAGGTTGCTGAATTGGCAGGTTGAATTTTGGGGATAGACGTGCCAGGTTTCAGAATTGATACGCTAGGTTGCTGAATTGGCAGGTTGAATTTTGGGGATAGACGTGCCAGGTTTCAGAATTGATACGCTAGGTTGCTGAATTGGCAGGTTAAATTTTTTGGATAGACGTGCCAGGTTTCAGAATTGATGAGTTGAAGTTTCAAAATTGGAATACTAAGATTTCAGAATTGATTCGTTAAAGTTTTGAAATTGGAGTACTAAGAATTCACAATTGATACGCTAAAGCTTCAAAATTGGAATACAAATATTTCAGAATCGATTCGTTAAAGTTTTGAAATTGGAATACTAAGATTTCAAAATCGATAGACTAAAGTTTCAGAATCGATTCGTTAAAGTTTCCTTATTGCGTAAATCATTTTCCTGATCAGATTATATGAAGCAAAGATTCTTCATGATCTTTGCTTCACAATTTTACTCCGCCAGTGTTCTGTATTGTGTGACTGTTTTCTCCGCGACAGCTTACACAATAGCTTATTATTTTCCGGTATCATGGACTAACATCTATGTCCCTTATCTGCCTGTGTTCGCACCGCCTGCAGCCTGGGATAGGTACCTCGACTGCCATCAAAAAATACTTATGAAGTTTAGGGTAATTCTATTAGCCTTGCTATTCGCATGTTCGTACGAAAGCAATGCTCAGATTAATAAAGGAATGGATTCGGTACAGCTAAATGATGTTGTGGTGACAGGACAATACACCCCACAATCATTAAAGCATTCTGTATACCAGGTGAGGACCATTACTGCAGATTATATTAAAATGCGGGGGGCTACAAACATTTTAGGTGTGCTGGATAATCAGTTGGGTATTCGTTTTTCTAATGATAACACTTTGGGCGAAACTGATGTGGAACTCATGGGAATGTCTGGTGCAGAAGTGAAGATCTTACTGGATGGTGTGCCATTGGTAGATCGTGGAAGTACCCGGCAGAGCCTTGCCCAGATTGATGTACATAGTATTGAACGTATTGAGATTGTAGAAGGACCGATGTCTGTTGTCTATGGTACAGATGCACTCGCAGGTGTGATTAATATTATTACAAAGAAGTATAATGGCGATAAGCAATTGTCTGTAAATGCGAGTGTACAGGAAGAAACCGTGGGCAAAGAATATGCAGCACTGGATGGTAACGGTCAACACAATGCATCGTTGGGATTGCGCTGGAGTGATCATGGTTATTTTGCAGGTGCAGGTATTACGGGAAATAATTTTGGCGGATGGAGTGATACACTGACTGGACGCGCCAAGGCTTGGCATCCGAAGGATCAGTTGATGACTTATGGTACAGTGGGTATTGACAGGAAAAATGTGAAGGCCTGGTATCGTCTTGATTACCTGGATGAAGACCTGGCTGCAAAAGGAGATATTAATTATGATAATGGAAAAGCGACAGATGCTCATTATCTGACTAAAAGATATACACACCAGGCACAGGCGATGTGGCAGGTGAATGATGACCTGAGTATTAATGGTGCTATGTCTTACCAGGATTACAATAGACATACACGTACTACTATTAAAAACTTTACCGATGGGACGGAGACTTTATCTACCGCTTCCGGTACGCAGGATGTGACTAAATACAATGCTTTGTTCTTTAGAAGTACAGCGCAGTATTCCCTGAATGCTCATTTGTCTTTTCAGCCGGGTGTTGAATATAGTCGTGATGCCTCTTCCGGACAGCGTATAGATGGTACGCCCAGTATTTCTAACTATTCCCTTTTTGCTTCTGCTGAATTAAAACCAACCAGAGGTATCAACATCCGCCCGGGTGTTCGATTTAGTAAGAATTCTATTTACGATGCGCCCCCGGTGATACCTTCTTTGAATGTAAAATTTGCATTGTCTAAGACATTGGATCTGCGGTTGTCGTATGCCCGTGGTTTTAGGGCGCCGGCTTTGCGTGAGTTGTATTTTAATTTCTTTGATGCGAGTCATGCTATTAAAGGGAATACTAACCTGAAGGCGGAATATTCTAACAGTTTTACGGGATCATTGAGCTGGCAGGCGATTCAGGCAGGGAACGTGAAATTGAATGTAACTGCGACCGGTTTCTATAATGACTTTGATAACATGATTGACTATGCGTATGTGGCGAATAGTGATACGATGACTTATGTGAATATTGCCAAATTTAAAACTACGGGTGGAACGCTGATGGGAAAGCTCAATTGGAAAAACCTGGATGTGAGTGTAGGGGCTTCTTACATTGGTAGATACAATGAATTCTCTGATGATGATACTTACAAAACGTTAGATCCTACGCCAACTTTTATGTGGACGCCGGAGCTGAATGGGAATGTTACTTATAATATGAGGAAGATTGGGACTACGCTGAACCTGTCTTATAAATATAATGGTGTGAGACCTACGTATGAGTCGGCGACGGCTACGGATGGTACCACTTATTTGCACCAGGTGAAGTCGGCGGCTTATCATATGGCTGATTTTACAGTGGTGAAGTCGTTGACAAAGTTGTTCAATATTAATGCAGGGGTGAGGAATATATTCAATGTGACGAATATTAATAATAGTACGGTGAATAGTGGAGTGGCACATAGTGCGGGGACGCAGTTGCCAATGTGGTATGGGAGGAGTTACTTTTTGGGGGTGAGTTTTACGTGGAACAGGAAATAATTCAATTGCTCATAAAATACAATTAAAAAATTTAAAACTCTATGAAATTAAGCAGACTTTTACTCGTGCTCGCGATTGCTACTACTGGTTTATTTAGTGCATGTAGTAAAGATGATGATGCCACTGTGGTGATTGCTCCTTCTGATGGATCCGAATTAACTTTAAATGGTGGTGGCGGTACTGGCTCACCAAACACTGTATATGTTGATATGAGTACTGACTCAGCGACTGCTGTAAAACGCCTTAGCTGGTCACTGGGTTTTTATAGCGGTAGTGATTACAGAGTTATTCTGAATGGCTTTAGCGCTATGAGTGCGAAAGTGACTACCAAAACTGATATTACTGCGGTAACTACTGATGATGCCAGCGGTGTAAGTATGGCGATTGGCCAGGGTCAGGGTACACTTAGCATGATCGATGATGTATATGGTGATCTGAGTGCTACTGTGATTGCTGAAGTATCTGCTACTGCTGATGCGAACTATGTATACCTGGTGAAACCAGAAGATGGTACTACCGATCCTGCTACCTGGTATAAAGTGAAAATTACACGTAATGGTACTACTGGTTATACTTTACAATATGCTTTGCTGGGTGCTACTACTATTAATTCTGTTACTATTACCAAAAATTCCAGTTATAACTTTGTGTTCTTCTCATTTGCTACAAATGCTACGGTGAGTGTAGAGCCTAAGAAAGCGGAGTGGGATTTTGCATGGTCCTATGCAGCGTATTATACTGCTACTATTCCTTATTTCTTCTCTGATTTTGTGGTGATCAATCAGTATGCTGGTGTGTCTGCTGCCAAGGTGGATTCTACTGTGGTTGGGTATTCAAGCTTTACGAAGGCGGATACGGCTTCACTGACTTTCTCTTCTAAGAGAGATGCGATTGGTAGTAGCTGGAGGTCTACCAGCAGTGGTATTTACAAGCAATATTATTATATCGTGAGAGATCCGGCTGGTAATTATTATAAGCTGAAGTTTGTGAGTATGGGGATTAATGATGGTGGTGAGAGAGGGTATCCGGTTGTGGAGTATGCGTTAATTAAAGAATAGGCTAATTTTTTGAGGCTTGCTTCGCAAACCTCAAAAAATTAGCAGGGTGAAAGTTCTGAGGTGCGCGAAAGCGCACCTCAGAACTTTCGGTTTTTGCGGAAGCGAGCCGCCGCAGCCTTCGTTTTTCGCGAAAGCGGAAATCATCATCCATCTATTTTTTAATAAGCACTCCTTATTTTCCTGATTGCGTAAATTGTTTTCCCTTTTCGTCACTTCCCTGTCACATTCCCTTCCTACTTTTACACCACTCCGCCCCGAACCAAATATATTATTGTACCCGATATGCTGTAGATAGCAGTATCCTTCAATTTTCATGCGTACCAGCAAAGATTTATACACGCTCTTCATATTGTGTTGTAGCAGTTTGTGTGCCTTTAGTCAATCCGATACCTCCCGTACTTTAAAAAGTGTGGAAGTCAAAGCCGTGCACCTGGAAACACTTACCAGCAGAGCTGCCATGCCTGTGACTGTGATTAGTCGCAAGACACTGGAAATGATGGGTAGCCGCCGACTGGATGAGGTGATGCGGGAACAGACGGGTATTGCGATTGTCAATGATGTCTCTGCAGGGTCGAGGGCAATTGGTATGCAACTACAGGGTTTTAGCGCTGATTATATCCTGATTTTAATTGATGGTCAACCTATGATAGGTAGAAATGCAGGTAATTTCGATTTATCAAGGATTACTGTTGCTGATATTGAAAGAATTGAAATTGTGAAGGGAGCCAGCTCGAGTTTGTTTGGGAGTGAGGCGTTGGGAGGGGTTGTGAATATTATTACCCGCCAACATATTGATGCAGCACAGGGGCAGGCTATTGTAAGATATGGCTCGCAGCATACGCAGGATTTTACTTTGGAAGGGGAAACACCATTTGATGATAAAAACGGTTCCCTCAACCTATCCGGTAATTATTATCATACCGATGGCTACAATGTGAATTCATTCCTGAGCAAAGGTGCGACCGCACCTCCCTATGATAGTTATAGTCTGCAGGGCCGGCTTCGGTATAAATTGAATGCTAACAATTCCTTGAACATCGCCGGTCGATGGGCACTCCGTAATTCAATCAATGAATCTGTCTATAGCAGTAGCCAGGTGACGAATACCACCAGGGATGTACTGCATGAAACTGATGTGAATGGATCGATCGTCTGGCAGACTAACCTGAGTAAAGGTCGTAGGGCTAACCAGGATGAAGGTAGGATAGCTAACCTGAATAAAGGCCGGATAGCTAACAAGGATAAAGGCCGGACAGCTAACCCGAATAAAGGCTGGCTACTAAAAACACAGTACTACCTGACAAGATATAGCACTACACAGGATGTAAGTACAGGTAAGTCTGCACAACTGAGCTCAAATGATTTTACGCAATACTATCATCGCTTTGAGGAGCAGGTGCAGTATGTTGTTTCCAATCAGTTATCATTTACCGGTGGCATAGGAGGTAATCTCGAAGTGATGGATGGGAATGATTTAAAAAGTGAGTATGCCTATGCACAAGGAGACTGGAAAGTAAATGACCGCCTGAGTTCCCGTTTGGGTTTCCGCTATGACCATTCTGATTTTTATGGCGGCAGACTTAATCCCAGCGCTGGATTGAATTATAGCCTGTCAGAAAAAATAGCATTGACCGCTGCTTTTGGTACTGGTTATAAAACACCTGATTTTCAGAAGAGATACCAGGTGTTTACCAATCCACAGGCAGGATATACCGTATTGGGTGTGGAAGAAGTGGCTACTCAGTTAGCCACCATGCAGGCAGCAGGTTTGATCAGTGAGGTAAGACCTGTGGCAAAAGATATCAGTGCTGCACTGAAACCTGAAATGGCTGTCTCTTACAATGTTGGAATGAGTTATGCACCTGTTAAAAACATCCGCATGAATGTGAATGGCTTTTACAACCAGCTGCACAACTTTATCAACACTGTTCAGATTGCGACCCGCACAAATTTTCAACCTGTTTATTCCTATATCAATCTTGACAGATCTTTTACCGGTGGTGTAGAAGCCAGTGTCAGTACACATGTACTGAAAGGACTGGAAGTATCTTTCGGCTACCAGTTACTGTATGCAAAGGATAAAGGTATCATGGATTCTATCAGGACCGGCGCCTATCCATACAATAAGATACGTAACAATAATACAGGAGAAACGAGGGCATCCAAAGTTAGTGATTACATAGGTCTTGAAAACCGATCCCGGCATATGCTCAACCTACGTGTGTTTTATGAATATGCTCCCTGGGGCATCAACACTACTTTACGTGCGAATTATAAGAGCAGGTCTGGCTATGATGATGCAAACAATAACCGGTTTCTGGATACCTACGATACATTCATTGATGCCTACTGCCTGGTATATGCTTCTATCGAAAAGAAGCTTTGCAAAGGTCACCTGGCTGTTCAGATCACAGCAGACAACCTCATGAATTACACCGATATGTTGATGCCAGGACAACCCGGACGAATTTTGATGGCCGGGTTAAAATGGCGACTGTTTAAACAATAACCAATATGTACAAGCGAGCCCAATGGCAATGGTTAGCAGCCATCGTACTGCTGACTATGGCCTGTAAGAAAGATGACAACAACGTTACCAAACTAAATTATGAAGATGGCGTGAGCACTGTCATCTACGACCTTGCCGGCGATACTGAAGCCTCTGTGGCGGATGGTGTGGAAGGAAAAGAGAAACGCCCGTTCAGGAGTTTTTATTTCAAGCTGTCTGCCAAACTGCAATCATGGGATAGCAGCAATACCTTTAAGCAAAGTAGTAACTGGGATCTTGCTTTTACAGATATCTATAACGCCCTCGTATATGTGAATAATGGTAGTGGAGAAGGACCTGGAAAAGGTGGTTCCGGAAAGGGACTGATCATCGCTGTAGATACTGCTTATAGCAAAGTGACGACAGCTCCCGAAGAGGATGCATTCGAAACGGGGAATCTTCGTTTTGCAGGATGGGATGGTTATCCACAACCTTATAATACCGGCTGGTATTTCTATTCGCTGAACACACACCTGGCTGTGCCTATTAAGAACCGCACGTTTATCATCCGCACAGCAGATGGTAAATATGGAAAGCTGGAACTGATCAATGTATACCAGGGAAATCCTCCTGCTGTGACTGATCTTTTCTGGCCGGCACCCTATTTCACCTTCCGCTATTTTGTACAGCAGGATGGTAGTCATAACCTGAAAACACCTTGATACTAATGCGTATATCTTTCTTGCTGTTAACCGCCTTTTTATTCGCATCCTGTTCGGATAAGGATAAAAAGGACGATCCTGCTTTACCTGATTTACCTGCGGTGACTGTGACTGCCAGTGGTACGTATACTGTGCATAACCTGGCGGGCGATACTGTAGCGAGAGCAGGTGGTAGCGCTGCTTTCAAAACTGTATACTATAGCCTGGAAGATGGCCGTGTGATACCCGATGCTTATGCCGCAACTGATAAATGGGACATTGCATTTGCCAGCATTTACAACAGTAGTGTATGGGCGAATAATGGTACGGCTACTTACAATCCTGGTAAGGGTGGACCTGGCCAAGGGGGCATTTACCTGGTGGTAGATAGTGCGATTGATAAGCAATATTTCGATTATGAAAACCAGCGCCCTGCTGCTGTACCTATTGCTGAGAGTTTAATGGAAGAGGCGTTTAATAAAGTGACGAATGTTCCTGTGGCAGATGCTGATCTGTTGATAAATGGTTATCTCACTTTGGATCATTTTAATGGGAGTACAAATGGATATGCCTTTTATGATTTCTATGGACAGATGTATCCGGGTGATAGTGAGAAAGCCCATGTGGTGTATGGGTTGCCACGTACTATTATTATTAAAACAGCGAAGGGGAATTATGCAAAACTGATGATCTATAGTTTTTATAAAGATAACCCGGCCAACCCGGATATTCATACTGCTGCACCTTATATCACTTTTAAATACACGATCAATAAAGATGGCGATAAGACATTTAACCAATAGTTTGCTGGCACTGACACTGTTCTTTGTTTGCTCCTGTGGAAAGTACAATGATACGACTACACCTGCAGAAACTTATTTAGAAGGGACCAACTGGGTACCCAGCCGTGTGAAGCAATTGGATGAACATATTTACCTGGATGAGCAATACAATGTGGTATATGTGGTGAATTACCCCGCTCCGGATGTAGGGCATGGTGCATCAGAAGGGCATCGTGCATGGTATTTTAATTTTGATACGCACAAGGCAGTGGATAGTGCTGCTGCGGTGGATGGTGAAGCGACATGGCATATCATGTTCAACAGCATTTATAACTCACAGATAAATGCGGATGCGGCTACCGCTGAGGGGAAGAATGGATTGGGGAAGATCAGGGTGGTGAGAACTGCGTTTGATGAGTTGACAGCAGCGCCGGCGGATTCTATGATCAGGAATAGTGTGCCGATTTCTTTTGATATAAATGATGTGATTGATAGCTGGGGGTATTATCAGTTTAGTGATCATTCGTTGGTGCCTTATAAGGATAGGTCTTTGATCTTTTTGTTGAAGGATAACAGGTATGTGAAGGTGGAGCTGGTGAATTTGTATAAGGATAACCCGGCGACAGCGCCTGATTATAAAGATGAGCATACGAAGAACCTGGCGCCCTGGTTTAATTTTAGATATTATGTGCAGGAGACGAAGGGGGATTTGAATTTGAAGACAAACACAAAATAAATACTATACAGGAAACGGCCGGTGACCGGGAATAACCACTAATTGGAAAAAGAAGTATGGCCTTATGCAGGCTGCATTCACCACAGACGCTGGATGTGACGGTCCTGATAGCGCCCGGGAAAATGCTGTCCCACACAAGATGCCATACTATTGAAAATTCTTAAAATACAAATCTAATGAAAACACTTCGTTTTAGCGCTGCCCTGCTGGTAGCGGGAACTATTGCTTTATTTTCTTCCTGCCAAAAAGATGACGTAACTACACCTAACAGCGGCCTCACTGTAGGTGGTGGTCTGGCTGTAACGGTACCAGATGGTGGTTCTATTGATCTGTCCGTAGCTGGTCCGTATGCCAGCAAAACAAAAGGTACTGTATCCAGATCCGGATCAGTATACACTGTTACCAACTTTGCCCAGGGTACTGTAACTGCGCCAGCTGACAGCACACAATGGTCAAATGTCGCGAGCACTTATTATTTCAACCTGGCTACCAACGTAGGTGGTGACTCAGTAAATGCGACTACTGTGAGTTATACCCTGCGTTTCACCGGTAGTGCAAATGGTGATATCTATGCTTATTCCAGCACTTATACGCTGAACTACCAGGATACTGCTTTCGCTACTGCCAAAGGTGTAACTACGATTGCTGCTCCGGGTGGTAAACTGGGTACAAACAATATTTACATGGGCGCTGTACTTGTGAGCGCTGGTACCGGCTGGTATGATTATGATATTTCCAGCCATATTGTAACTGCACATCAACCACGTACACTGATCCTGAAAGATCGTACTACTGGTAAAGCTGTATGGAAGGTGAGCATCACCAGCATTTATTCCAACAGCACACCTAATGCAGGTAGCTCTGCTACCAACTATCCATACTATAACTTCCAGTACCAGGCACTGTAAGGGGTGAGGTATAGCCGGGAGGCCGTTTTCCTGTATTTTTTTAAACAAATAATGAAATGAAACTGCAATTCAAGTATGCTTTTTTAACACTGTGTCTGACAGGGGCTATCTTCGCCTGTAAAGATGATAAAGACACGGATGTGACACCTGTGGAGGAAAAGAAAGATTCGATTGTGAATGAATATGTAACTATCAAAGTGAGTGGAGTGGTAGAGGTGAATAGTCTGCCTGTACCTACAGCATCTACACTGGATTATAATCTGTTTAGTTTTGCGAAAATGGGATTGGTTGGTGCAGGGGAGGATAGTATTAATACGGCTTCATGGGATCTGGCTTTCCAGGGGTCTGGTTTGAGTATGGCTCCCAATTGGGGAGGTACCGCGCCTAATTACTGGGATGGCGTGGATAAGTTTGCCATGAATGCTTCGGATGTGAAGGTGGTGGGGTATGAGGATACGACATTTGATAAGATCACGGCTGCACCTGCGGAGAGTGAGTTTATTCATACGGTGGGTATGGATGTGTCTCAACCGGTATTTAATACTGAAACAGGGGATTTGATGTATTTCAATTTTCCTAAGACGACGGTGTTTGTCTTTAAGCTGAATGATGGCAGGTATGTGAAGTTCCAGTATGTAAGTATTTACAAAGGAGCACCAGCGACGCCAACTGTGACGATTCATCAGAACGACTTTGGGTATTGGACGTTTAAATACTTTATTTCTGCTAAGGGAAGTACAGATTTAACAACGAAATAATTAGGTTTTAAATGACAAAAGACAACAGCTTCCGCCTACGACGGAAGCTGTTGTCTTTTGGATAGCGCCGCTAAAAAATTCAAAAATGTTGTTTTTTTTGTAAATTCCATTAAAATCCACTCTGGTGAAACAACCCATTCTTATTGCACTCCTATCCTGTGCCACTATATTCGTAGCCTGTCGTAAGGACCACGATACTGATACTGAAACACCCGTATCCCCGACTACAGGCACCCGTGAGCAATTCACGCTCGACTCCATTTATCTCTATGCAAAGCAGATATACCTGTGGTACGATGCTTTGCCTGACTATACTACCTTCAATCCCCGTCAGTATGCTACCGGCAGTAGTGTATTGACTAATTACGAGAAGGAACTGTATGCCATTACCCAGTTAAAAACCAATCCCAGTACCGGCTACTCATATGAGTACTCTGGCTATGCCGGCACGCCAAAATATTCCTTTATTGACGATGGTTCACTCACCGGTGGCCGCCGTGGTAGTGTTGCGCTGACCGGCAGTAACCGGCTGGCTACTGTTTCCCTGACGGATAAAGGGGATGATTTCGGCCTGAGTCTCAGCGCAAGCACCGACATCCGCATCCGGTATGTGAATCCCAAATCTCCTGCAGCACTGGCCGGGTTACAGAGAGGTTTCAAAGTGACACAGATCAATGGTACTGCTGTATCTACTTCCAATACTTCCTTTATTGAATCTGCACTCAACAGCAATTCAATATCCATGACTATTGTGGACAATAATGGAATGACAGGTACGGTGAATCTGACGAAATCAAATTACTCAACAAGTCCGGTGATGAAGGATACTGTCCTGACCGCCGGCTCTTCAAAAGTGGGGTACCTGGCCTATAGCCGTTTCTCCGTATTGTCCAGTTCGCAGACGCCGCTGGAAAATGCATTCAGCAAGTTTGCCGCCGCTGGTGTGACCTCACTCATCATCGACTTACGATATAATGGTGGTGGGTATACGACTACTGCTGAAGAGCTGGTCAACCTCATTGCACCTTCTTCTCTGAAAGATAAGGTGATGTATACTGAATACTTCAATCAACTGCTACAGGATGGTAAAGCAACAATCTTAAAACAACAGACTTACCTGGATGCCAATGGTAATACTGTTCAATATAATGGTCATACAGCTACCTATGCTGATCTGGATTATTCAGTAAGTGGTAACACTTACAAATTCAGTAAGGCAGGGAGTTTGAACAGTGTGAAGCAGGTCGTTTTCATCGTAAGTGGTAATACTGCTTCTGCGAGTGAACTCGTGATCAACAGTTTAAAACCTTACCTGACCGTGAAGCTGGTAGGTAGTCAAACCTATGGAAAGCCAGTGGGTTTCTTTGGTGTTAAAATCGACGCCTATACAGTTTACATGTCAAACTTCTATATGCAGAATGCAAATGGGGATGGTGATTATTTTCAGGGTATGACTCCTGATATTGCTGCCAGTGATGATGTGACGCATGATTTCGGAGATGCAAATGAGACCTGTATAGCAGCAGCTTTGGGTTATCTGGCCGGGTCCGGAAAAACGGGTGTTACAACAACGGTAACGCCGTTGATACACATGGGACCGACCTCATTTTCCGGTATGATAGAGGATAGATTGCACACAAAATAACGCTCATTTTTTCCCGATCGCGTATTTTCTTTTCCCGATCCGATCTGTCTACAAATGAGAACAGGCGTACATTTGTGAAGCTTCCTTATCAAATTGCTGTTTGTTAACACCCAAAAAACTACACAAGCATAGATCTCTTTAAAAAGTACCAAGTCCTACCATCCTGTTTTAACGGGGTGGTAGGCGCTATTCTGAGAATTTTGTCAATAAAAAGCCTTATTCTGTGCATTCTTGGAAATATGCAACAATATTTAAGTAATTTTATCCGTCAAATTTAAATCTGGATGATCAAGAAGGCGCAACGTACCAGAAAATGTATACTGGTTGCTGACGATGACGCAGACGACCGGGAGCTTATAAAGGTGGCTTTTGAGGAGAGTGGGACTGAAACTGAATTGCGTTTTGTTGAGAATGGAGAAGAATTAATGTATTACCTGAACAGGCAGGGAAAATATGCGGACGAAGAAAAATACCCTTTCCCAAGTATTATCTTACTTGACCTGAACATGCCTCGTAAAGACGGTAGGGAAGCATTACGTGAAATTAAGGAACATGCAAATCTTAAGTGGCTGCCCATCATTATTCTGACTACTTCTACAGAGGCAAAGGATATTTCCAAATGCTATGAATTGGGGGTGAATAGTTATACCATCAAGCCTTCCAATTTTTCAGACCTGGTCTCATTTACCCGCATGCTGCATACCTATTGGTTTACAGTGGTGCAATTGCCGTAGAATTAATTCCACACGCGGCCAATCAATATTCATAGTACTTTTAATCATTGTCACATATACTAGATAATGATTGAACAGTTAAGAGAAAGTACAGCGGCACTACATCAGGACCTGGAAAGGACCCTGATCCCGGTGATTAAACAAGCCAATTCCCCTGAGGCATACATCAGGTTACTGCAATTGTTTTACGGATACTATTATCCGCTGGAACAATACATTGCAGCGCATATTGATACATCCTTCCCCGGTGGATTTGATAACCGCCGCAAGGCTGCTTTGTTATTGCAGGACATCAACGTGATCAACGGTTCACCACTGGATCCCCCACCTACGTGTACCGATATACCAGAAATTAATGATAACGGACAGGCGCTTGGAGCTATGTATGTACTGGAAGGCTCCACCCTTGGCGGACAGGTCATTTGCCAGATTATACAACGAAACCTCCCTTTGCCAGAAATTACAAAGGCGTTATCTTTTTTAAACGGTTATGGTGAAGAAACCCGCGCTAAATGGGACAGCTTCGTACTCTACCTCGAAGGATACCACGGAACTGATGAACAAAAAAAACGGTTAGTGGAAGCCGCTGCCAATACCTTCAGGCAATTCAAAGTTTGGGCGCAAGCCAACGCCTGATCCATTTCAACTTAATATATACTGGAATAACCTGTCTTTATGCAAACAAAGAACTACGACTCCACCTTTTGTGGCAGTGTTCCTTTACATCAGATTAACCTGATACAACCCTATGGAATATTGCTCATACTGCAAAGGAGTGATTACAAAATCGTGCAGGTAAGTGAGAATATCGGGCAAGCGCTGGAACTGCCACCTGCAGAAGTTGTGAATACGCTACTGTCCAGGTATATACCTGCCACCCAGCTGGAACAATTGCAAAAGAGAGTGAATGAAGGTATCGTTGAAACGGTACCATTTACTTTGTCTTTTTCAAATAAAGACTACCTGGTACTGATGCAGGTAAACGGTGAATCCGTGATACTGGAAATGGAGGCACAAAGCACGCCTACTACCCAAAACTCGTTTATTACCATTTACCAGCAACTCAAATACGCTATGGCGGCCATTAATGCAGCTCCCTCTATTGGGGAAGCCTGCCAGATAGCCGCTTCGCAGCTGAAAGAGCTATCTGGTTACGATAAAGTGATGGTGTACCAGTTTGACAACAACTGGAATGGTACTGTGTTAGCAGAGGATGCTGTACCGGAAATGGAAAAGTACCTGGGGTTGACTTTCCCTGCTTCTGATATTCCAAAGCAGGCAAGGGCCATGTACCTCAAGAACCCTTACCGCCTGATTCCCAACAGAGATTATGTGCCGGTGAGCCTGTATCCTATCATCAACCCCCTCACGAATGCATTTACTGATCTGTCTGGTTGCAACCTGCGCTCTGTACCTGCCGTGCACCTGGAATATATGAAGAACATGGAAATCATGACATCCATGTCTTGTCGTATATTAAAAGACGGGCAGCTATGGGGACTGTTTTCCTGTCATCATCGTACCCCTTTCTATCTGCCATACGAAGGGAGGGCGCTTTTTGAACTGCTGTCGGACATCATTTCAGCACGTATTATATCTCTTCAGTATAAGGAAGAAAGCGATGAATATGCCGATCTACATGACATTCAGACCAGGCTGGTAGAACAGGTATACATTTCCAACGACCTGCTAACTGGTTTATTTGGGAATACCACCAATGTACTCCAGCTCTTTAATGCCACCGGCGCCGCCATGGTATTTAATAAAAGAATGGAAAGCATTGGAACTGTGCCCGATAAACATGCTCTCAAAGATCTGTTGCTCTGGCTCCAGAGTACAGCGGAGAAAAGTGTGTACCAGGAACTGAGTCTGCCGGCAGTGTATGAACCTTTCGTGAGCTATGCTAAAAACGCCAGTGGAATTCTGGTCATCAGTATACAACCACAAAAAGGGGACTTTTTGGTACTGTTCCGTCCGGAGGTAATCAGGGAGGTGAAGTGGGGAGGTAACCCGGATGAAGCGATTCGTTTCGAAAAGGATAATATACAATACCACCCCCGAAACTCGTTTAGCATCTGGCAGCAACAGGTACGGAATACAGCGCTGCCCTGGCGTGAGACGGAACTGACAATGGCGGAACACCTGCGAAATTTTATATTGGAGTACATAGTGAAGGCAATGGATTGAGGCTTTCCGGCCCATCATTTGTTTATGGTATAAAACCTTTAGATGAAGAAAGCGAATTACATAGTGGCAATTGGGGCATCTGCCGGTGGACTGGAAGCAATTCATGAATTTTTCGATAACATGCCGGAGTACGGCAACCTATCATTCGTGATTATACAGCATCTGTCATCGGACTATAAGAGCCTGTTGGTGGAGCTGGTATCCAAGCATACCCATATGCAGGTGCGTGAGGTAGAGGAAGATATGCCTGTGGATAACGATTGCGTATATGTGATTCCAAACAATAGGGACATCATCATTGAAAAAGGCCGGCTGCGGTTGATGCAGAAACCTGTTGAAAAAGCGCCAAATACAGCCATCGATACCTTCTTATTTTCACTGGCAAAAGATAAGGGCCGTGAGGCCATTTGCATCATCCTCTCTGGTACGGGTACTGATGGTACTCGTGGTGCAGGAGCTATCAAGAAGGCAGGAGGCATGGTGATGGTACAGGATCCTGAAACCGCCAAGTTCGATGGCATGCCACGCAGCGCCATCGCCTCAGACAATATAGATTATATACTCGCACCGGAATTTATGCCGGGCGAGATTTTCAATTATATACAGGACCTGCCGCTGCATGTTTTCAATGGTAAAATTGAAGAACACCTGTTGCCGGAAGTATTCAAACTGGTACAGGAAAACAGCGGTCAGGATTTCCATCATTACAAGTCTCCTACTATCACGCGCCGTATTGCAAAACGTATGGCGCAGTTCAACTACAAGACATTAGAAGATTACCTGGCATTGCTCCGGCAGAATCCTGAAGAGGGTAAGTTATTAGCCAAAGATTTCCTGATCGGGGTGACCCGTTTCTTCAGGGATACGACCGCTTTTGAAGTACTGAGAGACCAGGTATTGGACAAGTTGATCGATAGCAAAGAGGAAGGCGCAATCCTGAAAATATGGGTCACTGCCTGTAGCACAGGAGAGGAAGCCTACTCAATGGCTATCCTGGTAGACCAGATACTACAAAAGAAAGGCAAGTGGTTGGATGTGAAGATCTTTGCAACAGATATAGACAGCAATGCCATAGAGTATGCTGCCAAAGGTGTGTATCCAACTGCTGTATTGAAAGATGTGGAGCCGTCGGTGGTGAAGAAATATTTTCTGAAGGAAGAAAAGCATTACCAGATTGTATCACGACTGCGTAAACAAATTGTGTTTGCCAGGCATAATATTCTGAAAGATCCTCCATTCATAAAGAATGATCTGGTGAGTTGCAGGAACATGCTCATTTATATGGACAATGTGCTGCAAAGACAGGTATTGGCGTCACTGCATTTTGCATTGAATACAGGGGGGTATTTATTCTTAGGCACCAGCGAATCTGCAGCATTGATCAGAAGCGGGCTGGAAGAAATCAATGCAAAATGGAAGCTCTATCGTAAGACGGATGCAGCCCGTTCTGCACCACCGGATAACCTGTATAGTCCACTGGAATACATTCGCCAGTCAAGAGAAATGCGTCCGAATGCAGGCAGTTTGTTAGGACAGGAGAAGCGACTGGCAATAGATCTGGCAGATGAATTCAGGAATGTGCTCTCGGAAGAATATGGTTATGCCGCGGTGTACATTGACAAGAATTATGAGATCAGGGAAGCGACAGGTAATTATAAAAAATTCCTTTCTCTGCCTGATAAAAAGCTGAACCTGAACCTGCTGAAAATGGTGCCCAATGACTTGTCCATGGTATTGAACATGGCATTGCGACAGGCAGGGAAAACTACGCAGAAGGCGACGCTGAGAGGCATTAAACTGAATACAAAAGAGGGGCTCCGGTTAGTGAACCTGTTGATTAAACCGGATACTGGTAATGGACAATATACCCTCATCGTATTTGGTGAAGAACCGGAAAGAGCGGCATTGTTGTCAGAGCAGAAAGAGGAACTGACTTATCCTGCAGGTGTGAATGAACACATCATGTCGCTGGAAGCGGAGCTGGGGGAGACGCGTACGAATTTGCAGATGGCCATTGAAGGTTTGGAGACTTCCAACGAAGAACTGCAAAGTAGTAATGAAGAGTTGCTCTCTGCCAATGAAGAATTACAATCCAGCAATGAAGAGTTGCAATCACTCAATGAGGAGTTGCATACCTTGAATACAGAACACCAGCTCAAAATCAAAGAGCTGATGGAGCTGAATGATGATATGGACAACTACTTCCGTAGTACCGACATCGGTCAGGTATTTGTGGATGGCCGGATGCAGATCCGCAAGTTCAATCCCGCGGCAGTGAAGATGATCAACCTGATCCCTGCTGATATTGGGCGGCCTATCAGTCATATCTCTACGAATATTCAGCAGGATAGTTTACTGGATGATATTAATGCGGTCCTGCGCAATAAAAATATATTAGAGAAAGAAATGGTGCTGAGCAATGGCAATATGCACCTGATGAAAATAATGCCTTATATCAGGCAGGATAAACAGACCGATGGCGTAGTGATCACCTTTGTGGATATCACGGCCATCAAGGAGCTGGATATGCTGTTGAAAGGTGTGTTCAATGCCAGTACCAGTCTGATCATGGCCTTTAAGGTGGTGATGAGCAATAATGGAAATGTATCTGATTTCCGGTTGCTGACATCTAACAGTGCAGCTGCAAATTTGCTGGGCCATGATGTGATTGCCCTCAAAGCGCCTTCTATGAAGCAATCTATGCCGCAACTGATGCAGCAGGGGTTATTTGAGAAATATGTGCAGGTGGTACAGGATGGTTCGGTATTACATACAGAGGTATTGGTGAACCATAATGAAGAGGATGTCTGGTATGAAATGTCTGCCGTGAAAACAGCGGATGGCATTGTGATCACCTGCTCTGATGTGACAGAAAAGAAAGATGCGGAAGAACGTTTACGCCGTAACTATAATGAATTGATACAGGCGCGTGAAAGTCTCCGAAACCTGAATGCTGCACTGGAAGATAAAGTGCTGGAACGTACCCGTGAGCTCACACAGAGTGAAGAGCGATTCCGTTTAGTTTCCAAAGCCACCAATGATTCTATCTGGGACTGGAACCTCACCAACAATACTGTGTGGTGGAGTGACAACTTCTTTAATATTTACGGGTATAGTCCTGATAAAGAGTCTTTCAGCAGAACTTTCTGGATGGAGAAAGTGCATCCGGATGACAGGGTGCGGGTGCAGGAAAGCATTAGCCGTGCGGTGAATACAAAACAGAGTCAGTGGTCAGAAGGGTATCGTTTGCTAAGGGCAGATGGCACTTATGCACATATCCTGGACAGGGGGTATCTGTTGCAGGATGAATATGCCACTCCTTATCGTATGCTGGGGTCTATGCTGGATGTAACGAATTTGCGGGCAGCAGAGGAGCAGGCGGTAATGAGTATGGAAGAAAAACGCTTCCTGGCAGAGTCTATGCCATTGATCCTCTGGACGGCATGGCCGAATGGCGAGATCAATTTTGTGAATCAACAATTTACTTCCTATACCGGTCTGACCCTTGAGAAAATCAGTGATGCCGGTTGGGAAAGCATATTACATCCCGATGATGTGCCGGTATGGAGCCGTACCTGGAGTAATGCCCTCCGAAATAAGCAGGACTTTTCGCTGGAATTACGGATCCGTAGAAATGACGGACAATTTCACTGGTTCCTGTTGCGTACCCGGGTACAGCGTGATCTGAACGGCGCAGCGATGCTGTGGGTGGGTACGAATACCGATATCCACGAGCAGAAGATGCTGGCAGAACTGATGGAACAGCGGGTACAGGAACGTACCAATGCCCTGCAAAAGGCGAATTATGAGCTGGAATCGAGCAATGCGGAGCTGCAGCAATATGCCTTTGTGGCATCGCATGACCTGAAAGAACCTTTGCGCAAGATCCACATGTTTGGAAATATGCTCAGGGAGCGGTACCAGGATCAGATGGAAGAAAAGGCGGTAGATTACCTGAACAGGATCATCAATTCATCGAGCAGGATGACAAACCTGATCAATGATTTGTTAAGATTTTCCCGGTTGTCACAAATGAATTTCTTCGAAAAGGTGCCTTTGGAAACAATAATCAGGGATATACTCTCTGACCTGGAGGTATTGATACAGGAAAAGAATGCTATCGTGACAGTGGGGCAGCTGCCTACAATCGAGGCGGTACCCAGCCAGATCCGGCAGGTATTCCAGAACCTGCTGAGCAATGCCTTTAAGTTCTCCCGCAAGGATGTACAGCCAATGATCAGTATTATGGCAACCCGGATTGCTGAAAAACGGTTTGACAGTATTGCCGATCCGGAGGGCAAATATGTCTGTGTGACCATTTCTGACAATGGGATCGGGTTCGATGAGAAATACCTGGATAAAATTTTTGTACTCTTCCAACGTTTACATACTAAGGACAAATATGAGGGAACTGGCATAGGACTTGCGGTTACGCGTAAGATCATTGAAAAACACCACGGAATTATTACGGCGCAAAGCCGTGAAAAAGAGGGGGCGACGTTTACTATTATACTGCCTGTAAAGCAGGATCAGGAGATAGGATGATCTTATTTTAATGCCAACATATTAATAGAAGTCCTTATTTTTGAACCATGACAAAGAAGAGTGTAATTTTCACATTTGCCAGCTTTATTTTTGGAGCTTCGGCTTTTGCTCAGAGTAAAACTACGGTGGGAATCCTCCGTTTTCAGTCCAACGCTTCTCAGAATACGAACAATGTAACCGCTATCCAGGATGCGGTGGCAGATGTATTCCTGAAAAACAAGCGTTTAGCAGTGGTTGGTCAAACTGATACTTCTTTTGAACAATCCAAATCGGCTGGTGCTCAATTTATTATCTCCGGAAGTATTGCGAAAGCGACCATGGAGATGAGACAGACCAATGTACCGATAGTAGGTACGACCAATACGAATGTGGCGGAGATCTCGTTTACACTGAATGTGACAGATGCAGGGCGTGGCGAAGTGATTGCTACTACGACCGTGAATGTGAGTGGTAAGGGGAAAAATGCATATGATGGGGCGATCAGTGATGCGAAATCACAGGTAGAGAAGTTTATGAAAGAGAACTTTAAGCTGACGGTGAGCATAGCGGAGATCGAAGATAAGAATAGCCTGGGTGCAGCCACTTCGGTGTTGATAGCAGGAGGTACATTGCTGGGCCTGAAGGTGAATGATGAATTCAGGGTGTACGAGGTGACGGAGATTACGGTGAATGATAAGGTGATGCAGCGGAAGAAGACCCTGGGTAAGATCGTCGTTACTAAAGTAGAAGATGAGAATTTTTCAGTGGCGAATGTAACAGAAGGAGGCGTTGATATTACAAAGAAGGTAGGAGATAAAGCGAATTTGAAATGTGAGCTGGAGAGTGAGCCTTCAGGGTTATTCTGGAAGAAGAACTAATAAGTTTAAAGGATTTAATTAGAAAAGCCCTTCGTATTAATACGAGGGGCTTTTTTCTGATAATAGTTTTCATCCCCCGTTGGAGAATTCCTTCTTTCATGAAAGTTTTATTGGGCTAAAAAGGAAAGCCGCTCCTTTCGAAGCGGCCGTTCCCCGTATTGCTCATTTTAACACTTACTCTAGTTCTTCATCTTCCTTATTCACTGTCTTGGCTTTCCTGTTTCTTTCCACCCATGCATACAGTGGTGGTATTAACAGTGGTGCAAAGATCAAGGTACTTGTCAGACCACCGATGATCACTGTTGCCAAAGGACGCTGAACATCAGAACCGATACCTGAAGAGGTAGCTGCCGGAATCAGACCCGCAATCGCTACGATCAGGATAGATAACAATGCGCTCAACTGCTCTTTTGCACCCAGGAATACGCTGTCCTGCAGGGTATGATCCGGTTTCTCCCGTAGCCGGTTGATAGCCGAAACGAGAAGTACACCTGCCATAACAGAGATACCGAAAATACTTACGAAGCCCACACCTGCCGATACGTTAAAGTGATACCCACGGATCAGCAGGGCGACGATACCGCCAGCCAGTGCAAAGAGGATACAACTTACGGTTACAACAGTTTGCGGCATATTTCTGAAGAGGATAAACAGTACTAAGAACACCATCACGATCGTAAGTGGAATAGTGAATGACAATTGCTTACCTGCACGTTCCAGGTTTTCATACTGACCACCATAGATAATGGAGTAGCCTTTTGGTATATGCAATTGTGCATTGATCTTCTGACCTACTTCACTTACAAAACCGCCCTGGTCACGACCACGGATATTTGTTCTCACCGTCACCATACGTTTACTATTGTAACGATAGATGTTCGTCTGACCCTGTACATAGCTGATATCTGCCAGTTGGTTCATTGGAATCAATGCACCGGTAGCGGATGGTACCTGTAAGTTTTTCAGGGACTCGATCGTACTACGTTCACCAGGCGTATAGCGGATGACGAGGTCATAACGTTTGGTTCCATCGTACAATGTAGAGATGGTTCTACCCCCAATCGCTGCTTCGATCATACCCTGGATATCTGCTACGTTGATACCGAAACGGGCGGCGTTTTCACGGTTTATATTGATCGCAATCTGCTCCTGCGGGCCTTCCTGCTCAATATTCACAGATTCAGAGCCCTGCATGTGTTTGACGATATCAGCAATCGTATCAGCCTTTGCACGCATCATGGTGAGGTCGTCACCTACGATAGAGATAGCGAGATCCGCCGCACTACCGGTTACAATTTCCATTACCTGGTCAATGATCGGCTGACCGGAAGAGAACTTCACAGAAGGCATGGCTTTTTCCAGGTCATGCCTGATATCAGTAACCAGTTGTTTTTTAGAAATGGTATCGCTCCACAGTTTGTATTCTTTCAGACCTACCAGGATTTCGTTACGGTTGGTTGGGAAAGGATCCGTACCATCGTCATTACGACCTGCCTGGGTGATAACGAAGGCGATCTGTGGATATTTAGCGATGACTTCCCTGATCTTCGGAGAGTACTTCGCATTCTCCTGGATGGTAATACCAGCGGGGAAGTTACCACGGAGGAAAATAGAACCTTCATCCAGTTCCGGTAAGAATTCAGAACCTAAGTTCGCACCGAATAATACCAGTACCACTACGACTGCAAAACCTGCCAGCACCGTCGTTTTCGGACGTTTCAGGGTCTTGCTTAATAATTTACCATACTGTTTGCTCAGGAAGTCCAGCACAATATTTTTGTGCTCCTTCATAGGCTTATCTGTATTATTAAATGCTTTCTTAAAGGCGAAGGAGATCAGTACTGGTATGAGTGTGAGTGCAGCCAGCATAGAGCCGATCACTGCAAATGCCAGGGTCAGCGCCATTGGAGAGAACAGTTTACCTTCTACACGTGTCATCAGCAGGATAGGCATATAAGCCAGGATGATGATGGTTACGGAGAAGAAGATCTCACGGCCTACTTCCTGCGAAGAGCGGAGGGTCAATGCAATGATACCCCGTTTCTTTTCTTCTGGTGGCGCCGTTCGATACGTTCGTATCAGGTGTTCCGCCATTACGCAGGCCCCATCCACGATGATACCGAAGTCGATCGCACCGAGTGATAAGAGGTTCGCCGGAATACCGGTTAACCGCATCAGTATAAATGCGAAGAGGAGGGAGAACGGAATGGTGAGTGCTACTACCAGTGCACTTCTCAGGCTACCCAGGAAGAAGATGAGGATGATCACAACGATAGATACCCCTTCTAACAGGGTATGACCTACGGTTTCCAGCGAGTGATCGATGAGGAAGCTACGGTCATACAGGGTACGGAGGTGTACGCCTTTGGGCAGTTCATCTCTTTCCAGGTCCTTGATCCTATCTTTCAGAATCTTCAACACTTCACTGGGGTTCTCATACCTGCGCAGCAGAATGATACCTTCCACGCCATTGCTCACATTGGTTTTCGTAGCGTTGAAAGTATAGCCCATTACACCGCTTGGTGGCGGTGGGGCTACTTCAACCGTAGCTACATCACGCAGGTAAACGGGGTTACCGTTAGCTGCTTTGAGTACGATATTACGAATGTCGGCTTCTGTCTTTACAGCACCCAGACCACGTACGGCAAATCCCTGTTCACCGCGGCTGATTACGTTACCGCCTGTATTCTGGTTATTCTTTTGTACGGCATCGATCACATCCTGTAAGGTGAGATCGTATTTACGCAGTTTATCAGGAGCGGTTAAGATATGAAACTGTTTGAGCGGTCCACCGAAAGTGGTGATATCCGCGATACCGGGTACCTGTAACAGGTAGGGTTTGATGACCCAATCCTGCAGGTCACGGATTTCGGTGGGTGTATAACCGGGAGGAGCTTCCACTACATAACGGAGGATTTCACCTACGGCAGTAGTAAGGGGTGCCAGTTCCGGGGTTACGCCATCCGGGAGTTCGGCGGCAGCCAGTCTTTCATTCACCTGCTGGCGGGCGAAGTAATCGTCCGTACCATCGGTGAAGGTAAGTTGTACAACGCTGAGGCCGAAGATAGTACGGCTACGGCGGTCAAGTACATTTGGCGTATTTTGCAGCGCTCTTTCGATGGGGATGGTCACTTGTTGCTCAACCTCTTCAGCAGCGCGGCCAGGATACTGCGCCACGATGATAACGTTGGTATCAGCAATATCCGGGTAGGCTTCAATCTTGAGCTGGGTAAAACACCAGTAGCCGATACCCATCAGGCCAAGTCCCATGAGGATGACCACCCACCTGTTTTTTAGAGAAAATATTAAAAGGTTACGAATCATTGTCGGATTATTTCGGTCAAATCTGGAATCGTTCTACTTTGGTGGTGATGATGAACCCACTGGTGATCCGCTTGCGCAGTTCTTTCAGTGTGTGCAGCACTTTTTCTTCTTCATCGATGAAGGTGATCATGATAGGTGGTTCATCGAAGCTGAAGATGCTGTCAGGGCGTTTCATCTGATGATGTTCCCCAAATCCGATCACTCCACGAAAAGCAGTAGCGCCGGCTACCTTTTGCTTGAGGAGGAACTGTACGATGTATTCGTACAGTGGCTGAGCGCCATGAACTTCATCCTTATCTATATAGATCTGTGCTTGTAACATTGTGGTTAAGGGTTTTATTAGTATCCGAAACTTAAACCTTTCAGCTGCATCACACCTTTGATCACCACATTGTCGCCATTCTGAAGGCCATTATATACTGAAATACGGTCACCGATCTGCTGACCAGTGCTCACCTGTTTTCTAACGAAAGTGGTAGGTGTTGTTTTTACAAACACATAGTTCTGGCCTTCGGCAGTGATGAGGGCATCTCTTATTACATTGATGGAGCCTGTACCTGTTTTCGTATTACCAGTAACGGTGAAGTTCACCATCGCAAACATACCCGCGCGGATCTCTGAATCCGGGGCTGAGAGCCGGATACGCAGTTTCACCATGCGGGTAACGTTGTCGATTACATCGGCGATGGCCTCTACTTTCCCGGCAAGTGGTTTATCGGGAAATGAGGATAGTATAACAGTGCAGGCAGTTCCTTTACTTACGTTGGTCAATTGTGTTTCGGGGATGTCGCAGATCACGAAGGCATTGCCAGGAGCGGTAGCGCGCAGGATTTCAGGATCGAAACCACCCGCTTTCAGACCGGATTCGTGTTCTACCAGCTGTGCTTTTTCATTTGCCAGGTTGGTTTGTTCCATTGCCAGGCTGGATTTAGCTTCCAGCAGATCTTTGCCGGAGGCGGCACCGTGATCGTAGAGGTCCTGTGTACGGTCCAGTTCTATTTTACGTTGCTTGATATTGATCTCTTCGATATGATTGACATTGATCTTGTGTTGTACCAATTGTGTATAATCACTTTCCAGGTCTGGATTGTCGAACAACACAACGTTTTGCGCACCTTCCTGGGAGCGGATTACAGTTGCCGCCACCTTGCCGGGGGCGTGCAGGGTACCACTCAGGGCAGAGTCACCTACAGGTTCGGTAGTGAAGAAGTTGGCCGAAGCAGTATCCGGGAAGGTGATCTGCTGTCCATTGTTGGTAATGGCAGGACCGGGATCGTCCGTCACTTCTTTTTTGTGTTCTTTCTGACCACATCCTGCCAGCAGGAGGGAGGCCACTAAAAAATATCCGGTAATGCGTTGCATAATTATAATTGGTTTATAAGGCCCGTAGCGAATAAGAGTTGAATATAGCTTTGATAGTAAGATTGCAGTCCATCGTAGTACAGCAGTCGGGTATCGTACCAGTTACGCTGTGCATCCAGGAAGTCAATGATGGTGGTGCCACCGCGGAGGTAAGCATACTTTACATTGTCGAGGATCTGTTGAGACTGGGAGAGGATGCCGCTGAACTTAGCCAGGTTTTGCTTTTGCAGCTGGTAAGTATTGTAAGCGGTGGTTACTTCTGTCTGGATCGTACGCTGGGTGGTATTCAGTTCCTGGTTTGCCTGTTGTGCCTGTATGTATGCCTTTTTGATCTCACCCTGGTTCCTGTTAAAGAAGGGAAGATCGATTGCAGCATAGAAGCCGATGTAAGGCACAGCGTTCTGCGGGTTGTAGATGATACCTAACTGGGGTTGTGGTACAGCGAGTGTTTTCTGGTATTTCACATTGCTGTTGCGCTCGTCGATGGCACTTTTTACAAGGGCGACGTCTGAGCGGTTGTCCATAGTCTGGGCAATGAGGCTGTCCAGTGTAGCGCTGGGGGCAAGAGTCTGTACATCGCTCAGGGTATCGATATCCACACTGGAAGGGATTCCGGTAAGGAGGCGCAGGTTTTGTAACTCATTCATGTAATCTTGCTGGAATACGCTGAGTTGTAGGTTGTACTGATCCAGCAGCACCTTTGTACGGGCGAGGTCAGTTTGAGTGATCACCTGGTTTTTGTAGCGCAGCTCATTGATCTTAACGAGGGTATCGAGGTTGCCTTTGCTGTCTTGCAGGAGGGCGAGCCGTTTTTTGAGCACCCAGCAGGTGATCCAGCTGTTACCGACGTTGAGAGAGAGGTTGCGTACGTTTTCCTGGTATTCATTGTCCGCCACTGTAACATCCTTTGAGGCTGTTTCAATTTTGTACTTACGCTGGTTGGGCCACTGAATAGGTTTCGTGAGCTGATACCATACCTGTCGGTTTGAGTTGGAAGACCAACGGGTATTGGGGGCGAAGTGAGCAGAATTGGCCAGTTGTAAGGTCTGGTTATTCAGGTTGGGATTAGGCCGGAGTTTGGCGGTAGTGACATCTGCCTGTGCGGCGGCGATGTTCATGTACTGGGCCTTAAGCACCGGGCTGTTAGTTCTGGCGGTATCGATAGCCGCTGCCAGGGTGAAGTTGGTTTGGGCGACAGCAACGTAGTGTATACATGTGAGTACACTGGTTACTACAGCCAATAGGAAGAGCTTCTTCATGTGATGCTGTTTGTCCGCATTTTATTTGTCAATAATTGCAAATTTCAATAATGGGGAGAATGGTTTAAAGACGGGCGGTTGATTTTAACCCGTTTTTAATGAAATTATTAAAAAGGGAATAACAGAATTTGTGGGGAAAATGTTTGGTGGGAGTGGAATTGGTAATGTTGGTGGGAGTGGGGGAAGCTTAAAAATGGAATAGGGTAGGGTTACCTTTTTGAGGGGAAATTGGCGGATCTATGCGATTTGCCGGATCTAAGAGATTTGTCGAAGGCAAATCTCTTAGATCCGGGGGGATTGTTTTCGGCGGCCGAAGGCAGGCGGAAAATGGCTACTGGCTTATTGGGAGATTGTCATTTGCTGGATGATGTTTTCAACTTCTGCCTCGGTGGCGCGTAACCTGGTCTGGCAAAAAGTGATCAGTTCTGAAGCCCGCTTTACTCTTGCTGCGAGCACATCCACAGAAACGGATTCCGTTTCTATTTCCCTGGCTATTTGTTGCAGCTCTTTATAAGCCGCTTCATATGTGAGATTCGTTTCCATCTGAGTTAATTGTGTGAATAGTGGCCTGTACGGAGGCATCAGCCATTTGTACGGTGATGTCTTCTCCTGATTGTAAGGCGGTGGCAGTTGTAATCAGTTTGCCCTGGTAGTAAACCAGTGCAAACCCCTTTTGTAATAAGGCCGTTGGGCTCATGAGGCGTACAACCGTTTCGTGATGTTGCAGCTTTTGCTGCTGCTGTTGCAGCAATTTACGGCTGAAGCTATGTAAGTTTTGGCGGAGGTAGGACAGGTCCTGTAGTCTCGAGGCCGTTAATTGTTTAGGCTTGGATAATATCTGTGCTGACAGTTGTATCATCCCGTTTCGTTGTTTAAGTAACAGGTTTCGGGCTTGCTGTGGTAATAACTGGTTATACCTGATCAGGCTTTCTTTTTGCCGGATCAGCACATCCCTGCTTCTGTTGATAATTGCATTGTTGAGGGCAGACAATTGTTGTTGTTTGCCAGAGACGGATTGTTGGAGCCGGATGATCAGTTGTTTTTGTGTACTGATCATGGCATCTTCAAACTGCCTGTTATGGGCGATGATCAGTTCTGCCGCGCGGGTAGGGGTTTTGGTGGCAGTATGGGCCATCATATCCGTGATGGTTTCATTCTTATGGTGGCCGATACCGGTGATGACAGGAATAGGAAATCCTGCTACAGCCTTACCCAGCTGGTACTGATCAAAGAGTAATAAATCTGTTTGTGCGCCCCCGCCCCTGATGATGACTACTGCATCGTAGTGTTTTCCTGCATCTTCGACTGCCTGGAGTTGTGCACATACCTGTGCGGCATTGGCTTCGCCCTGAACGGTCGTGAAATAATTGTCCGTATGGAAAATATACCCGTGGGCGTTGGCCTGGAGGGTATGCATGAAATCCTGGTAGCCGGCAGACGAAGGGGAGGAGATGACGGCGATCTTTTGCATGACAGCGCTGAGGGAGAGTTTTTTATTGCGGGTCAGGTAGCCTTCCGGTATTTGTTGAACAATATCTCCACACTCAGTCACGAGGCGCTGCAGGGTGGCTTGTTTCTGCTGTTCCAGTTGTCCGATGGTGAAGCTGGGATCTATATCCAGCACGGACAATTTGAGGCCGTATACGGCGTGGTATTCGACCTGTACCTGTAGCAATACATGCATGTCATTGCCAAAACGCTGACCGGTGGTGGCTTCGAAATCCCTGATCCGCAGGCTGCCGTTTCCCCATGCAGTGGCGGAGATTTTGGCGGTGAGCTGGTGGGTACGGGGATCTTTTTCGACCAGGTCAAAGTAATGGTAGCCTTTGGCAGGGTAGAAGGAGTGGCTGGTAATGTCGGCCACGATCCAGCTACTTTGACGGGAGAAGGCGTTTTTGATGGTACCCTGGATGTGGGCGGCCAGTTGTGATAACGTTATGTATTGTTGCGTACTCAAAGTGAGGACAAAGGTAGTAAACAAAAACGACTGCCTGGAAAGGCAGTCGTTTATAATAATTCCACGTTATGAAAACAAATCCATAAAAAGCTTCAGGCTGCTTTTTATTATTTTAACAATATTAGGAAGATGGTTACTTAAATCAGTTAATGGCTAGTTAAAGTATTCAGCATTAACATATTATTTACGAGCAGCGGGCGGGGCTGTGGGGGTAAAAATAGGCGATCGCCTATTTTTTGTTTGGAAGGTTTGTTGTATAGGAGGGTGAAAAAAAATCGCTTTTACCTTCGGCAAAAGCGATTTTTTTGGGCGTTTGTTGGCCTGCGGCCGGCTGAAAGAATGAAGCGTATTAAGCGCAACCGGGCTGCTTAGGTTCCAATGCTGGCTGCTTAAATTAGGGTGGTAAGAAATAAGTCGAGGCTTTCTTCTTTAGGTAAATTTAGTTTTTGTTTTAAGCGGTAGCGTGCCATTCTGATACTCTTCGCTTCTACGGCCAGGCGGGAAGCAATCTCTTTGTTGGTGAGCCCCATTCTTATGTAGGAACAATATTTTAGATCTAATCTTGTGAGGTTCTCTTTTGCTTTTTGCTGTAAGCGATTGAAGAACTCAGGATCTATTTCTTTGAAATCAGCTTTTGCTGCTTCGAATTCTTCATCCATTTTCCGGCTATCAGTAATGATGCGATCCATTTGTCGCAAGAGCGGATCAGTGCCGGATATGGTGGTGATCTTTTTTTGTAAGGATTGCAACAATTCATTCTTCTCTTCCACCTGCAAGGCGCCGGCCAGCAATTCTTTTTGTAATCGTTCCTGTCTTTCCTGCATGAGCAATTGCTCTGTTTCTAATCTCGCTCTTTCTTCTGCTTCCAATTTAAGTTGCAATTGCGTATCATGTTTTTCTAATTCTAACAATTGCTGGTTTTGTAAGCTGGCTCTTAAACGGAAATGATATGATCTGAAAAAGAAGATCAGGGCCAGTATAGCAGCGATAGCTAAAGAAATGTAGAAGAAATTCAATTCATTATTGAAGGAAGCTTTCTGTTGTAATAGCTGTAACTCCTTATCTTTTTTCTCTGCTTCGTATTGTGCACCTAAGCGTTTTGCGGTAGACAATCTTTCTTTGTCAAAAGCCTGTTGGTAGAAATCAACGTATTGTTTGTAATACTTTAAAGCCTTTGCCGTATTGCCTTGTTTCTCCGCCACATTCGCCAGTGCCTGCATGATATGAGATTTAACCTGAGCGCCACCTGCAGGATAACTTTCTACTGTGTAAAAGGCGGTTAATAATAAGTTTTCCGCCTCTTTCAGGTTGCCATCGTGTACTGCAATATCACTTAGCATACCATAGCAATTGGCCAGTATTTCCTGCTGCTCCGTGATCTTTGCATATTCAGTGGCCATGTACAGATAATGCATGATACTATCCTTTTGCTCCGGCCAGTATTCTGCAAACATATTGGCGGTGTTCAGCGATAATAACGCGGGTGCACTTCGGGTTACCAATCTTCCATTCTCAGCTTTAATGATGAGCAATGCCATCCTGTTGCAATACAACGCTGAGTCAAGAAGGTATTTGGAGGTATCATTCATCTTCGACCTGTATTTGTATTCCAGGTAGGTGCCCAATGCCTGGTATCCATTCACCAGGTCATCCGGCTTTTGGGTTTGCATGGCTGTGGAGAGAGATAACCTTGCATATTTTTCCTGTGCATCCAGGTCATTCCAGTCGCCGTAGGTGGCAGCTGTGAAGTAATAGATGGCCGGCTCGCAGGTTAATTTCTTTTGTCCATCCAATACCCGCAATGCTTCAAAGAAATAGTGGGTTGCACTGTCTTCCTGCTGTTCTATGATATGTAGCCATCCTTTGCGGTAATATGCTAATCCCAGTGCCTGCTTATCGCCCGATTTACGTGCGAGATATAAGGCGCTATCCATTGCTTTTGTAGCTAATGAAAAGCTGTCATCGAGCGCATATTGCTGTGTAAGATTGCTGAATATATTTGCCCGGTATTTCAGGTCTTTCAGGCCAGTGCTCATGGCCAGCGCCTGCTGATTGAGTACGATGGCTGCTTTCATGTCTTTATTCCCGGTAATCCGCGCCATCATCATGGTGCTGGTTATCCGGTCTTCCAGCGGTAAGTCCTTGCGGGACAATAGGTTTTGTAGTGAATCAATGAGGATTGACTGTGCATAAGCTGGCATTGGCAGACACAGTGATACAATCAACAGGATAAGGTATATTCTTTTTTGGGTCATTTAGCAAAAATAATGAGTATTCGCGAGTATTCTTACTCAGCTGACCACTCTCCTTTCCCCAATCTGTTGTCTCCACATAGCGTAGTATAATCCTTTGATTGTCAATAAGTGGTCATGTGTGCCTGTCTCTACGATCTTCCCTTTTTCCAGCACGTAGATGGTATCTGCATGCATAATTGTGGATAACCTGTGTGCGATGAGTATGTTCAACTGCTCTCTGCTGGCCGATATAGACCTGACTGTTTCGGTAATTGCTTCTTCTGTGAGCGAGTCCAGTGCCGATGTAGCTTCGTCAAAAATCAATAATCGCGGATGCCGGATCAATGACCGGGCGATGGAAATACGTTGTTTTTCCCCGCCTGATAGTTTTAGTCCTCCTTCACCCAGCAAGGTATTCAGGCCCTGTGAAGAGCGTGTGAGCAAGGGGGTTGCAGCTGCCTTGTGCAGGGCTTCGATCATTTCTTCTTCCGTTGCATCGGGTTTTACAAACAATAAATTGTCTCTGAATGTCCCTGCAAACAATTGTGTTTCCTGCGATACAAATCCAATCTGTCTGCGCAGCTGGTTGTAATGAATTTCATCTGATGCCACCTCGTTGAAATAGATATGACCAGATACGGGCTGATAAAGTCCCAGTAATAGTTTCACCAGTGTTGATTTACCAGATCCTGAAGGGCCTACAAAGGCAATGGTTTCTCCCAGTTGGGCGTCAAAACTGATATCATCCAGGGCGTTTTGTTCTGCTGTCTGGTGGCGGAATACAATGTGATCAAAGCGGATATTTTCCAGTGGTCCTAAAGTGACCGGGGTGTCAGGTTTATCTTCCACAGGTTTCTGCATGAGCTGATCAAATAACAGTAAGGAGCCTTCTGCTTCCCTGTAAAAGAGAATAATATTTCCCAACTCCTGCAATGGTCCGAAGATGGTAGTGGAAATAAACTGCATGGCAATCAGTTCTCCTGTACTCAATACTTTATGAAAGATAAGCCATAGTAAAATGAAGAGAATAGATTGACGCAGGATGTTCAGTGTAGTACCTTGCAGGAATGAAAGGGTTCTGACCTGTTTTACTTTTTTCATTTCCAGGTCGAAGATATTCTTAGTAAATGTTCGCAATCTTCTGATTTCCGGAAAGGTAAGACCAAGGCTCTTAACGAGCTCGATGTTGCGCAGTGATTCTGTGATGGAACCGGAAAGTTTTAAGGTTTCTTTGTTGATGCTGCGCTGAATTTTTTTCATCTTCCTGCTCAGTGCACTTGTCAGTGTACCTAACACACCCACGCCTACGAAAAACACAGGTACCAGCATCCAGTTTTTATGCAGGGCATACCAGGTGAGTACCCCTACACCTACTACAGATGAAAACAGGATGTTGATAAACGCATTGAAAAACCGTTCAGTATCGTTTCTTACTTTTTGAAGTAGTACAACAGTTTCACCGCTCCGTTGTTCTTCAAACTCCTGGAAAGAGAGGCGTAGTGTTTGTTTCAGGCCATCGTTGAAGATCTGCATACCAAAGCGCTGTACGATAAGGCGCATCACAAAGTCCTGCAGGGAACGGGCTAACCTGGCAACCATGGCTATTGAAATAGCGATGGTCAGCCAGAACAGCACACCTTTGACTAGAACGGTTTCCGTTCTGTCACCGGGGTGCAATGCATAATTGTCGATGATTTTACCAAAGATAATGGGGTCATACATGGTGGCCACCTGGGCGATGCCTGCCAGCACCAGCGAAAGCACGATCATCCAGCGATGAGGGCGCATGTATTGCCAGAAAATTTTCATGCGAATACAAGCGGCAAAAATTACACCACGTTGTTAATTTTTCAGGCTGGCTGGCAATATGCCATGCACTTTGCGGAAGGCGGCAGTAGGAATGCGTGGGGGGCCGGGGCCTGGATGAATAGAATGATTTAAAATATTTCCACTGCCGGCAGGCCTGGATGAAGACAATAATATTGAACTGGATCACCTGCTGGCAGGCGCCCTGCTTTAAAAGAGAAAGTACTTAAACCAGTAAATAACCTCCCTTATTCCTAATAATATTATTTTAACCATTCTATGCCCTAACCTGTCATAACTTAATAATATAATTTATCATATTACAGTAGTAACCAATATTTTGTGAAGCCCCTTGTGTGGTAAATAAAAAGCTGTATATTTAATATCATATTGGCTTTAGTATCATTATATATTAAGCAATATAGAACTGGAACCCCGGCCGCCAACAGCATTCCCATGAAAAACTATGGCCACAACCAGGGGGACCAAAGCACTAAAGAACCCTATTCGTATGGAAAGAAGAAATTTTTTAAAGCAGGCATTGATCACTGTAGCAGGCAGTGCAGTCTTGCCCGGAACTGTGAAAAGCATGGCATTATGGGAAGAACAACCTCCGTTTATTATCGATGCTAAGAATCCTGGAAAATTCTTTGAACCACACTGGAACAAAGGGGTTGGCGCCGGCAGGGCCAATGATGCTTCAAGACCAGTCTGGGGGGACCAGCTTTCGGTGGCGGCCAAAGCCTGTGGCTTTAAGTATGCACGTTTCACAGGCATTTTTCACGATGACATGGGGGTGTATAACGGGGGGCTGTATAACTGGACCCTGGTAGACGACCTGCTTGATAAAACGCTCAAAGCGGGTGTGAAGCCATTTATTGCATTCAGCTTCTTTCCAAAAGATATCGCCGGCAGCGATGCTACCCAGTTCAGCTGGAAAGCAAGGGTAGTGCCACCTACAGATTTTACAAAATGGAATGACCTTATCACAGAATTTACCAAACACATTGTGGGCAAGTATGGTGAAGAGGAAGTGAATAAATGGTATTTCGAAGCATGGAATGAACCGGATCTGCGTACATTCTGGGATGGAACCAAAACACAATATTTTACTTTATACAAAACAACCGTAACCGCCATGAAGGCGGTAGTGCCTAAAGTTAAAGTGGGCGGCCCTGCTACCAGCGGGCTTTCTGGCGATACACAGGGGGCATGGCTGGATGAATTCCTGGGCTATTGCAGACAGGAACAACTGGCAGTTGATTTCGTGACAGCGCATCCATATCCATCAGACAGTGCTGGTAAGCCCCGTGAATTAGGCGCTACGGCAAAGGATCTGACAGCATTGCGTGGTACGGTGATCAGAAATTTTCCACAGGCAGAAATCTTTGTGACCAGGTGGAGCACCAGCCCCATAGCTTCTGATGCGGTGCGTGACGATTTGCCAGCAGCGGCTTTTATCGTGAAAGAGAATGTGGATGCTGTTGGATTAGTGAATGGTGTGTTCTATAGTTCATTCATAGACGGACCTGAGGAGCTCAAAGATACTTTCCATGGCGGTCAGGGCTTGATGAATGCCAATGGTATTGCAAAACCAGCATTCCATGCTTATCGTATGTTAAATGCGCTGGGCGAAGAGTTGTTGTATAATAAAGATGGCATAGTCGTGACCCGTCATAAAGATTCAAAGAAGATCAGCGCCATTCTTTATAATATTCCTGTGACAGTGACAACCGGCGTATCTGGAGGAGATAGGGCAGCAGTGACTGCAATGATGTCAAAGGGAGAGACAAAATTATATTCATTCAAGATTCAAAATATGCATCCTGATGCCCGTTTCAATGTGGATATCTTGTCAAAAGAAGATGGTAATGCCATCTTTCAATGGACGAAGGCCGGTAGTCCGGAGCCATTGAACAGAGACCAGGTGGAAGTAATGAAACAGGTAGCCAATGGGTTGAATGAAGAGCAGGTTTTATCCAGTGCAGCCGGTGTGTTGTATATAGAGAAGAACCTGGCGCCCTGGGATGTGGTATTGATTGATGAATTGTCTAAATAGATAAAGGTCTGTCTTTATTTCGTGCGAAAAATGAAGGCGGCTTATTGATATTGTTGACGTTCATCCTTTTTATATTGTCATTTTGACAATATGGGTTATTTTTATACGCATATCCATGCGTTATGAAAAAACTATTTCTGCTACTCAGCAGTCTGTTCGCCTTACAAACCTTTGCCCAGCAACCTGGTCTCAAACTCTGGTATCGTCAACCAGCCGGAAATGTATGGACAGCTGCCTTACCTGTCGGCAATGGTCGTCTGGGTGGAATGGTCTATGGCAATCCTGCTCATGAAATCATTCAGCTCAACGAATCAACTGTATGGACAGGCAGTCCGAACAACAACGACAACCCCGATGCTTTGGCTGCATTGCCAGCCATCAGGCGATTGATTTTTGAAGGTAAGCAAAAAGAAGCACAGGACCTTGCTGCTGAAAAAATGCAATGCAAAACCAGCAGTGGGCAAATGTTTCAGCCAGTAGGCAATCTGAATTTAACCTTTCCCGGTCATGACCAGTTTACCGGTTATTACAGGGAGCTGGATCTGGATCGTGCTGTAGCTACTACACGTTATACCGTAAATGGTGTGACCTATACCCGCGAAGTCTTTGCCAGCGTACCAGCACAGGCGATTGTCGTACAACTGAGCAGTAGTAAGGCAGGTAGTCTGTCATTCAGTGCATACTTATCCACATTACAGCCAAATGCACCTGTCAAAGCAGGGGGCGATACCCTGACCATTCATGGTATTACCAATAGTCATGAAGGCGTAGAAGGAAAGGTCGTGTTCTATGGGATCTCAAAGATTGTGACCAATGGAAAACTCACAGCGAATGATACGGCTATCACAGTCAGCGGCGCAACGACGGCGTTGATTTATATCTCTATTGCGACCAACTATATCAACTACAATGATATCAGCGGGGATGCGGTAGCGAAAGCAGGTGTTTATCTGAAACACGCCAGTACTAAAGGATTTCCGGCGTTATTGCAGGAGCATGTAGCAGCTTATCAACATTATTTTAGCAGGGTCTCAATTGACCTGGGTACATCGCCAGCGGCGAATGAGCCGACTGATGTAAGGTTGAAAAACTTCGCGCATACTTACGATCCGCAGTTTGTAGCATTGTATTTCCAGTTTGGACGTTATCTGCTCATTTCCTGTTCACAACCTGGTGGACAACCTGCTAACCTGCAGGGCATCTGGAATGCGGAAATGCGGCCGCCATGGGACAGCAAGTACACGATCAATATCAATACTGAAATGAATTACTGGCCGGCAGAAAAAGATAATCTGCCGGAGATGCATACGCCATTGATTCAAATGGTGAAGGAACTGTCTGTCACAGGGCAGCATACTGCGCGGACTATGTATGGTGCGCGGGGATGGGTAGCGCATCATAACACTGATCTGTGGAGGATTACAGGGCCTGTAGACAGAATATTCTGGGGTGTGTGGAGTATGGGAGGAGCGTGGTTGAGTCAGCACCTCTGGGATCGTTTTTTATACAATGGTGATACTGTTTATTTGCGGGATGTATATCCTGCAATAAAGGGAGCCGCTTTGTTTTTTGTAGATGACCTGGTGGAGGATCCTGTACATCACTGGCTGGTGATCAATCCCGGTACTTCGCCTGAGAATGCGCCGAAGATCAGACCGGGTGTATCTTTTGATGCAGGGTGTACGATGGATAACCAGATTGTATTTGATGCATTGAGTGCAGCGATCCGTGCTGCGACTATATTGAAGCTGGATGCTGCTTTTACCGATACTTTACAAATGGTGAGACGTAAGCTGCCACCTATGCAGGTGGGGCAGTATGGCCAGTTGCAGGAATGGATGGAAGACCTGGATAATCCGGAGGATCATCACAGGCATATTTCTCATTTATATGGGTTGTTTCCTGCTGCCCAGATTTCTCCTTACAGGCATCCTGAATTGTATAGTGCCGCAAATACTACTTTGCTGGAAAGGGGAGACGTATCCACCGGTTGGAGTATGGGCTGGAAGGTAAACTGGTGGGCGAGATTGCAGAATAGTGCGCATGCATTGCAATTGATCAGAAACCAGTTGTCACCCGTAGGGGAGCATGGTGGGGGTACTTATACCAACCTGTTTGATGCGCATGCACCTTTCCAGATTGACGGTAATTTTGGTTGTACCTCAGGTATTACGGAAATGCTGATGCAGAGTCATGATGGGGCGATACAGCTATTGCCCGCATTGCCGGTGGAGTGGAAGCAGGGCCATGTGAATGGATTGAGGGCGAGGGGTGGGTTTACCATTACAGCGTTGGAGTGGAAAGATGGGAAAGTGGTGAAGCTGAAGATATTGTCAACCCTAGGTGGTAATTGCCGGATCCGAGTGCCGAATGCTTTGAAGGGAAAGGGTTTGGTGACAGCGAATGGGGAAAACCCGAATCCATTTTACGAGGTAGTGGAGATTGCACAGCCGATTGTAAAAAATGCCACGAAGGTTTCGCCTATGCAGATTTCATCTACACAACTATATGATTTGCCGACACAAAAGGGCAAAACGTATGTACTTACAAATTAATTGCTTATTTTTCTATTATGGTCAAACGTACATTACTATCATGCCTTTGCATGCTGCAGGCACTCACCGGCATGTCTCAAAACGTATACCTGTTCGCATATTTCAAGGGAAATGGTGAAGATGGGTTGCATCTTGCATACAGCAAAGATGGTTATAAATGGTCGGCATTAAAGGGTGATTCTTCTTTTTTAACACCGTTGGTAAGTAAGGATAAACTGATGCGGGATCCCTGTATCATCAGGGGAGGAGATGGGTTGTTTCACATGGTATGGACAGTGAGCTGGAATGATAAAGGCATTGGCTATGCTTCGTCAAAAGATCTGGTTCACTGGTCTGAGCAGGAGTTTATACCTGTGATGGCGAAAGAAGATAGTGCGAGGAACTGCTGGGCGCCGGAGATCACGTATGATGCGGCCTCAAAGACGTATATGATTTACTGGGCCACGACTATTTCAGGTCAGTATAAAGAAACAGCGGCAGCGAAAGAGAGTGGGTATAATCACCGCATGTATTATGTGACTACTAAAGATTTTAAAAAGTATTCGGCTACTAAATTGTTATATGATCCGGGTTTTAATGTAATTGATGCAACGATTGTAAAAGACGGTTCAAAGTATATGATGGTGATGAAAGATGAGACTATTGAACCACCTGCCAAATACCTGCGTGTGGCATATAGTAGTAAACTAACAGGACCGTATACCAAGGCAGGGCCTTCTATTACAGGTAAATACTGGGCAGAGGGGCCTACTACGATGCAGATCGGGAACACCTGGCTGATCTATTTTGATAAGTATACAGAGCATAAATATGGGGCGATCAGCTCTACAGATGGGAAGGTGTGGAAAGATGTTTCAGACCAGGTCAGTTTACCGAAAGGGATCAGGCATGGAACGATCTTTACGGTGACAGAGAAAGAGTTCGGCAATTTACTAACACAATAAGTTGGTTCCAGTTCACTAACTCAATAAGCCGGCTGCATGGCCACTTAAGAAAACCAACTTCTTATAAAGAGCTTCTGTCTAAGCCGGAGATGATTTTCGTACTATCTTTAAAAATAGGATGCATTCAAAAAGAGTGCATCCTATTTTGCTTTTATTTTGTATAACTCCAAAATTAATGACAATGAAATACAGGAAACTAGGCACTACAGGAGAATCATTATCTGCTATCGGACTGGGCTGCATGGGAATGAGCCAATCATATGGTGTTCCCGATGACAAAGAATCAATCGCAACTTTACACCGCGCACTTGAACTGGGTATCAATTTCTGGGATACTGCGGATGTATATGGTGATGGAGAGAATGAGAAACTCATTTCCCAGGTATTGGTACCCAACCGCGACAAGATATTTATCGCCACCAAGTTTGGCTTTAAATCGCTGGGTCATGGTAAACAGGTTTTCGACGGTTCGCCGGCTTACATGAAAACTGCTGTAGAGAAGAGTCTGCAACGCCTGCAGGTAGATCATATTGACCTTTATTATGCACATAGAGTAGATCCCAATGTTCCCATTGAGGAAACGGTAGGGGCAATGGCTGAACTGGTGAAAGAAGGAAAGGTAAAGTACATTGGTCTTTCCGAAGCTTCTCCTGCTTCTATCCGCAAAGCCCATGCAGTACACCCAGTTACTGCTTTGCAGAGTGAATACTCTTTACTCACGAGAAATGTGGAAAAGGAGATCCTGCCGCTCTGCCAGGAGCTGGGCATCACTTTTGTGCCATTCAGTCCACTGGCCAGGGGGCTGGTTACTAATACCCTGGATGTAAGTACACTGCCGGAAGGTGATTTCCGCAAAGGTATTCCCCGTTATCAACAGGAATATGCGGATAACAATGCGAAGCTGGCAGGCGGTTTTGCAGCATTAGCTGCTGGTAAAAACGCGACGCCTGCACAGCTGGCACTGGCATGGGTACTGGCACAGGGAGCGAACATCATCCCGATTCCCGGTACAAAGAAGCGGAAGTACCTGGAGGAAAATGCAGCAGCAGTAGACCTGGATCTCACAACTGAGGACCTGTCTGCACTGGAGGCATTACTGAAAAAGTATCCGGATACCGGCGCCAGGTATACGGAAATACAGGAGAAAATGGCGAATAATTAACCCAAATTAAAAGCACGTAAAAATGGCAACAACATTTAAACTTGGAGGAACACTGGAAATAAACCGTCTTGGTTATGGTGGTATGCAACTTACAGGTAAGGGCGTATTTGGAGAGGTGGATGACCGTGAGAATGCAAAGAAGGTATTGCAGGCGGCTGTGGCAGGTGGTGTAAATTTCATTGATACAGCGGAAGCATATGGTCCAAAGACGAATGAAACACTGATTGCAGATGCCCTGCATCCGTATAAATCAGACCTGGTTATAGCTACCAAAGGTGGTTTTGTACGTCCGGGTCCTGATAACTGGGTGCCGAATGGTAAACCTGATTTTATTCGGGAGAATATTGAAGGCAGTCTGGAAAGGCTGAAAGTAGATACGATAGATTTGTGGCAGTTACACCGAATTGATCCGAAAACGCCTGTGGAAGAGACGTTGCAACCGGTGATAGAAGCGGTAAAGGCAGGAAAGATCCGTTATGTAGGTTTATCGGAAGTGACAATAGACCAGATCAAACAGGTGCAGCAGATACTGCCGATCGTGTCTGTACAGAACCTGTATAACCTGGGTGAAAGGAAGTGGGAAGATGTGCTGGATTATACTACGGAACAGAACCTGGCATTTATTCCCTGGTACCCGCTGGCATCTGGTCCGCAAAAAATGGCGGACAAGATCAAGGCAATTGCTGATAAGCATCAGGCAACAACGGCGCAGATCGCATTGGCGTGGTTGCTGAAGCGGGCAGATAATATATTGCTGATTCCGGGAACCAAGTCAGTAGCGCATTTGGAGGAGAATCTGAAAGCTGCTGAGGTGGAATTGACAGCAGAGGAATTTGATGAATTATCAAAATAAAAGCCGGCTGGCCGCCAGATAAAGCCGGGCCGTGGGCCATATTACGAGATCCCAAACGTTTTTACAGAAGGTGAAATCGTTTGGGATTTCTCTTTACGAAAAAAGCATATTATATTTATTTTTTTAACCACGTTACTCTGTCCAATATGCTTTCTTATCCTGTACGTATCGCCCTGATTGCCGCCCTTGGCGGTTTTCTTTTCGGCTTTGAAACAGCCGTTATTTCAGGTGCGGAAAAAACCATCCAACAATTATGGTCACTCGATTCATTCTGGCATGGCTTCACGGTGGCCGCCAGTCTGATCGGTACTGTCATCGGTTCATTGGTTGTAGGCGGTCCGGCCCGCAATCATGGCCGTAAAAAAGTTTTGCTCACTATTGCCGTTATTTTCGTGATCTCGTCTATTGGCTGTGCTTCTGTCTCTGCATGGTTCCTGTTTGTATTCTTCCGTTTTACCAGTGGATTTGCAGTAGGGGCCTCCTCAGTAGTCGGGCCTATGTACATTTCTGAAATAGCGCCTGCACATCTCAGGGGCAGGCTGGCAGGTATGTTTCAGTTAAACATTGTAGCTGGTATCTTTATCGCTTATCTCACTAATTTCCTCTTTATAGGTTTAGGAGATCATGCATGGCGCTGGATGCTGGGAATAATGGTGTTTCCTTCTGCCCTCTTCTGGGTTTTGCTTCGTTCTATACCTGAGAGTCCCCGCTGGCTGATCCTTAACAACCGGGAGGCAGAGGCGATTCCTATTATGAACCGTTTACTGGAAACGGATGTCAATGGTGCGATACAATCCATCAAAGAATCTGTGCAGGCACACCAGGAAAAGCTGTTCCAGCGCAGGTATATGAAACCTGTGATGTATGCGGTATTGCTGGCGATGTTCAACCAGTTGTCAGGTATCAATGCGATCCTGTATTATGCACCACGCATATTTGAAATGGCAGGATTTGATGAAAGCAAAGCCTATTTGCAACCTGTGTACATTGGTGCGGCGAATCTCCTGTTTACCATGCTGGCGATGACGGTGATTGACAAATTTGGTCGAAAGACGTTGATGTTAATCGGGTCAGTAGGTATGATTGTTTTCCTGGGGCTGACGGCTTATGCTTTCAGGGATGCGCATGCTGCGAATAGTAATGTATTGATTTACCTGATTGGGTTTATTGCATTCTTTGCCTTCTCACAGGGTGCGGTGATCTGGGTGTTTATTTCAGAGATCTTCCCGAATTCTGTACGTTCACAGGGGGGATCACTGGGTAGTTTTACACATTGGATTATGGCGGCGATCATTTCCTGGACGTTTCCGATCATTGTGGAAGGCAGTGAGCATGGCGGTTTCTACTCATTTGTATTCTATAGTGTGATGATGTTGTTGCAGTTGTTGTTTATACTGAAAATGATGCCAGAGACGAAGGGTAAGTCATTGGAGGCGATTCAAAAAGAGTTGGGGATCAGGTAATTTTTCAAATACTCAAAAAGAGGGGGTGTATCAACAGACAGATACACCCCCTTTTTTTGTTTACAGCGCCAGCGGCGGGCAGGAACGTAACCGAATTTTGATTAAATTAGAAATCATTAACCCTTGCCACGCATGAAGCAACTACTCTTTGCCCTACTGTTTCCCCTCACGGTAGGCGCCCAGCAAACTCCCTTTGTTCTGAAAGGACAGATTGGCCATCTCGGGCCTGACTGTCAATTATTCCTGACCTATCTTTCCAATGGAAAGGAAATCAGTGACAGTGTACATTTGCAGGATGGAAAATTTGAATTCAAAGGCACCATCAATGAGGTTTCCGATGCGTTGCTGATGTTGACAACCCCACAAAATATGGCTGCTCTTCCATTGGATGCTATTCTCTTTTACATAGAAAAAGGGACGATGGAACTCACTGGCAGGGATTCGCTGATAACGGCCACCTTTACTGCCGGTCCTGTAAACCAGGAATACCAGGAGCTAAAGGCCCGGCTCAAACCAATCCGGGAAAAGCAAAAGAGCATCTATCGCGATTATACATCAGCGCCACTGGAAGCCCGGCATCTTCCAGCATTTCAGTCATCCATCGCGGATGAATACACAATCACCAGAAAGGACGAAAAGCAGGTGTACCTTAGTTTTGCAGCAACACATCCCAATTCCATCATCAGCATAGTAGCTTTGCAGTGGTATGCGAATGGGGCGCCGGATACGAAAGCCGATTCTTTGTATCAATTGTTATCGCCGGTGATAAAATCAAGTACGCAGGGGAAAGCCTTTAGAAAGCTCCTGAAATAGTTATATTTGATTCCATAACAATCAACAAATGGCGGACTTGTCTGTTTTTTATAAATTAGATGCTGATATTGCATGGGAGCCAACGGATCCCGGGGTAAAGAGAAAGGTCATGGCATACAGTGAACAGCTCATGATCGTAAAAGTGGCTTTCGAAACTGGTGCAGTAGGTACGTTACACGCGCACCCACATTTACAGATGTCGTATGTGGAAAAAGGATCGTTTGAGGTGGAGATAGCCGGCCATAAGAAAATATTGCAGACAGGTGATGTATTTTCTGTACCGTCTGGGGCCATCCATGGGGTAGTTTGCAAAGAGGAAGGAGTACTTATTGACGTCTTCAATCCCATGAGAGAAGACTTTTTACATAGATAATCAATTGTTTATCAACAAAAAGCGAACATTATGTTGTCACAAAGAATGCAGGAAGCGCTGAACAAGCAGGTTTTAATGGAGGCGCAGTCATCACAGGCTTACCTTGCCATGGGTAGCTGGGCGGACATTCAGCCAGGTCTGAAAGGAGTAACAAAATTCTTCTTTAAGCACAGTGACGAAGAGAGGATGCATATGCTGAAACTGATCCATTATATAAATGAGCGTGGAGGTTTTGCCCTCGTACCGGCATTGGCGCAGCCAGTGCTGACCTTCCCATCATTGAAGAAGGCTTTTGAAGAGCTGTTTGCCCATGAGGTGAAGGTAAGTGAGGGTATTAATGAACTGGTAGACATAGCATTGCAGGAGAAAGATTATGCTACGCACAACTTCCTGCAGTGGTATGTAAATGAGCAGATTGAAGAGGAAAGACTGGCCCGTGAGTGTAATGATAAGCTGGAACTGATTGGAGATGACAAAAGTGGTCTCTATTTGTTCGATCGTGACATAATGACGATGGAGCAGGAATAGGAAAAATATAACTCCTTGATATAGAAGGGGGAAGTAGTCCGGTAAAGGACTGCTTCCCCCTCTTTTTTTTGCACTAATCTGAGGCCCGTAAATATTAATGTATCGGTAATAATATATATTATAAATAATTAATTCAGAAAGATTTATTATTTTTATTTGCCATATACTTTTACTACATTGCTGTCCGAAATATAATGAAAAGTTAGAATGCAAAAAGAGGTTAATATAAATGATCTATGGGAGCGCTTCACGAAGGTGAGTGATGCCCGGTCATTTGAGGGTTTATTTCATGCATTAAACCCGCGACTCATTAAATTTTGCAAGCTGTACGTTCATTATCATCAAGTTGCTGAAGAGATAGTATCGGATGTTTTTGTGAAATGCTGGATGGACAGGGTTCAGATGCAGGCGGTAGAAAAGCCCGAAACCTATCTGTTTATTGCTGTAAAAAACCAGGCCCTGAACTATAATAAACGTTTTTCCAGTATACAGGTAGTCAATATTGAAGACCATGACGGAGGCGGAGTGTTGATTAATGAAGCCTCGCCGGAGTTGGAACTGGAGAAGAAAGAGCTGATTTTCAAAATGGATCAGGCGATTGGTACACTTCCCCGTCAATGTGGTATCATATTCCGGCTTATCAAGGAAAATGGTATGAAATACAAGGAGGTAGCAGAGATTCTCAACATTTCACATCGTACAGTACACACTCAGATGCTCCGGGCTATGAAGAAGATGAGTAAGGCGATGGATCCATATTTGAAGAAGGTAAACCGACAGGCGACAGACAATCTCATTAGTGCTATATTAGTTTTATTCATATTTATGGGTAATTAGGACTTGGAATTATATGTTAAAATTTTTTTTAAAGCTTGTACGCATATTACCATTAAAAAATTGTCCTATATACAAAGGGTTATTCCAACGGACAATGAGCGATCGTTTTTTTGAAATGGTTATAAAGGACCTGGTTGGTGACATCACACCTCAAGAAGGCCAGGAACTACAACATATCATGCGTGAGGATACTGCTTCAGCAAAGCAGTATGACATGTTCCGTACCTACTGGGCTCAGAATCAAACTGATTATATAGATGGGCGCAGGCTTTTTGAAAATGTGCAGACAAAGATAAATGAGTTGGAAAAAGAAGCAGGTACACCGGTCATGGCGCCACTGATGAAGCCTGTACACCATACAGGCCGTATGCGCTGGGTAGCAGCTGCAGCATCACTGGCACTCCTTATTACAGCAGGCGGCTTTTATTATATATATCAGCGCGGCTCCATGATGCAAAAAGTGACTGCCAAAGGGCAGAAATCCACTTTTATAATGGAAGATGGTACAAGAGTGACACTCAATGCGGACAGTAAACTTGAATATAGCGACGACTTTGCGACTAAAAACAGGGAAGTATACCTGACAGGGGAGGCATTCTTTGACGTACATGCAGATCCACAAAAACCTTTTATCATCCATACTTCCAAAATGGATATCAAGGTACTGGGTACTGCTTTCAACGTAAAATCTTATCCAGACGAAGCTTCTTCTGAAGCTACGCTGATTAAAGGGGCGATAGAGGTTACCGTGACTGACAATCCATCTGAGAAAATAATATTGAAACCTTCTCAGAAACTGGTGCTGACCAACTTTGACTCTACCAGGAGGAAAGCTGTCAGCATAAAAGATTTAGTACCCAATGTACCTAGTGTAACATCCATGACCTACCTGAATGACAGAAAAGATTCATCGGTAGTGATGGAAACCAGCTGGTTACAGAACAAACTGGTATTCCAGGACGAAGATTTTGGTACGCTGGCCAAGAGAATGGAACGCTATTACAATATCAGTATCCATTTCAACCGGGTTGGCTACAGACAGTTGCGGTTTACAGGTGTTTTAGAAGGGGAGACAATAGCAGAAGCATTGAATGCATTGCACCTGACAGAGAACTTCAACTATAAGATTGAAGATTCAACGATCGTAATATATTAAAGAAGAACCAGGTAAATCAAGAAATTCCTTTCATAAGTAGTGAAAGGTGAGATGAGGACCCTATGCCGATGCCTATGATGTGTAATACCTATGGAATCGCCCTTTCATTTCACCAAAAGCAAAGTAAAAACAACTAAAATTTTGTCTATGGGAAAAGAAAGCGATTACTACTGAATAAATGCGGGGATCATTTAAATAACCCCCGCTGAAAGATGACTTATTCCAATAAAACTGCGGGCCTTTTCGCACGAGTACTGCCGTTTTAACACTTTTATCACCTTTAACATCTAAGTTATGAGTTTTTATGTACGCCCTAAGGGCGTCAAGATCCCTTACGGGCTTTTAAGGCCATTGCTGATTTTACAACTAACGTTAGGGTTCATCCTTTTCCTGAATCTGCATGTAGTTGCAAATGTTCTTTCCTCAAAAACGATTACACTGAACCTCCGCTCTGTTGAATTTAAGGAGGTACTTTCTATTATCGAACACCAGAGCGATTACCGCTTTATGTTCAGCAACAGGAATATCCCTAACAAAAGCAAAGTGGATATATCTGTGAAAGATGCACAAATCTCCACCGTGATGGATATGATCCTGGACAATTCAGGATACACCTATCAGGAGCTGGCTAACAACCTGATTGTGATCGTGCCCAGGGGTGAGAGAATCACTACTGTGAAGATCACCGGTAAGGTATTGGATCAGACAGGTGAAGCTTTGATTGGTGCTTCAGTGAAAATCAAAGGAACTTCGGATGGGGTAGCTACAGATGAAAATGGTGGTTTTACTTTAAGTGTACCTGACGATGCAATCCTGGTGGTATCTTACGTAGGTTTCAAAACACAGGAAGTTCCTGTGAACGGAAAGACTGCGTTGACTATCACGTTGCAACCTGCAGATAAGATGATCAACGAATTTGTAGTAACGGCACTGGGTATCAAGAGAGAAGAAAAAGCGCTTGGTTACTCAGTTTCTACTATTACTTCCGAACAAATTAACGCATCTGGTAACACCAACTTCGCTTCCGCCTTATATGGTAAGGCGGCGGGTGTGAAAATCACCACAGCGCCAGGTGGTGCTACCAGTGCCGTTAACGTTCAGATTCGTGGTGTAAACTCACTAAACTATAGTACTCAGCCGTTGTATGTGGTAGATGGTGTGCAGATCAGAAATAATAACGAATCCGGTGGTGTAGGTGGTAACTCTTCCGGTTATTGGGATGACCCACGTATCCGTGGTAACGGTATCCTCGATATTAACCCTACTGACATCGAAAACCTGACCGTATTGAAAGGCGCGAGTGCGACAGCCTTGTATGGTTCTGATGCATCAAGTGGTGTGGTTGTAATCACTACCAAGAAAGGCCAGAAAGGCAGAGGACTTGGTGTTGATGTAAACTACAATACTACAAGAGAAACAATTGCAAATGCGCCTCAGTACCAGAACACTTACGGTCCTGGTTATGACAGAGCGAGCAACGTTTCGTTGGGTGCTAATGAAGATGGTTGGGTACCTTATGGTAGTAATGGTGTGGTCCGACCTTTCTTCAGAGCCTATGGCCAGTTCGGTCCTAAAATGACTGGTGAGATGGTGCCATGGTGGGATGGTTCTATGCATCCCTATTCACCTCAGCCCAACAACTATAAACAAATGTTTCAGAAGGGATACAATTCAAATTTGAATGTATCCCTTTCGAATATGAACGAAAAAGCAAATTATCGTTTCAGTTATACACGCGGTGATTATAAAGGTATCCAGATCGGTACCAACCAGGGTAAAAATACCTTCAACCTGAACAGTACGATCAAGCTGCATAGTAAGGTGAGCTTAGATGTAGTAGGTGGTTATGTGAATACGACCGTGACAAACAGGGCCCGTCTGATGAACCGCCTGTTCAACTCCTTCGATGGTTTCTTCGGTCGTTCTGAAGATATGGCTGTTGTGTTCGATAAGTACAAAACATCTAAAGGTTACAAATGGGTTCCCTATAATAATACCCAATTAAACCCGGATGAAGCATTGGTGTTCAACATCCGCCCGGAATTGCTGAACTTCCTTTGGTATCAGTTGAGGAATAATGAAGTGGAAAACCAGGATCGTTTGTTGTCCAGCATAACACTTAATATCGATCTGGCAAAGGGATTGAAACTCCGTACCAGGGTGGGTAATGATTTTACCAGCATCAATACAGAAGCTAAAGAGTATAACGAATATCCTATCTCTTTCAATACGACCAGCAGTACCGGTAAATATTCTGTTACCAAAAACCGTTATTCTATTGTATATACGGACTTCTTAGCCACCTATGCAAATGACCAGAATAAAGTATTTGGTTATAGCGTCAGCGGTGGTTTCCAGAGCCGTCAGGAGAGTTTTACAGATCAGTCTTCCAATACCAGTGGTGGTCTGGTAACCGCTAACTGGTTCTCTTTGAATAACTCTTATAATGCACAGACTACTTCCGAGGTACGTAGTAAGTTGCTGAAATACGCTTACCTGGGTATCGTGAACTTAAGCTATAAAAACTTTGTGTTCCTGGAAGGTACTGCCCGTCAGGAATATTCTTCTACGCTGCCTATAGCGAATAACCATTATTTCTACCCTTCTGCGAACTCTTCATTCATCTTCTCAGAGGCTTTTGAAATGCCCAAATGGTTAAACTATGGTAAGCTGCGTGCATCTTATGGTATGGTTGGTAATGCGCCTCCTCCATATGAATCAAATATCGTATATACGCAGAAACCGCTTGCTACTACTACCGGTTCTGTGCCTGTACTGACTGCACAAAATGCATATGGTAATGCGAACCTGAAGTCTGAAAAGAAAACTGAAATGGAGTTTGGTCTCGAAACCAAAATGCTGCAAAGCAGGATTGGTATAGACATCTCTGTTTATAACAGTAAAGTAAAAGACCTGCTGATGCGTTTGTCCACACCGGTATCCAATGGTGCATTGACACGTATTACCAACGTCGGTGAATTGAATAGTAAGGGTCTTGAAATCGCTTTCAATGCAACCCCGCTGAAACGTCCAAAATCAAGCTGGAACACCCGCATTAACTTTGCATTCAACAACTCTAAGGTGGTAAGCCTGGCTGATGGTGTAAACCAGATCGTATTTAAGGGTGGTGATGCCAACTCCGTGGAAATCGTAGCAGAAAAAGGACAGACTATCGGTAACATCTATATGTATCCTTACGCTAAAGACGAGAAGGGTAATAAGCTTGTGAACTCCAGTGGTTTCTACTATGTAGACAAGTCTAAATATGAAAAAGCCGGTAATATTCTTCCTAAAGTAGTGGGTGGTTGGTCTAATACCTTCAACTACAAAGCGCTGACACTGGATATCACCGTCGACTACCGCTTTGGTGGTGAGATTTTGTCCATGCCACAGAAATATGGTACCAACGCTGGTATGTTCAAGTCTACCATGAAATACAGAGATGAAGCAAATGGGGGTCTTCCATACTATGTGAACGAACAGGGGGTAGCTACCAGACTGGCGAGCCACAATGCGGTTTCTCCATATGGTAAAGTATACCATGATGGTATCATCCTGCCTGGTAAGAAGGAATCTGATGGTTCAGACAACGATATGATCGTAGAAGCAGCTAACTATTACCTGACTGTATTTGACGCTTCATCAAATGGTTATAACGGTCCTGCAGTGATCAAGAACAATTATATTAAATTCAGAGAAGTATCATTGAGTTACGCCTTGTCAAGAGGTACTGCCCAGAAATTACACATGCAGAATATTCGTTTGTCTTTGATCGGTAGAAACCTGTTTTACTTCTACAGAACGCTGAAGAACATTGACCCTGAGGCTCCTGTAGGTCAAAGCTGGTTAAACCAGGGTGTTGATGAAGGCTCTACCGGTGCTACCCGTAGTATTGGTTTTAGTTTAAATGCAAGTTTCTAACTATTCTGAAGACCTAACAAACAGACATGATCATGAAGAAATACTTTTTATATATAAGTTGTATTATTACACTGGCCATTGGGATGACCGGTTGTAAGAAGCAACTTGAAGACTATTATACAAATCCCGATAAAACGACCGATCCTACTATTGAGAAGTTATTTTCCTCTATCCTGGATAATAACCGTATTCGGCCTATGTACTGGGACCTTCGTACTTTACAGCTTAACCAGATGGGTAAGTATTGTCAGATGACCGCGTTTTTAAATGAGCTGACAACCTATTCCCAGAACGATGACTATATTGAGGATCGCTGGAATGATTTCTATACACCTAATAACCAGGGTAGCAATGCGAATGATGCAGGTAGTGGTAGCGGGCCTATGGCACAATACCGCACTATGCAGCGCCTGTACAAGGAATTGCCTGTAGATGAACGGCCTAATATGGAGGTGTTCATGATGGCAGGAAGGGTATTGCTGTTGGATCAGGCAGCACAGATGGTAGATATGTTCGGAGATATTCCTTACTCTGAGGCAGGTAGCCTGGATGCTACAGCTACGATCTCCAATCCTAAATTCGATTCACAGATTGCAGTATACGATACCGTATTAACTCAGTTGAAAGAAATGGCAGACTGGTTTGCAGCAGCTACGCTCAATACGGTTGCTTCCTCCGCTTTCGCTAACCAGGATTATGTGGGTCATGGTAGCCTGTCTAAATGGCGTCGTTATATTAATTCCCTGCGTCTCCGCTATCTCCTGCGTCAGTCTTATTATGATGAGGCAAGAGCTAAGACTGAGATCCAGGAAATTTTATCCAGCCCACTACAGTATCCATTGATGGATGGGGATGGGGTAGGTGATAACTATAGTCCTTACAACACGGATATGTTGTTATTCCAGTTGACGACCTATACGAACAATCTGAATAGTGCCTTCACCGAAATCAGTGCGCATGCAGCGCCGGACTATATGCTGAATACGGTGATGTTGCCTGTGGATGATCCACGTATTCCGCTGATGTTTGATAAATTTGGGGCTACTGTAAATGGTGTATTTGTTCCGAATGCAACTTACAGAGCCATGTCACAACAGTGGACTTCAACGATGCAGGGGGACAGTATTAATAACTACTCTACCATTGACTCCACTACTTACCGTTTCAACTCTCACCTGCCAGGTATTATGATGAGTGCAGCTGAGACCAACTTCCTGAAAGCGGAAGCTTTTGAACGTTGGGGTCTGACTGGCGGTACTGCGGCAGCGAGTTATGAACTGGCGATCCGTCAGTCCATTGCGTTCCAATATTACCTGCACTCCACCAATACTACCCAGTATGAATCTGTAACACAGCCTTCTACTGCTGTGGTAGATGCATTCATGGCTAAAACAGCGATTGCTTATTCAGGTACTTCAGAGGAAAAACTGGGTAAGATCTGGACACAGAAGTGGCTGGCATTTGGGTTTACACAGTGTGGACAGGCATGGGCTGAATATCGCAGAACCAACTATCCACAGATCACCGTTTGGCAATCAACTTCTTCCATATATCCTACTCCTCCAACCAGGTTTACTTATCCTGCTAGTGAGAAGGCATATAATACAAGTTATGCAGATGTTCAGGCAAATGATACCAGGACCACAAAAATTTTCTGGGATGTAAACTAATCAACATACTTATAATTTAGATGGTGGAAGGCCACAAGGATTTTTATCTTTGTGGCCTTCCTGTTTTTTAAATAAATGATATGAAGAAAGGATTATTGTCATGTTTATTATTGAGTGGGTTATTGCCTTTGATGGCACAGAACAAGGCTACACTGGTAAGAGAGGAAATGGTGATGGATAAACCACCGGTACCGGCAGCCCATGCTTCTACGATGACAGAACTGGCAGATGGCAGGCTAATGATGTCGTGGTTTGGCGGGAGCCGGGAGAGTGCGAAGGATGTATGTATTTATACTGCTATATATTCCGGCGGAAAATGGTCAGCACCAGTGGTGGTGGCAGATGGGGTCGTGAATGATACTACCCGGTATCCGGCCTGGAACCCGGTGTTGTATACAAATAAGAAAGGGGAGTTGCTGCTGTTTTATAAAGTAGGACCTAATCCACGCGAATGGTGGGGATTGATGAAGACTTCTAAGAATAATGGGAAGACCTGGTCTAAGGCGGTGCCACTGCCGGATAGTATTTTAGGGCCAATCAGGAATAAACCGGTGTTGTTGTCTAATGGGTTGTTGTTGCATCCTTCCAGTACGGAGAGCCTGGATGAGAAGGTGTGGAATGTGCATGTGGAATTTTCAGATGTGTATGGAAAGAACTGGAAGCGGGTAAATATAGATTGTGATACGTTTGGGGTGATACAGCCTACGATTCTTTTTCATCCCGGAAATAAGCTGCAAATGCTGTGTAGGAGCAGGCAGAATGCGATTGTGGAGAGCTGGTCTGCAGATAATGGGGCGACGTGGTCAAAGTTGAGGAAACAGGATATGTTGAATCCGAATAGTGGGATTGATGCGGTGACGACGAAGAGTGGGGTGCATGTGTTGATTTATAATCCGGCGGTGAGTGGGAAGGATTGGTCTGATGGGAGGAATGAGTTGAGGGTAGGCGTGTCGAAGGATGGAGAGCATTGGGAAGATGTGTATGAGCTGGAGAAGCATGAGAAGGGGGAGTTTAGTTATCCGGCGGTGATAGAGGGGAAGAATGGGGAGATACATATTAGTTATACGTATGATAGGAAGAATATAAAGCATGTAGTGATAAAGCTTTGAGTAGTTTAAATTAACGAGCCTTATAAGTTTTGCCTTTGGCAAAACTTATAAGGCTCGTTTCTGGCTTTTTGATTTTTGCCGGAGGCAAAATCAAAAAGCCAGAAAAATCACGAAACCGGAAATAATCACGAAACCGGAGGCAAAATCCATCTGGTAATTTTTAGTATACTTGTTCAAGTAAAACAGCATCAACTCATGAGTCAGCAACTAGAAGTATGGATGCGCGGCCCCGTTGCAGGCATCCCCACCCTCCTCCAACCCATCGCCCACGCCCTCCTGCAGGCACAGGAAGAAATTCATGCCCACCTCAAAGACTTCCCTGCATCCAAAATCTGGGACACCCCATTCGATTGCGCCTCTGTCGCCTTCCACCTCCAACACATCAGCGGTGTACTGGATCGTCTCTTCACTTATGCCGAATCCAAATCCCTGAACGAAGCCCAACTCACCGCACTCGCTGCCGAAGGCAAAAAACAATCACATATTACAATGCATTCATTACTCACTGCCCTCGATGCGCAAATCACCATCAGTCTCGCTAAGCTACAATCCACTGAAGAATATGCCCTCGCTGTACCCCGCGGCATTGGTAGAAAACAAATTCCCACTACACTGGGGGGATTATTATTTCACTCCGCAGAACACACCATGCGCCATACCGGCCAGTTAATCGTCACTATAAAAATATTAAAACATCAATCCTAACGGAGATGGTTATATAATGAAAAAAGCGTGCTTCATCGCTAAGCATCTAATTGTTAATGAATTTTAAACATTGTTAACACAATTTAAAACCCGGCTTATCAGTTTTGGATTGTGAAAAACTTCTCTATTTTTACTACCGGTAGCTAAATCGAAAACTCTGAAATGAGAACTGATGTAGCATTGAGAGAGTCGCTGATCATAGACAAAAAATTAGTAGACAGCATTGTATAATCGACGTTATTGAACCTGGAGTTACATTGTTTTTAATCAGTCATTTTAACCGAACTAAAATCAAAAATGGAGATGATGATTGAATCTGCGTAATACCTGCCAGTTTTTTTTCAAAAAATTATGTGTGATTGAAAGACCGTAGTGCAAAGTGACTATTGTTCCTGAGTTGTAGAACTAAACCAAAAGCTTTGTCCACTGCCAATTCCAGCAGTGCACAAGCGAAATTCGTGCGTCATTCTGATCGTAACTGCATGCGCTGAAAAGCTTTTTTTCATCGCACAGTGAATGTATTGTCATTTTTTAAATAATCAATTGCTATCGCTGCAAAAACAAGTTGCTGCGAGCGGGGGAAGTATATGCCAACTTTAAAAGGATACGCTTAATAATTCTGCTTAATACCAAAATCAAAGTATATGAAGAGAAGACTCGTTTTTCTTTCTCGGATATGCCTGCACAGTATATGGATGTTATTCCTTTCTATGCTCGCATTTTCCCAGGCCCGCACCATTACCGGAAAGGTTCTGGATGCAGGCGGACAAAGTCCCTTACCCGGTGTGACCGTACAGGTAAAGGGTGCTACAATCGGCACCCAGACCAAGGTTGACGGTTCTTATTCCCTGAATGTTCCCAGTGGTAACATTTCCCTGGTATTTACTTTTGTAGGTTACAAAACGGAAGAGTTTCCGCTAGGATCTTCCAATACTGTCAATATTAGTTTAACTGCGGATGTTACTGCGCTGAAAGACGTGGTAGTAGTAGGTTACGGTACGCAGAAGAAACAGGAAGTTACTTCGGCTATTACTTCTATTGAACCGACAGACTTCCGTCAGAGTGGTGCCCGCAATGCGCTGGACCTTGTACAGGGTAAAGTAGCTGGTCTGCAGATCACCCGGACTGGTGGTTCTAACCCCAATACCAGTCCAGCTATCCAGTTGCGTGGTGTAACTTCATTAACCGGTAGTATGTCGCCACTGATCGTAGTCGATGGTATTCCTGGTGGTAACCTGGATCTGCTGCAACAAGATGATATCGCATCCATCTCTGTATTGAAAGATGGTTCTGCTGCTGCCATCTATGGTACACAGGCGAATGGTGGTGTAATCATCGTGACTACCAAGAAAGGTGTGAAAGGCCCTGCCCGTGTGACTTACAACAACTACTTCCGCAAAGAATTCAAATCACGTATTCCTAAATTCCTCACTGCTGAAGAATATGCAGCGAAGATTGCCGATGGTGAAATCAATGCTATTGACAAAGGTTACAGAACTGATTTCGTAGACCTGCTTGTAAATCACGACAACTTAACACAAAACCATAACCTGGCATTTTCTGGTGGTGGTGAGCAGTCTAACTATCGTGCAAGTGTGTATTACCTGAACCAGGAGGGTATCCTGAAGGAAAATGAGCGTCAGCAATATGGTGGTCGTCTGAGCATTACCTCCAAAGGATTGAATGATCGTTTGACTTCCCAGTTCAACCTCGCTACCAACTTCAATAAAGCGAACCTGCTGACAGATGGTGGTAACCTGCAGGGGTATTATACTTTTAACCCTACTTATTCTCCATACAACCCTGATGGATCCTGGTATTTTGAGCAAACCAGTACCAACGAACTGGCCAGGTTGCACCAGCAAACAGACATTCGCCAGCAGCAAACTACTTCAGGCGATGCGAAGGTATCCCTGGATATCGTGAAGGGGCTGAAAGGATCCATTTTTGGTTCTGTAACCCGCGATAGCTATTCTGAAGGTGGTTATGCTGACCTGCTATCTGAGCTGTCTGTTGAAAACTATGACTCTTCCGGCTATGCATGGCAGTCTTCTTTCCTGAACCTGAAATATGCTATAGAGCCAACACTGGAATATAATATCACTGTTAACAAGAACCATAACTTCACCGCTATTGGTGGTTATAGCTACCGTTATGAAGTAGAACAATATTTTGATGCCAGTAACTACGGCTTCGTAAATGACATCTTCGAGGAAAATAATCTTGGTGCGGGTAACCAGCTCCTGACTGGTAAAGCAAGCATGAGCAGCTATAAAAATGATAATAAGCTCATCGCATTCTTTGGTAGAGTCAACTATAACTACAAAGATAAATACATGGCCAGCGTGATCCTGCGTCATGAAGGTTCTTCCCGTTTCGGTGCGAATAATAAATGGGGTAATTTCCCGGCGTTGTCTTTGGGTTGGAACATGCGTGATGAACCTTTCATGCAGGGTGCTACTTTCCTGGACGACCTGAAACTGAGAGCTGGTTATGGTGTAACTGGTAACTCTGGTATCAGCAACTACAGCTCACTGGTGACATTAGGTACCGGTGGTAACTATCTGAATCCGGATGGGGTATGGCGCCAGACTTATGGTCCTAACAAAAATCCTAACCCAAATCTGAAATGGGAAAGAAAATCTGAATACAACGTGGGTGTTGACTTCAGTTTCTTCAAAGGCCGGCTCTCAGGTGCGATCGATGTGTACAAACGTATCACCAATGATCTGCTGGAAAACGTAACGACCCAGCTCCCTCCTTTTGTGACCAGTAGCATCTATGCAAACGTAGGCCAGGTATCTTCCAAAGGTGTGGAAATCACCCTTACCGGCGTACCTGTCAGAACAAAGGATTTCTCCTGGACAGTAGACGTAGCATTCAGCAATTCGAAAAATATTCTGGACCGTTATTCTAATGAACTGTATACAATCAAATACCAGTCTTATGCTGATATTGGTGGTTATGGTGCGCTGGGAAATGCGATCCGTACTTATGAAGGTGACCGTATCGGTAACTTCTACGGTAAGCGTTTTGCGGGTCTGACTGATTCCGGAGACTGGCTGTTCTACAAAGCAGATGGTACTAAAGCTTCTGCTGACCAGCTGGATAGTGAAAAAGACTTTGCAGTGATAGGTAATGCCGTTCCTAAAGTATACCTGGGTATCACCAATACTTTCAAGTACAAAAACTTTGATCTGAGAGCGTTCCTGCGAGGTAAGTTTGGTTACAATATCCTGAACACCATGGAAATGTTCTACGGTTCCAAAGCTTCATTACCTAGCAATGTGCTGAAAACAGCGTTTACCAAGAATGGTAAGATCACAGGCGGTTACCAGTATTCTGATTACTACATAGAGAAAGGTAATTTCATGAAACTGGATGAGTTGACTTTGGGTTATACTGTTCCATTCAGGAGCAAAAAGACTATCCAGAGCCTGAGATTGTATGCAACTGCTTCTAACCTCTTTATTATCACGAAGTATACAGGTAACGATCCTGACTACGTAAGAGATACAGGTCTGACACCAGGTGTTGATGCCCTGAATGCTTCAGATAGCCGTACTCCATATATGGGCACCCGCGGCTTTATGTTTGGATTGAATGTAGGATTCTAACATGTACCCATTTAAAACTTGTCGAATGAAACGATTTAAAAAGATAGCTGTATATACAAGTTTAGCTTTACTTCCGGTACTGGCGAATAGCTGTACTAACCTGGATGAAAAAGCATACGATACACTGCTTACTAACAACTTCTATAATAACAAGAACGAAGTAGTGTCTGCCGTACTCAGACCTTACACCCACGCAAATGCATGGATCACCCCTGGCCAGAGTGGCTGGTGGCGTTTGAGCGAGCTCTCTGCCGATCAGCTGGCATGGCCACAGAAAGGTCGTCATGGTTACGATAATGGTCAGTGGATCCGTCTGCATTACCATACCTGGACTGTAGATGAATCTACAGTACGAAACTGCTGGAACCTGTTGTGGACAGGTCTGGGTTTCTGTAATGACGCCATTGGTAATATCGATAGTCGTGATGCAAGTGCGATGGGCCTTACACAGGAAGAGAAAGATGGCTTTACGGGTGAACTGCGTTTACTGCGTGCTTTCCATTACCTGCGCCTGATGGATATTTATGGCAATATTCCAATCGTCACTAAAGTGGGTGACCCTGTCAGCCCCGAAACAAAGCCTCGTGCGGAGGTATTTTCATTCATCGAGCAGGAGATCAAAGACAATCTTGATAAGAGCCCTGTGCTGTCAAAAGCATTGCTGGGTCGTATGTCCAGAGCAGGTGGTTATGCTATGCTCGCTGAATTGTACCTGAATGCTGAAAAATGGTCTGGTACTGCACGCTGGGATGATTGTATCGCTGCCTGCGATGCGCTCATTAATAATACCGCCGGAGGTATGAACGGTGCAATGGCACTGGATACGAATCTGACAGATACTTATAAACCAGCTAACGATCTGTCAAAAGAAATAATCTTCTCTATTGCTTACGACTATATTGTCTCAAACTTTGCACCACAGTGGCCTGGTGATTTCTATCACTTTAACCAGAGCCAGATCAATGGTAACCCGATCAATGGGAATGATGGGGTAGTAATGATACCTGGTGTGTATACTACATTTGAAGATGCTGATAAGCGTAAGAGCGAGTGGATGCTGTATGGCCCACAGTGGAAGTATGGATCTAATGGTACTGATCCGGTAATTTGTAGTGGAGGTAATGAGTATGATGGCCAGCAGCTGGTATTTGTGGATAACATCCGGAAGAATGCACAGGGAAGCACTGTTTCTGATATGACACAGGGAGAAGAGAACAGTGGCGTGCGTTTTAACAAATACAGACTCGGTCCATTGAGTGATCCAAGTTATCGTAGTTGTGACTGGGCAGTATATCGTTTGTCATGGATATATTTTGTAAAGGCAGAGGCGATTATGCGTAAGAATGGCGGGGTGGCTACACAGGAGGCCGTTGACCTGGTGAATACAATTAAACAACGTGCTTATAGTGCGGCGGATTGGCCTGCGCATCAGTATACTGTTGCTACACTCACATTGGATGAGTTGCTGGCTGAATTGGGCCGGGAGTTCATTTTTGAAGGGTATAGAAGGCAGGAGCTGATTCGTTTTGGGAAGTATACGACAGGTACATGGTGGGATCATGTGGCTTCTGATAGTTACAGAGAGTTGTTCCCGATTCCAAGAACGCAGTTGCAGTTGAATGCGAACCTGAAACAGAATGATGGGTATCCGAACTAAATAGATCGGTATCCAAATTTAATAGTCAAATTAAAAAGGTTTTGCCGCTGGCAAAACCTTTTTAATTTGGAGGGGAACCCACCTTCTATTTTTTACCTCCGGTGAAAATAGAAGGTGGGTTTTTTAATCGAATAATGACAGCTGTGTGCTATTGCTGCTATTTCCATTTATATGTATTATTTCTCCGAAGTTGGAAAGAGAAATACCTAATAGTCGTATCGGTTTGTCCTCGTGATCTACTGCTGCCAATAACTTTTTCGCTGTTCTTACAATAATATCAAGATCGTCCGTTGCAAATGGCAATGACTGATTCCGGGTTATTTGCTTAAAATCGCTGTACTTTACTTTTAGCGTAATTGTACGCCCCTTTAAATTGTGCCTTTTAAGCCGCGTAGTGACCAGTGTTCCGATCCTTTCCAACTCCCTGTTCATCTCTTCAACCTCCGTTAAATCGACCGGAAAAGTGTCTTCTGCGCCTGCTGATTTTGTTTCTCTGTGTGGTTGTACTTCTCTCTCATCAATCCCTCTTACAATCCTGAAATAAAACGCTCCTGGTTTTCCGAAATACTGCTTGATTTCATTCTCCGATAATCGTTTCAGATCCGCACCGGTATGCAATCCCATCTTCTTCATTTTCTCTGCTGTCACTTTTCCCACTCCATGAAACTTTTCCACAGGTAATTGTTCCATGAAGTGATTGATCTGAGACGGTCCGATAAAAGTCAGGCCATCCGGTTTATTCATATCAGAGGCAATCTTTGCCACGAATTTATTGATAGATACGCCGGCGGATGCAGTGAGTTGCAGCTCATCTTTAATTGCCTGTTTGATGAGCCTGGCAATCTCGATTGCCGAACCAATCCCCTGTTTATCCACACTCACATCCAGGTAGGCCTCATCTAATGACAAAGGTTCTATTAGGTCTGTATACCGGCTGAAAATTTCCCGGATATGCCTGGACACTTCTTTATACACATCAAATCTTGGATAAACAAAAATCCCTTCGGGACAAAGTTGAACCGCTCTCCTCGAAGACATGGCAGAACGGACGCCGAATTTACGGGCTTCGTAAGAGGCTGTAGCAACTACCCCGCGGCTATTGGGGGAGCCTCCTACGATAACAGGTTTGCCGCGGTATTCAGGATGATCCCGCTGCTCTACGGAAGCATAGAAAGCATCCATATCGATATGAATGATCTTTCTTTTTTTATTTGCTTCCTGTTCCATAGCACCTGTCTATAAAGTGCAAAGATACATTAATCATTTACCATCACCGCCATATAATCTTTTTCAAATGGCTCCCCATATATCTGCTCATATTCGTTTTTGAAATTCCGGAATAAACTCCTCGCTGTTGCATGCTGGTGCATAGTTACCAGCGCCCTGCACTTGTACATCACCGCTTCCTCACAGAGGGAATCAAAATGCAGCATACTATCGCAGGTCTGTATAATCTGTTCCGGGTGTAACTGTTCTGCATGCTCATCCAGGTGCCTGGTAAAAATATTGAGCAGTTCTGTACCCAGGTCCGATTTAAATTTATCCAGCCAGCTATAATCTGTCTCCATCAGTAAGCCTCCCCTGCCACATACCTGTACCAGTTGTGCGATGTGGTGATCTTCCATTAACTGATGGCTATGCCGGATATCCACATATACACCCTCCTCAAATGTTAATTTCCATTTCCCGTTTTCCTTCGCTAAACTATAGTCGCCTAGTTTCTCAAGAATGTTTTTCAGCTTCACCATATTCACCGACCGGTTATTCTTTGCATCTTTTACTGATCGCCCTGTCCAGAGTATTTCATTAATCTTTTCGGAAGAAATACCTTTTCTGCCGAATGAGGAATGCAGGAATATTAATAAGAATAATTCTTTCACCAGCGGACTGAATAACTTGCTGATATCATTTCCTTCTTTATCGATGACGGTAAAATGTCCGAATAAATAAATCGATGCGTTTTTCTTTTCAACAGGTGCAGGGAGTTCAATGACCCTGAATACCGGGGCTTTTATGGGCGGTTCCGGTAAATGATAAATAGTGATCCTGGGGGCGGTCTGTTCCAGTTTCTTTCTCCACAGTGATAACCCGATTAATAAACTGGTTAATACCAGCAGACCCCATAACAGGTATTGGTAATTCTTAACTCCCACACCTTCGTCATGCATTAATAATACTGGTGGAAAAAGTATGGTGTTAATCTTTATTGTGGTGACGTTATTCTCTGGATTGTATAAAGTGACGGCGATTAATTCCTGTCCTCTTGCATAATAGTATAAAGCTGCGCTGGACTTAATATCATAAAACTGGTAAGGCAATTCATTGCCCAGTTTCTCATATGCAGGTTTATCAAGAGACCCTTTAATTAACTGCAATGCGGACGCCATCCTGTCATTCGCATAAGACAGTGCATAATAGGCACGTTCTTTTGTATCTATCACCATCGTATTCCCAAAGGCTATGGGCACCTCTGGTTTATCCAGCGTATAGATCTTTTTGAAGGTATGGGTCTTTACATCGAATAATAAAAGGTCGTAAAAATTTTCAGGGTTCAGGAGCTGATCGCCAGTAGCACTGCCGTGTCCACCGAGTATATAAGCCGAATCGCCTTTTTCAGTAGCGCCCAGTGCTGCCATATATCTTGGTGCAAATTTATCGCCCTTTGCAACGACTGTTTTCCACTGATCATCTGCGGTGCTATACTTTTGTACTTCGGCTGTGTAATGATAATGTCCATAACCACCAAAGATGTATAAGCTGCTATCGTAGGGTGAATAAAAATGACTGTGCTGCCAGAATCCTGTTACTTTATTTCCTTCAACAGGATTACTCCATGTATGTTGTGTATTATCAAACCGGGCTACCTGTTGCTCATCTACAAAGTAATTCAGGAGTTGATGTCGTTTTGTATCAAATTCAGTCACATTGCCAGCTGGCAATATGCTGGATTGTGCCAGTGGTACTGCACTGAGTTTATTTCCATTACAGGTGAACTGATAGAGGGAATCACTACCTGTTATATATAATATGCCATTTTCTTTATCGAATGTTACGCCAGCGTTACCATTTACAGTAATTGTTTGCCGGGTATTCCATTCACTATATGCTTTTGCAAGCCAGATAGGATGTTCGATTACTGCTTTGCTATGACTGATCAGATCAAATTCCTTTTCTCCATCATGCTGTCGTAATGGCCAGTGGTATTGGGTTTTGCCGGCCTGTGCAATCTGTATGTCGCGCAGTCGCATGGTAGGCAGGTCAAATGTATTGCATTGTTTATAATGATTTGCACCAAAGAAGATGCGCAAATGGTTTCCTAAAGAAGCAGGCATAGTAGTGCTTCCCGCCAGTTGGCCGTTAATTTTTAATGTCGTAATACGCGTAGCCTGGTTGAATGAAAACTGCAGGTGATACCATTTTCCTACCACTTCTGATGGAGGGAATTTGAAAAGAATACCTGTGTATTCATCGCCGGATACGAGATTAATGGACTGTGTCTGGTTACTATATATAAGGTCTGTATTTTGTCCCAGTTCATTAGTGATTCTAAAAATGTAACCGAAATAAGAATCATATCCCGGTGCAAATGAGAGATCAAATGAAAGGTCGCAATCGTCCTTTACAGTAAGCGGGTTGTCTGGAAAAAGATTCAATGAAGTACGTAACTCCTGTGCAATTTTTTTACCTGCAAACTCAAGCCCATACACATCTTGCGCATATAAACCACATGGCAATAATGCGAACAGCGACAACAGAATAGTAGTAATAAATAGATGGTTTTTTACTACATCAGAAGAGGTAAGCCCTGGCATACTCCGATTGGCTTTTTTAAATAACGTGGCAAATTACTTTTTGGTTGTCTATTAAATGCAAAAGGAACGTTAAGTTAACTTTAAATATCCTGCTGCGTTAACTGAAAATAATTAATTAATCCGGAGAATCATAATTTTTTCTGATTAATGACCACGTTAATCTCTAATTAACCGCCCTGTTCACCCCTGAATTCTTCTTTTGCAGTACAAAAAAAATACTCCTCATGAAAAGATGGTTATGCATCCTTCTATTTACATGTTGCGTGCTGAACACATATGCACAGTCGCGTATCGTGAAAGGCCGGGTGACTGACGAAAACGGGCAACCGATTATTGGTGCAACAGTAAAAGTACTGGGCACTGCTATCGGGGCTGGTACTGACGAGAAAGGTCAATTCAGTCTGAATGCAACAGAAAATCCAACTTTGGTAATCAGTTCCATCGGCTTTTTGTCCGACACCGTACAGGTACCTGCACAAGGTGATGTTCGTGTAGCGATGAAAAGTAATGTATCATCCCTCAATGACGTAGTTGTAGTGGGTTATGGTACACAGAAAAAAATAAACCTGACAGGTGCTGTAACACAGGTAACTGGCAAGGTGTTGGAAAACCGCCCTATTCCAAACCTCAGCCAGGGGCTGCAAGGTGTAATCCCTAACCTGAACCTGACTATGGGCGATGGTAAACCTATCCAGTCACCAGCTTACAATATCCGTGGTACGACCTCTATTGGCCAGGGTGGTAATGCACTGGTACTGATCGATGGGGTGGAAGGCGACCCAAGCATGCTGAACCCATCTGATGTAGCCAGCATCAGTGTGCTGAAAGATGCATCTTCCGCTGCGGTATATGGTGCAAGAGCTGCCTTCGGGGTTGTGCTCATCACCACCAAAACACCTTCTAAAGATAAGGTGACTGTGACCTACTCTTCCAACTATTCCAGCAAAAAACCTACTACTGTACCTGATATGGTATCTAACGGGTATCAATATGCAACGGGCTTCAGCGATGCATGGTCTGCGTGGAACGATTATGCACAGACTCCTCAGAATATCAACAAAACCCAGAAGTTCTCTGCAGCTTACCTGGCAGCGTTGAAAGAACATAACGACAATCCTGCCCTGTCTAAAACAGAGCTGGACGGGAATGGTAACTATGTATATTATGGTAATACTGACTGGTATGACTTATTATATAAGAACCATACTTCAGCAATGGACCAGAATCTCTCTGTTTCTGGTAGCAGCGGTAAGGCCTCTTATTATATTACCGGTCGTTACTATGGTCAGGACGGTCTCTTCCGTTTTAATTCTGACGATTACAAAATGTATAACATGCGTGCCAAGGGTACAATTCAACTGACCCCATGGTTGCAGATATATAATAATACAGAATACGCCAACCGCTCTTACCACAACCCACTGAACGTAGGTGAAGGGGGCGGTATTTTCAGAAACATGGCGGATGAGGCACACCCTACTTCCATGCTGCTGAACCCGGATGGTACCCTGACCTATTCAGCAGCTTATACAGTAGGCGACTTCTATTATGGTAAGAATGGCATCAACCTGTATCGCCAGATGTTCAGAAATACCACTGGTTTTACTGCCAATATTTATAAAAATAAACTCCGCATCAATGGTAACGTAACCTGGCAGAACATCACTGACGATCAGAAGAGAAGAAGAGTACAGGTTCCTTATAGTGCTGCACCTGGTGTAACTGCCTATGTAGGTACTGGCTATAATGACCTGATGAATTCCGATTCATCTACCAAATACCTCGCTACAAACCTGTATGCAGAGTACGAAACTAACATTGGCCCTAACCATTACTTCAAGGCAATGGCAGGTTTCAACTATGAACAATCTACCGGTAGCGGTTTCTCCCTCACCAGAAATGGCCTGATTTATAGCGATGCAAATGATATGAACCTGGCACTGGGTAGCAATATCTCTACTGCCGGTGGTTATGAGAAGTGGGCGATCCAGGGTGAGTTCTTCCGTTTGAACTATGCCTTCAAAGAGCGTTACCTGTTAGAAGTAAATGGTCGTTACGATGGTAGTTCCAAGTTCCCTACCAACCAGCGTTATGCGTTCTTCCCATCTGTATCCGGTGGTTGGAGAGTGTCTAGAGAAGCATTCTGGAAAGTACCTGCTAAAGCGATCTCTGACCTGAAACTGCGTGGTTCATGGGGTTCACTGGGTAATGGTAACATCAACTCTTATGCATTCCAGGAAAAATTTGCAATCACACAGAGCGGTCGTGTCATCAATGGTGTAAGGCCGCAGCAAACCGGTCAGCCTTCTGTGATTCCGAATGGTCTCACATGGGAAACGTCTACCACCCGCAATATTGGCCTGGATCTGTCTGCACTGAACGATCACCTGACTTTCAGCGGTGATATGTATACCCGTGTGACTACCGACATGTTCACCGTAGGTCAGACACTGCCTGCAGTATTCGGTACAGATGTTCCAAAAGGTAACTATGCAGACCTGAAGACGAAAGGATGGGAAATTTCCCTGACCTGGAGAGATCAATTCAATGTAGCAGAGAAACCACTCCACTATTCAGTTACAGCTAATCTCGCCGACTATACAGCAACAATTACTAAATATAATAACACCAACAACAAGCTGACTGACTACTACGCAGGTCAGAAGTATGGTGAAATCTGGGGTTATGAAAACGATGGTTACTGGACTGCGGACAACGTAGGGAAGGCTGCTGCTTCACAGGCACTGTTCAAAGCATCTACCAGTGGTCAGTGGCTGCCAGGTGATATTAAATTCAAAGACCTGAATGGAGATGGTGTGATCAACAACGGTACAAACACGACAGGTAATCCTGGTGATATGAAAGTGATTGGTAACTCAACTCCACGCTATACTTATGGTGTAGGTGTGAATGCAGACTGGAACAATTTCTTCTTTGGTGTATTCTTCCAGGGTGTAGGAAAACAAGACTGGTGGCCTGGTAACGAGAACGATGTATTCTGGGGTCAGTACAACAGGCCTTATAACTATATGCCTAAATCACAGGTAGGTAAGATCTGGTCAGCAGAGAATCCAAATACTTACTTCCCACGCTATCGTGGTTATGTAGCACAGAATGGTTCGGGTGAACTGTATGCTAAGCAGACCAAGTACCTGCAGAATGTAAGATACCTGCGTATGAAGAATATACAGGTGGGTTATAGTCTGCCAAAGACACTGGTGTCAAGGGCAAAACTGCAGAGTGCAAAAGTATACCTGTCAGCAGAGAACCTGTTCTCCTGGTCTCCGCTGTATAAGGTTACCAAAGACCTGGATGTGGAAAGCATTGGTCGTTCCGACATGATCACCAACCCGAATCCTACAGACAATGCGGGTAACGGTAACAACTATCCGATTCTGAAGAGCTTCACATTAGGTTTAAACATTACCCTGTAAAAAATAAAAAAAAGCAACATGCAACAATATATTACCCGGTTGAAATGGACCTCGATGGCGCTGGTGTTGTGGGTACTGGCAGGCAGCTGTTCGAAAGAACTGGAACAGCGTCCTGTATCCACTGCAGACAGAGATGCGATCTTCGGAAACGAAGCCGGTCTGAAATTATACGCCAATTCATTTTACGATGTACTGCCTGCTATGGGCGATGTGTTCAGAGGCGATGCAATGGCAGATTACAGTGCGGTGAATGCTGTTCCTGATTTTCTTCGTGACGGTGCTTACAACTCCCGTGTACAGGCGGAAATTGACAACTGGAAATGGACCAAACTGCGTAACATCAACTATTTCCTGGCGAACAATACCAACCCTGCAGTAGGGCAGACGATTCGTGAAAACTATAATGGTCTGGCGCGTTTTTTCCGTGCCTGGTTCTACTTTGATAAAGTAAAGCGTTATGGTGATGTGCCCTGGATCGGTACCCCAATGGGTATTGCAGACAGTTCACTGTATGCAGCACGCGACAGCCGTAAACTGGTAATGGATTCTATCATAGCTGACCTGGATTATGCAGCCGCGCATATCTCGCTGAATACTGATGCAACAGCCAGCCAGATCACTAAGTATACAGCGTATGCACTGAAATCACGTGTATGTCTTTTCGAAGGTACTTTCAGAAAATACCATACTTCTCTGGGGCTTACAGCTGATGCGCCTGCTTTATTGCAGGCAGCGGCCGATGCGGCAAAGGTAGTGATGGATCAGGGTAGTTTTAGCCTGAATCAGGCAGGTGGCACCAGTGGATCTTACCGTCAGCTGTTCATCAGTGCATCGCCTGTAACGACAGAAGTCATGTTGTCTAACGTAGCCAGCAGTACCCTGTCTGTCTTCAACGATGCAAACTGGTATTACACCAGTGCTACATATGGGGTGCGCCTGAGTTTAACACGTAAGTTTATCAACACTTACCTGAACATTGATGGTACCCCTTTCACCAGTGTGAGCGGTTATGAAACCAAACCATTTGTAGAAGAAACAAAGAACAGGGACCTGCGCCTGTCACAGACTATTCGCATGGGTAGTTACACCCGTACCGATAATGGAAAAACAGTTGCTGCTCCGCCGGTATTTTCTTATACTTACACCGGGTATATGCCTAAAAAATGGTGTCTGGATGATACCTATTATGACGGAGGGTCCAACAATACGAATTCCATTTGTATCATGCGTTATGCAGAAATACTGTTGAACTATGCGGAAGCCAAAGCTGAACTGGGTACACTGACTGATGCCGATTGGGCAGGTACAGTAGGTGCGCTGAGGGCAAGAGCTGGTATTACCAGTGGTATTACTACAAAACCAACAGTGGCTGATCAGTATTTAGTTACAAACTATTTTAACAAAGGTGGTGATCCTACCGATCCTTCTATCCTGGAGATCAGAAGAGAGCGTGGTATAGAGCTGGTGCTGGAAGGTTTCCGTTTCTATGACCTGGTAAGATGGAATGATGGTGAACTGCTTGTACAGCAGTGGAATGGTATGTATGTACCAGCGCTGGATGTGCCAATGGACCTGAACGGTGATGGGGTGAACGATGTATGTTTCTACCAGACATTGCCTGCTACACAGGTGAGGGGTGTGACTTACATTAGTGTAGCGCCTACCGTAAACGGGGTAACGAATCCTACACAGTTGTCTCATGGTACGTATGGAGAGATCAAATGGCTGGATAACATTTCCAGGGTAACCTGGGCAGACTTCCGCTACCTGTATCCATTACCATACACAGAACTGCAGCTGAACACAAAGCTGGTGCAGAATGTAGGGTGGGAGAATTTGTAATTATTATTTCATAAAATAGATGCAGATGAAAAAATGGTTCTTAATGATGGTTGGCTTTGCCGTAATGACCACCGCTGTGATGGCACAGCAATTTACGGTAGGCACTTACAACATGCGCAACAATAACCATGACAATGGTGATGTAGAGCGCGGCGATGGATGGCAACAACGGTACCCGGTGATCACGTCGTTAATTCGTTTTCACGGGTTTGATATCTTCGGCACACAGGAGTGTCTGAAAGATCAGCTGGAAAATATCAAAGACAGTTTGCCCGGTTATGCTTACATCGGTGTAGGTCGTGATGATGGAAAAGATAAAGGAGAACATTCTGCTATCTTCTATAATACCGCGAAATTTAAACTGCTGGAAAAGGGAGATTTCTGGATGTCTACAGTGACAGACAAGCCTAATAAAGGATGGGATGCCGTGTTGCCAAGAATTTGTTCATGGGGTAAATTCAAAGAAATCAAAACCGGTTTTACTTTCTTTTTCTTCAACCTGCACATGGATCATATTGGTGTAGTAGCGAGAGCAGAGAGTGCAAAGCTGGTAATGTCGAAGATTAAGACAATGGCGGGTAATACACCGACTATCCTGACAGGTGATTTCAACGTAGATCAAACCAATGAATCTTACCAGCTGATCAATAATTCAGGCTTACTGAAAGATGCATATGAAACCACTGCTTTACGTTATGCGCTGAACGGTACGTTTAATGCATTCAAACCTAATAGTAAGACTGACAGCCGTATCGATCACATCTTCCTGACCAAACAGTTCAAAGTGCAGAAGTATGGTATACTGACAGATACTTATCGCAGTAAAGATGCAAATGCATCAAAGACTGATTCCGGCAACTTCCCGAAAGAAGTGGGTTTGGAAAAGTATACTGCGAGAGAGCCATCAGATCACTTCCCTGTAATGGCGGTAATTAGCTTAAAATAATTTTCTACTATCCTGCGGAAACCCAGAGGCCGTATCAACAATAAGATACGGCCTCATTTTTTTCGGGTACCTATGGGAATAGGTAGTCCTTTAAGCAATTTGGAGGAGGTTTATTAATTCCTGGTATACCCTCTTTTTTTGTCTTATTAAATCAATAAAAATTTTGTGCGACCTGCTGTACTTATTCCACTATTACTGCTGTGTTGTTGCCGCCCGGCAGCGCCTGCAGGAAATGAACAATATATAGACCCAACGATTGGTAATATCTCACCGTTATTACAAACAACTAAACCACAATTGCATCGACCTAACCAGATGATCAGGGTGTATCCTATCCGAAAGGATTATACCGATGATCAGATCACTGCATTTCCCTTACAGGTAGTAGGGCATAATGCAGGAGAGGTATTTTGTATAAAACCTGTAACAGATAGTACGGGATGGGAAAGGAAACAGCTGTATGATCATGAGCAGGAAGAGATTCATCCATGGTATTATCGTAACTGGCTGGTTGAAGATCAGATACAGGTAGAATATGCGCCCGGTCGAAAATGCGGTATGTACAGGTTTACGTATCCTGCACATGGAGCACATCGCGTATTGTTATCACCTGTGGATAACTGGGTGCTGAATGGGAATGGAGAGATAACAGGAACGAGTTTATATCATGGTGATACGAAAGTGTATTTATATGGGCAGTTTGACACGCCTTACGATGCTTCGTTAACTTTTAAAGATAGTGTTGTGTCATTGCGATATGCCATCTCTTATATCAGTGTGGCTGCAGCGAAAGTGAGCTTTGAACAGGAGTTGGCCGGGAAAGGATTTAATGAAATAAAAAAATCGGCGGAGGCAGCATGGCGCCGTGTGATGAACCAGGTTAGTGTAGAAGGTGGTACAGCAGCACAGCGGCGTTCGTTTTTTACAGCGTTGTACAGGTTTCATGAGCGCATGGTGAATATCAGTGAAGAAGGTGCTTATTACAGTGGTTTCGATAAACAGGTGCATGCAGATGTGCGGCCTTTTTATGTGGATGATGCAACGTGGGATACTTACCAGGCCATGCATCCATTGAGAATGATATTGCATCCGCACCAGGAAGAAGATATGTTAGCATCTTATGTACGGATGTATGAGCAGAGTGGATGGATGCCTACATTTCCGAGAGTATATGGGGATCATCCGTGTATGAATGGGTTTCATTCTACGATAGTATTTTTGGATGCATATAGAAAAGGATTGCATATTCCGGAAATGGAGAAAGCATATGAGGGGATGAAGAAGAATGCATTGCGGGCGACGATGTTGCCGTGGAGAAATGGAGGGCTAACGCCGTTGGATATATTTTATGCACAGCATGGTTATTATCCGGCATTAAAGCCTGGTGAGCGGGAAACAGTGGCAGCTGTAGATACATTTGAAAAAAGACAGGCAGTGGCGGTCACGTTAGGGCATAGTTATGACGACTGGGCATTGGGTGAACTGGCGAAAGAATTGAAGCATGCCGATGATGCGGAGTTTTTTAACGTGCGGTCAAGGGCTTATTTGAATTTGTGGAATGGGGAGAAAGGGTTTTTCATGCCAAAGGATAAACAGCATGATTGGATAGATATAGATCCGGGATGGGATGGAGGACCTGGGGGCAGGGATTATTATGATGAGAATAATGGCTGGACGTACCAGTGGCAGGTAGCATTTAATATTCCTGCATTGATTGAGATGATGGGAGGGAAGCAGGGATTTGAGCGAAGGCTGGATACCTTGTTTCATGCGGGTCTGGGCAGACAGCGGTACCAGTTTTGGGCGAAGTTTCCGGATGCGACGGGGTTAGTAGGGCAGTTTTCGATGGGGAATGAGCCGGGTTTTCATATTCCGTACTTATATAATTATATAGGGAAGGGGTGGAAAACGCAAAGGATGATACGTTCATTGCTGGATATATGGTTCAAAGACAATGAGTTTGGGATACCGGGAGACGAAGATGGGGGAGGAATGAGTGCGTTTGTAGTGTTTTCATCGATGGGGTTTTATCCTGTCACGGCGGGGGAGCCTGTGTATACCATTGGTAGTCCTGTATTTAGTAAAGTGGTGGTGCATTTGGAGAATGGGAAGGATTTTACAATGGTGGCACATAATTGTTCAGTGGTGAACAAATATGTACAGGGGGTGAAGATGAATGGGAAGGAGCGGAAGGATTTGTTTTTTACACACGGGGAGTTAATGGCTGGTGGGGTATTGGAATTAGAGATGGGTGATAAGCCGCATTTCTAGCGTACATTTCTACATTCAGCTTGCATTTCCAGGCCGCCCGTAGGGCTATATCCGACAGAGAGGTTTCACCGAAGGGGAGAAACCTCTCTGTCGTTTTTAAGTACCAGTACTCAGGTTCCAGAAAGTAAAAAAATAATATCCTTCTGGAATCATGTTGATACCCAGTTACTTGTTACGTAATAATAAAAATTGCAATATAAATCTCGTTTGTTGCACAGGTTTTATCAAACTAATCCCCCATACATTGCGTATATTTTGAATGTATTTATACGCTCATTTTTAGTTTACCTATGATACACTTACAAGATAGCACTGTCTACGTAGCAATCTTTGGAATTTTTGTTTCCTTGATTGTTTTTTTATTGACACGACATTTCTTTTCCCGACATGGCAAGACTGACTACATTAAGAAGTTGGAAATTGCCAATAACGAAATGTTGTATTCCATCAGACCGTTGCTGGTAGAAAAAAAGGTTCCCTCAAAAGAGATCTTAATGGCCGTAAGATTTTCGACCGCTAAAAAGTACGGTGTCGAACAAAATGATCTTTATGATGAATTCTCTCTAACCAGCGATTTAATCAATGAAACGATAGCTAACTCGTTCCTTACATCGGATCAGAAGTTAGAGTTCTGCAATCTTTTACAATCAATTAAGTAAAAGAACGTCGTGTAAACCACTTTTAAAGGTCCTTAAGATTTTTTCTTAGGGGCCTTTTTGTTTGTGGAGGTGGCGGCTGGTTTCTTTGCTGTTGCAGTTGATTTTGTTTTCGCAGCAGAATTTGTAGCAGCTGGTTTTCTCGTTAATCTTTTCAGTTCTTTATTAGCGAGTTCTTTTGCTTCGGTGTCCCCAAATTTCAATGCCTGTTCGTAGTACTTCACGGCATTGGTGGTATCTTTCTTTTTATTGTAGATATTCGCGATGTTGTTGAGTACGATAAAGTCTTTCGGCTCTATAGCACTTGCTTTCAGGAAGTATCTCAGTGCCATATTAAGATCTCCTTTCATGGTATAGACGATACCGAGATCTGACAGACTTTCCACATGTTTAGGATAGTATTTCAGTACGGTTTCGGCGATTTCCTTCATGTTATCCGCCTGGCTTTTGCCGGAGTTGTAGATGGTGGCTACATATTCCTGGATGGCGCTGAGCATGAAATCTTCAGGTTTGTCCAGCAATTTGTTGTCAGTCCATTTCCATTTGTTCTGGATGGTGGTGGAGTAATTTAATACGTTGACCAGTTCCTGCGTGAGGGCAGCATATTTGTACGTTTCGCCCAGCATATATACTTTACCGAAGCGCATATCGAGGCGGTCGGGGTACTTGGCGATGCCGGCGTTGATGTATTTGAAACCTTTACCGAGTGGTTCAGCTCTGTAACCGATTTCGCTGGTATATCCTGTTTGCTTTTTGGCTTTGGGTTTTGTATCAGCGTCAGGGTGGGTTACTTTGGTAACAATTTCAGTTTTACTCCTGCTTACGTAGAAATTGAAATAGGCAATGTACAATTCTGCATCGTTAGGACGGCCTTTTTCCCACTTTTCTAACAATTTCTTTTGTTTTGCCGTATCCCCCTGTTCACATAATTTTTCGAACTCCTGTTTGTAATTCTGAGCCAGAATGGAAGTGGTGGACAAAGAGCATAATAGAAGAAGCGTAAATAAATGTTTCATAGTCATCATAGGATCTAGGATCGGATAAATAATCAAGCTAAACTTCTGCACAGGGGTTCCTGGAAACAGATGGAATAACATTGTATTACTACAATCTGACATTTGCTGACTTATGCCCATGTCAATTTAGACACTAAAGTATCTGATTGCCTGTAATTTCTGATTTAAACTATTGATTATACAAATATAAGTATATTATAACGTATAGGACATTTATAATTTTATTTTTGGATAGGGCTGCTTATTAAGTGGTCGTTATCCGTTGTATTCGGCTAATCGTTGGAGGAGGGGAAGGAATGCTTCGATGAGTGCAAGCTCTTCTGTGGAGAAGAGGTTGTCCATTGCTTTTACGAGCCATTCTTCCTTAATCCGGCGGTTTTCGTCGAGGTGTTGTTTACCGCTTTCTGTGAGGGAGATAAGGATTTTTCTTTTATCTGACTCGTCGGTGGTGCGTGCAACGACGCCTACTTCAACTAATCTATTGATAATCTGTGAAATAGCTTGTGCAGAGATGCGTTCCAGGTCTGCAAGGGCAGATGGAAGCATGCTACCGTGTTGGTCCAGTAAGCCCATGGTAAGGAGTTCGGCATTGGAGAATGCGGAGGAGATGTTTTGTTTTCGCAGTTGCCTGTTGAGGCGAGTGACGGTGCTGCGCAAGGAGGCAGCTACCTCATAGGTTTTAGACATTTGACAAAGGTACTTTAGTTTTTTTGAATTTCCAGCCAGGGGATATTCTCATTTATGGAGGTCCAGGCTATTGGCAGGAAATGGAAGAAATCACTCTTTTCCAATCAATTTTGATTCATTTTACGCCATATCAGACCTTATTTGGCCCCGGTTTACCATTGTTTACGATTCAGTTTTAACTTTTACGTGAAATAGAATTCCTTAAAAAGTTGTAATTTCGTAAAGTAACTTTATCAATTTAGTTTAGCATATGAGGATAGCAAGGTCATTTTTAAGCAATTCATCTATATTTCGTTCACTTAAACACAAGAACTTCAGATTACACTTCACAGGTCAATCCGTTTCCCTCATCGGTACCTGGATGCAAAGAGTTGCCATCAGCTGGTTAGTATACCGGATCACGGGCTCTACCTTTTTATTAGGATTGGTTACCTTTTTAAGTTTAATCCCTTCTCTCGTGCTTGCTCCTTATGCAGGGAGTTTTATAGACAGACATGATAAATACAAAATTGTGTTCATTACCCAGATCGGTCTGATGGTACAGGCAGGGATTCTGGCGCTGATTGTCTGGTTGAGCTATTATAATATTATGATGATTGCGACCCTGAGCCTGGCGCAGGGGATTATAAATACATTCGATACCACGGCTCGTCAGTCACTGATGGTTGACCTGGTAGAGGATAAGGAAGATTTGCCCAATGCCATAGCATTGAACTCTTCAGCATTTAATGCAGCGAGGTTAGTAGGACCCGCATTTGCCGGTTTTATACTGAGTGCTTTTGGTGAGGACATTTGTTTCCTGATTAACTTTTTGAGTTTCTTTTTTGTAATCGGATGTTTGTTGCAGATGAAACTGAAAATTAAACAGCAGGAGAAATCAGAAGAAAATATCTGGGCTGATTTGAAGAAGGGATATGATTACTTGCGTGAATCACCTGATTTATCTTCATTGATATTGATGCTGGCAGCATCCAGTTTGCTGGTGATTCCATATACTACTTTATTACCTGCAATTGCAAAAGATGTGTTTCATGGTAATGCCACAACGTTTAGCTGGTTTGAAAGTGCAGCGGGATTAGGTGCATTGTTTGGAGCTATTTATATGGCGATGTTAAGACCGGGTAGGGATCTGAATCAGTTGACTATTATATCCAGTATTTTATTTGCTGTAGCGGTCGTGTGTTTAGGATTCTCTTCTCAGATCTGGCTGGCATTGATTGCAACAGGTTTTACAGGTGCAGGTTTGATGGTGCAGAACTCTGCGATCAATACATATTTGCAGACACATGCATCTTCTGAAATGAGAGCAAGGACATTGAGTTATTACATCATGGCGTATCAGGGTGTGTTGCCGATTGGTAGTTTGATAATGGGGAGTTTGGCAGAAAGATTAGGCGTGAGTGCAGTGGTATTTGCAGAGGGTGTAGCAGGTATATTGATTGTGATTGGATTTATATTGCATCAGCGGAAACTGCATGATGGAGAGTGGATGAGGTCAATGAATCCATTGCGATTCAAACATTGATAAGATGTTGTTTCGATTAAGCGTGTTGCCTATGGCATGTATAACTTATGATGATTTTTTATGCTTGAATAAAATTCAAAATATACATTAAGGAAAAGAAACGAGTAACAACTGTGACGGATGCATATCCAACCCTTTCGCCAATTTATATAATGTAGTAAAGCTTAGATTTTTCTTCCCGTTTTCGATTCTTGAAATATCTCCCTGATTTACGCCACTGCTCACTTCCAGGTCAAGTAACGTAAGCTGCTTTTCCTTCCGGAGTTGCCGGAGATTGTTGCCGAATACGAGTAATATTTTTACCTGATCAGGAGCCATTTTCTTGTGGCGTCCAAGTTGGGCTAAATGAGCAAAATATTTATTGGTCGATCACCCAAGATTTGAGAAAAAGATTTACATTCGACCAAATTTTATGGTGAATTTTCGAGGGAGCTACAACAATTTGATAGTAGCCCGATCAATTCAGGCATGTTAAGACCAAAACCACACTTACAGGTTCTAAATGACACCCCATTCCTATATCGTTAATGTAATAGTATTATGACAGGACGCAAAATCACGATTGATAGCGCTGTTATTTATATGCGAAAATTGCAGGGCACTTCGCATATGCGTATACGCTTCAAGGAAGATGAGTTTTTATTGTTAAGACACAAAGGTCAGGCGCCTACATTTGAAACAAAGCCGGATTTACCTGAGGAAGCATTGGGTAAAATAATCTGGGCGGTATCACATTATTTCCCGCTTAGAGAGCGGGAGAGGTAGGCTGGACCAGTTTATTTTTTTCTGATTGGAAAGTGGAGTGGGTAGATTGGACCATTCAATTTTTTTACTTAGAATGGGTCATTCAATTTTTCTACTTAAAGAGCGGAAGAGGTAGACTGAACTAATTCAATTTTTCGGCCGTCGAGATCTGCAATGACGGCGGTGTAGCCCCAGGGGGTGTCTGCTCCTGGTGTCACCAATTTTCCTCCTAATGATAATATGGATTGCACAATGATATCGGGGTTCTCAACTGAGAAGCCAAGGCGGGTACTTGCGTCAGGAATGGTTTGAGATTTTAAGAGCGGGTAGATTTCTAAAGTGGGAGTGGTGCCTTTGCTGGCATAGTGCATAGGGCCGTTTCCATGTTGGTGGTATTCGAATTCAAATCCGAGGGCGGTGTAAAACTGAGCCTGTTCGTGTAGTTTGTTGGTGCGAATGACGATGAGGTTGCAGGAGATCATAGCATAAAGATAAAAATAAGCCAAGGAATTTATGCAGCTTCCTGCTGCCCGGATTCATTGACCGGCCAGGATAAAACCGGCTGCCGATTTTATCCTGGTATTATTTAAAAACTTTTTATACTTTACATTCCACCAAAACGCGCACGTTATGAAATTGTTCCGGATGCTACTGCCGTTCTGTTGCTGCTTTTTATACATTACGCTGTATGCCAACGACGAACCTATAAGAAACCTCGGTATTGAAAACGGCTTATCCAATAACGCCGTCATGAACGTATACCAGGATTACAAAGGCTTCATGTGGATCTGTACTTACGATGGCCTCAACCGCTTCGATGGCTACAAATTCCGCATCTTCCGCAATAAAATCGGCGACACCACTTCCCTCAATGATAACGGGAATTTCACGATCGAAGGCGACTACCTCCACCGTATCTGGCTCGGGGGGCGCAAGGGTATTAGTGTATTCAATCCCGTCAATGAGCAATTTACCACCGCCCGTTTTACCCCTTATAAAAGCCCCACTCCCCGCCCTGAAATCGGCGTTATCCACATCATCCGCGCCGGCGATAGTGGAAAAACCGTCTTAGCAGGTACGGAACGTGACGGCCTCTTATTATTTCATGAAAATGTATATGCCGGTATCCAGGTACCCATCATTCAATATACAACTACCCTTACCAATTACGAAGTGACCGGTATCGACTTTGACCACAATACTGCTTTTGTATTTGTTCAGGACATTGGCCTTTGCAAATACAATCCCAAAACACAATCCCTGCAAATCATCAACCAGAGCATCCGCCAGGCAAACTGTCTTCGTAGCGATCTGCAGGGTGGCCTATGGTTAGGTACTGATAATGGCCTGTTTCGATACAGTCTTACTAATAATTCTTTTTCCGAAAATTACATCCAGACCCACAACAAAGTCGTAGGCCTCTGCATTGACAAAAACGGCAGGATCTGGGTAGCCTCTGACGGGGCAGGTGTCTTCATCGTCTCTTCGCGTGAAAATATAAATAAGTGTCAATTAAACAGTAATGCGGTGTATGCTGTTTATGAAGATAGAGAAGGCCGTATGTGGATCGGCACTTTAAGAGGTGGTATCAGCATTGTCGCTCCTCGCCGTAATCCATTCGAACTCCATCGTTTCAATGGAGAAAATACGGTGTGCAACTTTATCCTTTCCTTCTGCGAAGGAGTGAATAACGATATCTGGATAGGCACTGATGGCGGAGGTCTCAAGCACTGGGACAGACCTCATAATCAATTCACAGCTTTCACTGCCGATGCTACCAAACCCAACGCTATCAGTAGCAACTTTATCACCTGCATTCTTCGTGATGCGCAGGATGATATCTGGGTATCCACCTGGTTCGGCGGCATCAACAGGTATAAAAAAGGCAGTAACTCCTTCGAGCATTTTCATTGCAACAACCCTATTACCAATGCTATTGAAAACAATGTATGGGTGGTATACGAAGATGCACAAAAACAGATATGGGCCAGTACCACTAATAATGGTACCCTCTATACTTTCAACAGAACTACCAACCAGTTCGAACTTTTTGACAATACCCTTATCAATATCCAATGCCTGGCCGAAGATGCCCAGGGACATCTGTGGGGTGGTAACTACCAGGACCTGATCTCTATAGACAGGGCACGCAAACAACACAAGGTTTTCCACATTGGTTACACCGTACGCAGTATTCACGAGGATAAGCATGGCAACTTCTGGGTAGGCACAGATGGCGGTGGCTTATTACAATTCAATAAACAAACGGGCCGTTTTATTCGCTATACAGAAACAGACGGTTTACCCAGCAACGCTATTCTGCGAATTATCGAAGATAACAGCGGCGATCTTTGGCTCAGCACTTTCAATGGTCTGGCCAGGTTCAACCCGCAGACAAAAATCTGTCGTAGTTTCTCACAATCTGATGGCCTGCAAAGTAACCAGTTCAGCTACAATGCGGCACTGAAACTCAGCACCGGTGAATGTATGTTCGGGGGTATCAAAGGCTTCAATGTCTTTTTCCCGGATAGCATTTATGATCAGACTACTTTGCCGCCGGTATTCCTCACTGGTATCAGAATTAGCAATACCCCTGTTGAACAGGAAGGCAAATATATTTCCAAAAGCGCGCTTGAAAATGTAGAGGAATTAAAGATCCCTTACGACAAAGCTGCTATTTCCCTGGACTTCGTCGCCCTGGAATATACCTCTCCGGACAAGATCAATTATGCCTACCGCCTGGAAGGCTGGGATAAACAATGGAACTATGTCGGTGAAGCACGCACCGCAAATTATACCCGTCTGCAGGAAGGCACATATATTTTTAAAATCAAAGCCACCAGTGCCGAAGGGCGTTGGGGCCCAGAGATCAGCACGGTCCGCATTATTGTATTGCCACCCTGGTACAGAAGCTGGTGGGCATACTTATTATATACCGTGGCAATAGGAGGTCTGTTATATGTTTTTATGCGTTATCGCTCCAGGCAGGAACGCCTTAATTACGAAATCCGGCTTGCGCACCTGGAAAATGAGAAAGAAAAAGAACTGAATGAGAAGAAGTTATCTTTCTTTACTCATATTTCACATGAGTTTAGAACACCTTTGAGCTTGATTATCAATCCTCTTAAAGCATACACCCAGGACCCGGAACTCAGTATTGTCTATAGAAATGCACGCAGACTACTCAGTTTAGTGGATCAGTTACTCCTGTTCAGGAAAGCTGATTCAGGTGGAGATACATTGAAAATCAATAGACTGGATATTGTGGAGCTATGTAAAGAAGCTTTTTTGTGTTTCTCTCAGCAGGCAAGACTCAAAAATATCGACTACCAGTTCGAAGGTGGCCAATGCCCGATCGAAATGTATGTAGATGATGAGAAGATGGAGGTGGCTTTATTCAATTTGTTGTCCAATGCTTTCAAATTTACCCCTGATGGTGGAAAGGTGGTCTTTAAAATCCGTGAGTTATTCACAGAAGTGGAAATCTCCATACAGGATTCCGGTTGTGGTATTCCTATTACTACCGGTAACCGCATCTTTGATAAATTCAGCAGGGTGGGTGGGCGTCAGACAGGTTTCGGCATTGGCCTTTATCTCGTGAAGCATTTTATTGAAAGTCATCATGGTAGTATCACTTACCATAGCCGTCAGCAGGAAGGCACCACTTTCGTCATTCGTTTGCGCAAAGGGCTTGGTCATCTCACCGGGTATGACTTTGCCACCAATGAGCGTTCTGCCATTTTGCAGGAACTGATGGAAGAAACGACTGTACCTGTAAAAAAAGAAGAAAAACTCCTGCCTGAAGAAATGGTCACGGAGAAAAAATCCCTGCTTTGCATCGATGACAATGCTGACATCCGGGCGTACCTCCGGCAGTTATTTTCTGACCATTATATAATATATGAAGCAGAAAACGGGGATGACGGATTTGCCATGGTACAGAAGCAACTCCCGGATCTTGTAATCAGTGATGTGCAAATGCCGGGTATGGACGGATTGGAACTCTGTACCAAAATCAAAAATACAGAAGCCCTGAGCCACATTCCCGTGATCCTCCTGACCTCTGCCCATGACCTGAAAATCAAAGGGATAGAAGAAGGTGCGGACGATTACATCACCAAACCATTTGATAAAGACCTGTTACTGGCCAAGGTACAGACCCTTCTGAAAAACAGGAACCTGCTTCGCCAATACTTCCTGGACAGCATCACCTTACAAAAGAGTACAGTCAAAGTTCCCGCTGCCTACCGGGACTTCCTCAATAATTGTATCAGTATTATAGAATCCAACCTGGGGAATGAGGATTTCTCAATTAAAACCTTCACGCAGGCTATTGGCATGAGTCATTCCAGCTTATACAAAAAGGTAAAATCCATTTCCGGTCAGACGATCAATGCCTTTATCCGTTCTATTCGACTTCGAAAAGCGGCGATGCTGATGATAAGGGAAGATTATACCATCAACCAGGCAGCTTTTGAGGTAGGCATAGGCGATGTGAAGTACTTCAGAGAGCAATTTGTAAAGCTTTTTGGTATGAACCCATCCGAATATGTAAAGAGGTATCGCCACTCTTTTAACCAGGACCTTACGATCGTAAAAGAGGGCTAATTGAACGAATTTCCCCCCTTTTTTAAATGATTTACCCCCCTTCCCAAGGGGGGTAAAGTCCCTAATTTGCCCTTATCGTTGATCAATGAAAAACTGATAATCAACCGTTTACTCATCCAAACAGAATTCCGTTATGAAAAAAGTCTTGCACAGGCACGTGCGGCAGTTGCCCTTGTTTCTGCGACTGTCATTGCTTTTAGTATTCATGTTCCCTGTATTTATTGCGCAGGCCCAGGAGGGCAAAATTTCCGGTAAAGTGGTGTCCGGGGGACAACCAGTTCCGGGTGTAACAGTGAAAGTTAAAGGGACTAACCAGGGGGCTGTGACCGACATCAATGGTCACTATACCGTCACTGCTAAACAGGGAGATACCCTTATTTTCAATCACATGTCTTACGCTGCACAGTCTATCGCCGTTGCAGGCCCTTCTGTGAATGCAACCCTGAGTGAAAACGCGCAGACAGTGGGCGAAGTGGTGGTAGTAGGTTATGGTACCCAGAAAAAGGAGACCCTGACCGGATCAATCTCCGTCGTAAAAGGAGCGGACATTGTAAGAAGTCCGCAACCCAATGTATCCAACTCACTCGCAGGCCGTTTCTCTGGTGTGATCGCAAACAACCGCGCTGGTGAACCGGGTTATGACAATTCCAACATTTACATCAGAGGTCTGGGTACTACCGGTAACAACGATGTACTTGTAGTGGTAGATGGTGTACCAGGTCAGATCGGTGGTTTATCAAGGCTGGACCCTAACGATATTGAAAGCATCAGCGTACTGAAAGACGCTTCTGCTGCAGTATATGGTAGTCGTGCAGCGAATGGTGTGATCCTCGTTACCACCAAGAGAGGTAAAACCGGTAAGCCGGTGATCAATTACACCTTTAACCAGGGTTTTTCTTCACCTACCCGTTTGCCAAAAATGGCGGATGCACCCACTTTTGCTGCCATCCAGAATGAGATCGCTTATTACACCGATCCGGCAGGTGGCATGAACCAGTATTATACAGACGAAGAGATTCAGAAATTCAGAGATGGTTCTGATCCGCTGAACTACCCTAATACTGACTGGCAGAAAGTGGTGCTGAAAAAATCAGCGACACAGCAGCAGCATAACCTGGCAGTAAGTGGTGGTACGACTGATGTAAGATATTATGCTTCTCTGGGTACGATCAGCCAGGATGGTTTATATAAACATGGTGCGACAAAGTACAATCAGTATAACTTCCGTTCCAACATCGATGCGGATGTGACTAAAAGACTGAAAGTAAGTCTGTACCTCAGCGGCAGAGAGGAAGATCGTAACTACCCTGTAACCGGTGCCGGCGACATATTCCGCGCTATTTACAGAGCTTATCCTACCATTGCACCTTACTACCCTAATGGATTACCTACTTATGGTATAGAAGGTAGTAACCCTGCACTGATAGGCACCAGCATAGGTGGAACCAGCCGCAACCCTACACAGGTATTTAATGGTATACTGAAAGGTGCATACCAGATTCCTGGGGTAGAAGGGTTATCACTGGATGGATTTTATTCTATCGACAAATCCTGGAGTTTCATCAAGACATTCAGCAAACCTTATTCCGTATACAACTACAATTCAACAACCGGAGCTTACGATAAGACAATCGTAGGCGGTTCAAACGGGTTGGCTACTTTGTCAGAAGGACAATTAAACAGAACCATGATGGTGTCCAACATCAAGCTGAACTATGCACATCAGTTTGGTAAGCACAACATCGCTGCGTTTGTCGCTTATGAGCAAAGTAAAACTTCTCAGGATTCACTGGGTGCATACCGCATGAACTTCCCATCATCTACTACACCGGAACTGTCACAGGGTGGTCCTGCCAGTGAAGATAAAAATAACTCTGGTAACAGCTATAACTTTACCCGTAAGAGTTATTTCGGTAAACTGGCGTACAACTACCAGGAGAAATACCTGGTAGAAGCGCAGGCACGTGTAGATGGATCTTCTGCATTCCCAAGCGGGCATCAGTATGGTTTCTTCCCATCTATCTCTGCTGGTTACCGCATTTCACAGGAGCCATGGTTTAAGGGCGTGAAGTTCATCAATGACCTGAAACTCCGTGGATCTTATGGATCATTGGGTAATGATAATATCTCCCTGTTCCAGTACTTTGACAACTACTCTTTCAACAGTCAGTATGTAATCGGGGATGCGGTACATGCGGGTATTGACCTCACTAAACTGGCTAATCAGAATATAACCTGGGAAGTAGCGAAGAAACTGGACGTAGGTCTGAATGCGATATTCCTGGATCATTTCAACGTAGAGTTTATTTACTTCCAGCAGAAACGTTCTGATATCCTCACCCAGCGCAATGCTTCTATTCCGGGTACTTCAGGTATCGTAAACCCTTATGGTTCCGATCCGTTGGTGCCTGCAGAGAACATTGGTAAGGTAAACAGTAATGGTATTGAAGCAACACTTGGCTACAACAATGTGACGAAAGGTGGCTTCCGTTATGGTATCAATACCAACATCACTTATGCAAAGAGCAAGATCATCTACATCGACGAAGCGTCTGGTACACTCGATTACCAGCGTCAAACCGGTCGTCCGATGAACACTTCTTTGTTATATAATGCAATTGGTATATTCAGAACACAGGAAGATCTGGATAAATATCCACACCTGGCCAATGCACAACTGGGTGATCTGATCTACGAGGATTACAACAAAGATGGAGCGATCACAGCTGATGACCAGACAAGAACAAAGTATGGCAACATTCCTGAAATCACTTATGGTATACTGTTGAATGGAGCATACAAAGGTTTCGATGCATCAGTCGTATTTGCAGGGCAGACACATGTAAGTCAGTATGTACTGCCTGAATCAGGTACTATCGGCAACTTCTACAGCAGCTGGGCAGATAACCGTTGGAGCCCAACCCATACAGATGGAACTTATCCAAGAGTAGATACCCGTGCATCATCTTCCGTAAATGGTGGTTTGTATGCGAACAATTTCTGGCTGAACAATGCTTCCTTTCTCCGTTTGAAGAACGTAGAGTTGGGTTATACCATCAATGCAACTTTGCTGAACAGGGCAAAGATCAGTGCACTCCGTGTGTATGCCAGCGCTTACAACCTGTTCACTATTACAAAGGTGAAAGATTACGATCCGGAAGGAAACAGCAGCAGCGGACAGTTCTATCCGCAACAGCGTATTGTGAACCTGGGGCTGAATGTTAAGTTTTAATTCTGAAAAATTACGGTCATGAGAAAGATTCAATATTTTTTATACCTTCTGGCAATAGGATTTGTGTCCTGCAAGAAGAACTACCTGGATATCGTGCCTACGGACCGTGTGTCTGACGTGGCAGTGTTGTCCGACTCCCTTTTGTTTGAGGACTATGTGATTAACCGATACATGGGTGTAAAGCTCCAGGATAAAGAAGCGGAAGGTACGCCTCCGGGTTTTGGAAGAGGATTTGAATATGCGATGTGGAGCTCACTCTCAGATGAATCTATTTATAATAATGATGATAATACCTGGTTGGTGCAACAGGGTTTGCTGGCGCCGGAAAATACAGGCATTACCGGTACACTGTGGGCCAGAAGCTATCGTAGCATCAGGGAGGTAAACTATGCGTTGAACAACATTGCGGTGGTGCCAATGAGTGAAGGACTGCGGAATAAGCTGAGAGGTGAATTGCACTTTATCCGTGGGTTCCGTTATCAGGATCTGATCCGCAACTATGGAGGGGTAGTGATGGTGGGTGATAGTGTGTATAACCTGGAGGATAATCTGTCAGATGCATCTTTGTACACCCGTGCATCTTTGCAGACAAGTATGGATTATGCGATAAAGGAGATGGATTCAGCGGCTTATTATTTACCATCAGCAAATGATGATTCATGGGCATTGGGTCGTGCTACCAAAGGTGCGGCGCTGGCACTGAAATCAAGACTGACACTGTATGCAGCAAGTCCACTTTACAATGTAGGTACCTGGGCAGATGCTGCTGCCGCTGCAAAAGCGGTGATGGATCTGGGACAGTATTCTATTGATGCAGACTATGGTGGATTGTTTAAGAACTCAGCGAGTAAAGAGATCATTTTCGAAAGACTATATGTAATAGGTGCAAGACATACCTGTTTAGAAATTGCCAACGGACCAAATGGTTATGGCGGTTGGGCGGGTAATACACCATTGCAGAATTTAGTAGATGCGTATGAGATGAATACTGGTCTTCCTATCACCGATGCGGCTTCCGGTTATGATGCAGCAAACCCTTATGCTAACAGGGATGCGCGTTTCTATGCTTCTATTCTGTACAATGGTGCGACCTATAGAAACAGTACGATCGAAACATTTACACCAGGTGGTAAAGATAGCCAGGATGGTAATTCCAACTGGAATACATCCAAGACAGGTTATTACCTGAAGAAGTTCATGGACGATACCAATCCGATAGATAACCCATGGAATGTGGCAGGATTACAACCCTGGATTTATTTCCGCTATGCAGAGATCCTGCTGAACTATGCAGAAGCACAGAATGAAGCAGTGGGACCAGATGCATCAGTATATGCAGCTGTGAACCAGGTTCGTCAGCGTAGCAGTGTCAATCAACCAGCATTGACGACAGGTTTGACACAGGCAGAAATGAGAACGGCTATCCAGCGGGAAAGACAGGTAGAGCTGGCATTTGAAGAGCATCGTTTTTATGATGTAAGAAGATGGAAAATTGCATCAACGACTGAGAATGTGCCGGCTTATGGTATGACGATCACGAAGTCAAACGGGGTATATACATATACCAGGAAGACAGCACTGGCCGGACGTTTATTTGCTGACAAGAACTATTGGCTGCCAATTCCAAGATCTGAGATATTGTCCTCTAATGGTCAATTGACGCAGAATACGGGGTACTAATAGCGTGATGCCGGTGCCAATAGGTCTCCAAAAGTTCACCAAAAGAGCACCAAAAGGTCACCTCAATATCCCAGGGATAATGAAGTGATCTTTTGGTAGCCTTATAATGGCCTTTTAGCGGCCTTATAGTAGCATTATCATGATAGCGTTTTATTAAACTTAGACAGGATGAAAAAAATAAGCGTAGCGATCATCGCCCTAATGGCTTTATGGATGCAGGGGATGGGGCAATCACAACACACTTTTGCGTTGGGAGACAGTACCTTTTTGCTGGACGGGCATCCTTTTCAGATGATTTCGGGTGAGATTCATTATCCCCGGGTACCACGTGAGGCATGGCGCGCCAGAATTCAGATGGCAAAGTCGATGGGTTTGAATACCATTGGTACCTATGTATTCTGGAATGTGCATGAGCCGGAGAAGGGGCATTATGAGTTTTCGGGCAATAATGATATTGCGGAGTTTGTGAAGATTGCGAAGGAGGAGGGGATGTATGTGGTACTGCGGCCAAGTCCTTATGTGTGTGCGGAGTGGGAGTTTGGTGGCTACCCTTATTGGTTGCAGAATGAGAAAGGATTGGTAGTGAGGAGTAAAGATCCGCGTTACCTGGAGGCTTACCGCAATTATATCCATGCGGTGGGTAAGCAGTTGGCGCCCTTGCAGGTGAATCATGGCGGGAATATACTGATGGTGCAGATTGAAAATGAGTATGGTTCTTATTCAGATGATAAGGAGTACCTGGATATAAACAGGAAGATGTTTGTCGACGCAGGTTTTGATGGATTGCTGTTTACCTGCGATCCGGAAGCAGCGATTAAAAACGGGCATTTACCGGGCTTATTACCGGCTATTAATGGGCAGGATAACCCGGTGAAGGTAAAGAAACTGATACGCGAAAATCATGGCGGGAAAGGGCCTTTTTATATTGCTGAATGGTATCCTGCATGGTTTGACTGGTGGGGTACAAAACATCACACCGTACCTTATCAGCAATACCTGGGTAGGTTGGATAGTGTGTTGAGTGCGGGTATTTCTATTAACATGTATATGTTCCATGGCGGTACAACGCGTGGGTTTATGAATGGGGCGAATGCGAATGATAAGGATCCTTATGAGCCGCAGATAAGTAGTTACGATTACGATGCGCCATTGGATGAGGCGGGGAATGCTACGGAAAAATACATGCAGTTCCGCGCGGTGATAGCAAAGCATTTGCAACCGGGGCAGACATTGCCAGCCGTGCCAGCGAAGAGGGGTGTGATTACGATTCCTGCTGTTACATTAACACAGGCGACTGGGGTATTTAGTGTATTGCCGGCGGCAGTGAAGCATGCGACCCCATTGACTTTTGAAGATTTGAAACAGGCGTATGGATTTGTTTTATATAGAACGACGGTAGATGGTGGTAAAGCGGGTGTGCTGAAGATAAATGCATTGAGGGATTATGGGATTGTGTTTGTGAATGGAAAGAGAGTGGGTACGCTGGATAGAAGGTTGAAGCAGGATAGTTTGCAGGTGACATTACCGAAAGGAAAGGTTCGTTTGGAGATCCTGGTAGAGAACTTAGGGAGGATCAATTTTGGACCTTATTTGTTGCAGAATAAGAAAGGGATTACAGAAAGTGTGGTATTTGGTGGGAAGGAGCTGAAAGGATGGGAGATGTATTCATTGCCCTTTAGTGATGTGCCGGTAGTGAAGGCGGGTAAAGTAGGGGTGAATGAGCCGGTGCTGAGAGCCGGTGGTTTTAAACTGGATGCGGTGGGTGATACATACCTGGATATGAGCCAGTGGGGGAAAGGTGTGGTTTGGGTGAATGGGCATAATTTAGGAAGGTATTGGGAAGTGGGCCCACAGCAGACGGTGTTTGTGCCGGCGGAGTGGTTAAAGAAAGGGGAGAATAGTATTGCGGTGTTGGAGTTAATAAAGCCGGAGGTACAGGTCGTGAGTGGGTTGGATCATGCTATTTTGGATGAGGTAAGATAAAAACGAAGAACGATGAGTAGGCCCTCCCATTTGGGAGGGCTTTTTGGTTTTAGGTTTTTTTTAGATGCGAATTATATCGACCGGCTTTTCGCCGGTCGATATAATTCGCCCGAGCGAGAAAACTGAGGTGGCTGGAAGCCGCCTCAGTTTTCTCGCTTTTGTAACTTTTTGATTTATTACCCCGTTCTAATGAAAACCTATTCCCCATGAATGTAGCATCAACCAGACTGTTTCCGACAGCGCTGCTGGCTGTTTATTTGTTTATGCTAAGCAGTTGTTTGAAGGACAAATGTACCAACAACATTCCTTCAAAAATATACACACCTGTTTACGCCAGCCTCGACTCCCTTAGATCTTCGATCCGTAGCGAATCTCCCCACGAAATTGTATCACCAGGCAAAATCTATCTCTACGGCAACTACATCTTCCTGAACGAACTGAACAAAGGCATCCACGTCATCGACAACGCCAACCCTTCTTCCCCTCAAAAAATCGCATTTATCAACATCCCCGGCAATGTAGACCTGGCTGTAAAAGGGAATGTGATGTATGTAGACAGTTACATCGACCTTGTGGCGCTGGACATCAGCGACCCGCACAACATCCGGCAGACAAAAAGACTGAACAACGTATTTCCACAGCGGCAATATGAATATGGTATCATCGCCGATACGCTGAGAGGGGTGATCACGAGTTTCGAAATAAGAGACACTGTGCTGTCAAATACCTGTAATTTAGCCAGCTGGAATGGTGTGTATGTATATAATAGTGAGGCTAACAGTGTCACCGTTTCGAACAGCTCAAATGTATCTGTACCTTCTGCCACCGGCAAAGCTGGTTCTACTGCACGTTTTGGCCTGGTGAATAACACCCTGTATACAGTGGATTATTACGGTATCCAGGTCTTTAATGTACAACAGGCCAATGAGCCAGTGAAGAAGAATAACTTTACTGTTTCTGCTAATATCGAAACTATTTTCCCATACGATCATTACATATTTATTGGCAGTACCACCGGCATGCTCATTTATGATGTAAGCAATCCTGAAATGCCGGTAGCTGCAGGTACTTTCTCACACATTCAATCCTGTGATCCGGTAGTGGTAGAAGGAAAAACAGCGTATGTGACATTAAGATCCGGTACTACCTGCGCGGGTAATCAGAATCAGCTGGACGTAATTAATATAGCAGATGTGAAAAACCCGCAATTGTTGAAAAGCTATGTCATGACAGGCCCTTATGGATTAGGTATTGATGGCAGCAACCTGTTTGTATGTGAAGGTACTAATGGCTTACACTTTATGGATGCCACCGATCCGTTGAATGTAGAGACGAAGCAAACCGTGAAAGACATAGAGGCCTATGATGTGATCCCAAACAATCATGTACTGTTGGTAACAGCCAAAGATGGTTTATACCAGTACGATTATTCTAATTTGAGTAAACCTGTCTTGTTAAGCAGGATTGGCATCGTCATTAAATAATTACTATGAAATATATACTGTTGTTATGTGCAGGGCTATTGGCTATGCAGGGATTGACTGCGCAGCGAAAGCTGGATGTACTATATTTTAAGAATGGCAGTGTGATCAGGGGGCATATCTTTTCGGCAGAGAATGGGGTATTGAAAATAGAGAACAGGATAAAAGATACGTTGGTATTTAATCGTGCAGAGATGGATAGTGTGAAGCAGGAGAAGGTATATCCAAAAATAGCTCCTGGTGGTTTTTATAATATAGATGAAGCAGGATTACAATTTTCTGATAAGAAAGGATCTGTGTGGAGATGCATTGTAGGGTATCGGTTTGCCTATCAATACCAGGTAGGTGTGGGTATTGGGTTAGATGATTACCAGGCAAGGTCAGTGCCGGTATTCGGAGATCTTCGTTATGATTTCAGTAAGGAGGAGCGAACTTTCTTTTCTTATGCTGGTGCGGGCAAAGCCATACCATGGTTAACACGTAAACAGTGGTCGCTGCAAAATTCTAAAGAACCGGATCAGAACATTGCCGGCACTTATATACATGCGGGATTGGGATATAAATTCAGGTGGAGATATAATAGTTCATTTCATTTATCAGCAGGTTATGCGCATGCAGCATTCAAAACAAAGAATGCAGTGTTGGATTGGCAAACGCAAAGGCCATTAGGCACCTTTACCACCACAGATTATAGTTTTAGCAGAGTTACCGTGATGGTTGGATTCACACTGTAAGGGGGGCGCGTGCTCCCTTTACAATTTTCTGAACCTCAATACTTGCGATACTTTTCATTATATTAGAAATAATTCTATATTACATTATTTACATTTTTTGTTATAAAAATTATGAAATTATCATCCAAGTCTCTATATTTAACATAACAACCAAAATCAAAATCTAAATAACCAAAATCTAATCAATATTTATAAGCTGACATTGTGATGGACATCTATTGATTACCTCTGTAAGAGATTTGCTTTTACAGTTCAACTATTTAACTTATTTCTAACCAGATGAACAAGTCATTTCAACCAAATGGCAGGATTTAAAAGACGAACCGTTTACCGTAAGATTAATTAATGTAATAACCCGTTTCCTGTGTTGTAGCGCATACCGCCGCCATTTCCGGTATGCAGGTTTTACTATTACTTAAAATAACGAAACAATGAAAAGACTGCTATGGTGGGCGATGCCAGCAACCCGTGCGTAGCTAATATTTGATCACAAGGTTATCTACTGTCATTTTAAATCACAATTATGAGAATCAAGGGTTTTCTATGCCTTATGGTGCTGATGTGCCATGTCTATACGTTTTCATTATTTGCACAATCAACCAAGGTCACCGGTATTATTAAAGATGAATCGGGGCAAGCTATTCCTGGTGCCAGTATCAAAATTAAAGGGGGTGGAGGTACTGTAGCCGATATCAGTGGCTCATTCTCCATTACAGCTTCCAAAGGTCAGAAGCTGATCATCACAGCAGTTGGATATGAAACAAAAGAAGTCACTGTAGATGGTTTACCTATTAATGTTCAATTGGGGAATGACAAAAAGATTTTGACTGAATTTGTTGTCACCGGGACAGGAACGCCTACCAGCAAGAGAAGGCTGGGTATATCCGTAGAATCTGTTTCGGGTGATAAGCTGACGGGTGCTTCCACCAGTATCGACCAGGCACTGGTTGGTAAAATACCTGGTGCGCAGATTTCTACTGTAAGTGGTAACCCCAGTGACCCGGTGAACATCCTCCTCAGAGGTGTGAATACCATTCAGGGTGGTACTAAGCCCCTCATCATGTTAGATGGTGTGCAGGTAGCTGCAACTGATTTTAATAGTCTTGATCTGGCCAACGTAGAAAGAGTCGAAGTGGTACAGGGTGCTGCTTCTGCTGCGCTGTATGGTGCACAGGGTGCGAATGGTGCTATTCAGCTCTTTACTAAAAAGGGTAAATCCGGTCACCTGGAAGTGAACTATAGCACCAGTTACTCCATTAATAATTACATCAACAGTGGTGGTGTAACCAAAGCCAGCAAACATCCCTATCTCACTGATGGGAATAATAATGTGGTAGATGCCAGTGGCAATATCCTGGCCCTTGATCAGTATGGCGACTATTCAGGTATCAGTTATACTTATGGAGGTGCTACCCGTTATGGAATATTGAATCCCAACAACATTGCAGACAAGCCGTACAACATGAACCTGAAATACTATGATCACTTCAAAGAGATGTTCTTAACAGGTAGTACCTGGAACAATGCGATCAACTTGTCAGGGGGTACGGATAAGACGGATTTCAATATGGCATTCGCCAATAATCATACTTTGAGTCCTGTTATGCACAATGGGTATGTAGACCGCACGAACCTCACCGCCAACATAGGCACTGAGGTATTCAAAGGTTTTCATATCCGCTCCACTACACAGGTTATCTACACCAAAAATACACTGACACCGGGTCTCGGGGCCCCAGGTGGTTATCTCTACGGTAGAGGTAACATGGCAGGGAATGTCGGTAACATCTACAGCTTCCTGAATACTTCTCCTTTCTTCAGTTTAAAATGGAAGATGGCAGATGGACATTCTCCTGCCTATCAGACTGCCGATTTCTTAAGTATCAATGCCTTTAACCCATACTATGTACAGGAGTATGCAGATGGACTGGATAATAAAATTGATATCGTACAAAGCCTGAATGCCAATTACCGGATCAATCACTTCCTGGAGCTGGATGCGAAGTATGGTATCAACTACAGAACAGAACGCGCAACATGGACCTACCTTAACCAGACGGGCAATGCAAATGCAGAATATTGGGATACCAAGGCTTATTACTTTGCTACAGATCGTACTGGTGAAATTGATCAGTGGAATTATACGACTACGTTCCAGAACTTCATCGGAAGTGCTTACTTCAGGACTGATTTCAAAAAGGACTTTGGCTGGAACCTTCCTATTCAAACAACTACGCTCGCATCGTATGACTACCGCCAGAGAAAGTACAGGGAATATGATATATATGGTTTAGGCTTGCCTACCACTTCTCCTATTAATCTCGCCTCTGCTTCTGCCATTTATGTAGCACCTACTTCTACATCTACCACTGAGCCTACCAATGGAGATTACCAGGAAACTTTCGTGACCTTTGGTTACCTCATTGATCAGAAATTTGATATTGGCGATTGGGGTGGTGTATCCGGTGGATTTAGAAGTGACTGGTCTTCCACATTTGGTAGCGGGTCTAAACCATTTACTTTCCCGCATGGAAATGGTTATATATTGCCTTCTTCCTTTAACTTCTGGAAAGGACTGGAACAAGTGGTGCCTTACTTCAAGATCCGCGCTGCGTATGGCGAAGCGGGTACACAACCGGGTGTTTTCGACAGGTATCCTACATTGAACCAGGGTACATTGGGATCTTCTTTGTATTATTCCAATCCTGCCACATCACAGAATCCTAACCTGAAAGTAGAGGTCTCCAAAGAGTTTGAAATTGGAACCGATTTCTCTGTGACGTTGTTGAATGGTGACTGGTTAGGTTCGGTGAATGGATCATTTTCCTACTGGACACGTAAAGCAGAAAATGTGATATACAAAGTAAGTTCTGCGCTATCTACAGGTAGTACTTCTGTGCTGACAAATGCTATCGATATGTCATCAAAAGGTATACAGTTCCAGGTGAATATTCCTGTGTATAAATCAAGGAATTTCGGATGGGATTTCACTACCAACTTTGGTAAGCAAACATCCAGGATTGACAAGATACGTGGTGGGGCAGATATCATCTTAACGTCTTCTGCAGGTAGTACGGCACTGACACTGACAGCAGGTCAGAAGATCGGGCAGATCTATGGTTACAAGGCTTTGAGGAGTAAGGATGCTGTGAAGGGAGATGGTTCCAAGTATTTTTCAGATGCTGATAAAGGCAAGTATGAAATCGTAGAAGGTCGTGTGGTAGATACGGCTACCAAATCCATACAGTTCGAAGAAAGTGCCACGGCATTTGGTGATCCGAATCCTAAATTCAATGCATCATTTATCAACCAGTTCACCTATAAGAATTTCATCACCCTCTCCTTCCAGTTTGACTGGGTATATGGTAGTCATCTGTACAACCAGACCAAAGAGTGGATGTACCGTGATGGTATAGATGGTGACTTCGCAAAACCGGTTACAATTAATGGCAGAACAGCTGCTTACACTGCTTACTATGGTAGTGCGTATTCCAGTTCATGGGGTAGTCTGTATGGACCGGGTAACAATGCGACCAAGGATTATTTTTATGAAGATGCTTCTTTCCTGCGTCTGAGAAATGTCTCCTTAGGATTTGATCTGGCAAGAGTGCTTCATACACAGAAGTTCAACAAACTGCAGGTGGTATTCACAGGCAGGAACCTGCTGACGGTGACGAAGTATAACGGTTTTGATCCTGAAATCAGTTCAGGTGCGGCCAACTCATCATTCGACAGAGGGATTGACCACAGTACCATTCCTAACATGAGATCATATCAGGTAGGTTTAAATGTAGGATTCTAAATTTTTATTTTAAAAGGGAACATCATCATGAGTAATAATAAATATATCTTATCTCTTGTTTGCAGTTTGCTATTATTAGGAACACTGTCCTGCAAGAAAGAACTGAATGTAGGAAATCCGAACCTGCCTACCGTGGATGGGAATGTGAATACTGAGTCCGGCCTGATCTCACTGGCTACAGGTGGTGTGTACATCAACGGTTTTAAGACGGGTGACGACTGGTTGGGCGATAGTTATTTTTCATTGCCTTTCGGATATGCGGAGTTGTTAGGTGATGTGGTGGGTGCACAGGCATCGAACCAGTTGATAAGTACCATAAGCATTCCTGAATACTTTATACTCGACGACGGTACCAAGACAGAAACAGGCATTGCGAATGTAAGTCTGATGCGTGCGAATAATACCCGTGCTCAAACAGGGTCTGGTTATAACCCTACTTACTATCAGTGGTTGAATATGTATGCTATGAACAATACATTGAACCAGGTATTGAGTCTGGTAGATGGAATTACATTCAGTGGCGATGCTACTACGCGTTCGAATACGATCAAAGCATGGTGTTACTGGTGGAAAGGATATGCGTATTCACAGATCGGTTCTTTGTATTATTCAGGATTAAGGATCGATACATTTGGTGGTACGTCTAACAAGTACCTGATTAAGGATAGTATCATTGCATTGTCCAATGATTACCTTAAAGAAGCATCGAGTCTGTTGCAGACAGGCATCACGAGTACTACAGATTATAGTACGGTATTGGGACAGCTGATTCCTTCTTTTTGCCAGGTAGGTAATGGAGGTGTATTGACAACTGATATGTGGGTGAGGAATATCAATACCTTGCTGGCGAGAAACCTGCTGGTGAATAAACTGGCGCCTTTTGTGAATAAGAACCTGAGTGCATCGATCACTACGACATCTACGACACCGATGACGACGGCAGACTGGAATGAAGTACTGACCCTGGCGACAAGTGGTATCAAGGATGGAGACTATGTATTCACGGGCAGAAGTGCTGCCGCGAATGGTTTCTTCTCCGCATCAGGTGGTACAGTGTCTGTGTTAACCACGGGGGTGAATACATCGACTACATTCAGATTGGGAGAGCGCTTTATGCAGAACTTCCATACTGGTGATAAGCGTGTGGCAAACAATTTTGATACGGCTACCAAATACCTGGATGATTTATCATTTGGTACGAGGTGGAGTATTATAGATGGTGGTAATGGCACATCAGGTGTGTATGTGTATGGAAGTACAGCGATAGGTGGTTATGAACAATTTATAGCAGGTAGTTACGAAGAGAATGCGTTGATGCTGGCAGAGGCCAATATCCGTTTGGGTAATACGGATGCCGGATTAGCATATGTAGATGCGGTGAGAAGTTACCAGGGCGCGGGTGTGGCAGCTGTGACCGGCACTGGGTTGACAGCCGTAAATGCGATGCAGGAGCTGGTGATGGAAAGGAGAGTGTCATTGGTATTCAGAGGGTTGTCATTTTATGATATGCGTCGATGGGGATGGTCTTATGATATTGGATCAGGCGGGGGTAGTTATGGAAATAACTTCCTGACGGCAGCAGGGAAACTGAATAGTAATGTGACGATCAATTTTAACTTCATGGATTACTGGGATGTGCCGGCGGATGAGGCGGATCTGAACCCGGGAGGAGAGGGAAGTGCGGAGACGAAAAATCCTAACTACTGATAATATTGAAAAGAGGGTGGATCATAAAAAAATGAACCTCCTGAGAATCGCATAAAATGGAATCTGGCTCTACCAGGTATCCGAATTAAAAGGGGGGTATCAAACTTTTGATACACCCCTTTTTTTTGAGAAAATGGAAGGTTATCCAGGTTGGTGAGCTTCGCCTGTTTATGGATATTTTTTGTGAAAGCGGCTTTTATTCCCGTTGTTAAATTTCCTCTTCCATGAATATTTTTATTTAAAAATGTGTGTTTTGTCTGCACATCCTGCCAGTACATCGATATTAACAGAATGGCAATCGTGCTTCGATGTTATTTCGCGCCCATGAAACGATTTTTAATCCTCGGTTATTTGATCACACTGACGGAGGTAATTTTTGCACAGGTCAAAATTACAGGTACAGTGGTGTCAGCTACGGATGGCAAGCCACTGGGTTTTGCAACGGTATTTATCAATAATACAAGTAAGGGTGGTACGACGACGGAGAAGGGGAGTTTCAGTATTGGAGGGATTGTAGCGGGTCGGTATGAGTTGATCGCTTCTTATGTGGGATATGAGACGGCATCGAATTACCTGGATATTAATACAGAGGATGTGAATATAAAGATCACCCTGCAACCAAAGGCGACGGTGCTGAAGGCATTTGAGGTGAAGCGTGATCCTAAGCGGGAGGCGTATATTAAAACGTTCAAAGAGACATTTATTGGGAAGACGGATTTTGCAAAGAATTGTGTGCTTACCAATGATGAAATCCTGGATATTGGGTATGATAATGCGGAGCAGGCATTGAAGGCGAGTACCGAAGATTACCTGATTATCAATAATGCGGCATTGGGGTATAAGATCCGTTTTATGCTGAAGCAATATGTGAATTCAGACAGGGATCATACGATTTCTTATTATGGATATGCATTTTATGAGAGTATGACGACGAAGAAGAAGGCGCAGATGCGGCAGTGGCTGGCGAATAGGGAGACGGTGTTTCATGGATCATCATTGCATTTCTTCAGGTCATTGATTGAAGGAAATACGGAGGAAGAAGGTTTTGTGGTGAATGAGATTGTGAGGCGACCACGGCAGCGGGGGTATGTGCATGATACGATTGTGAAGAATGGGAAGATCATGTTGAACAGGGATGCGTATTCTGATGATAGTAATTATGTGAATTACAGGATACCTATAGCGTTAAGACCGGTTGATTTAATGAAGCCTTCGGATTCCCTGGTGGATAAGTATGTATTGCATTGTGAGAATATGCTGATGGTAAGTTATATGAAGGAGTTGGAGGCGAATAAATATGCAATAATGATGGGTAGATTGCCGCGGCAGCAGGAGTCGATGATACGGTTTTTTCAACCGGATTGTACGTTTAGTAAGGAGGGGGTTTGTGTGGATCCGTTGGCGATGTTGTTTAGTGGGTATTGGGGATTTGAGAAGCTGGCGGATCAGGTGCCGTATGATTATGTATCGACATCCAGGAAATAATTAAGGGTTTTCCGCAGGCCATTAACATATAAATGCTGCCTTTGGCTACATTTTTTGTAACATTATCTTAATGTATAATTTTTATCAAATTATTATACCTTACGGCTGATATCTCAATTCCCTCAATTTAAATTTGTTTTAGCCCATGAGGTTCTCACTCATTTGCAGTCTTCTGTCAATTTTATTTTTTGCGAACACTTTTGCAGCAACACCAAAGCCAGCGGTAGCCACTACTTACAATGTACGTATTGAACTGGTAGACATTTACGGTAATCCATACACAGGCAGTACTGGTTTGTATGGATTTTGGGCCATCAATCAGTCCACCGGCGTTACTTACAATGCTGCGCGTGAAGGTTACGAGATCTATGACCTGCCGGCAGGTACTTATCAGTTCGGCGCTAATCCGGGTAACTGGGATGGCGTAGTATCTAAGACGGTAACGCTGAGTGATAGTCAGGTAGGTAGTGACGGGTATATTGTGGTGACTTTAACTTACTGGGTAGAATAGTTTTTTCTGCTAACAAAAAGGAGGCCGTATCTCATTGATGATACGGCCTCCTTTTATTTGGGTACTTAATGGAGATAGGTCGTCCCTTAAGCACTTGTCTTTGTTTTCTGCACCACTATCATGCCGGCAAAAGCCGCAGCGATACCACATGTTTGTTGTATAGAAAAATTGACGTTCATAATGGCCCTTTTCAAATTTCTGCTTTGGGGCAGCGTTTTGAAAAGGGCCGGTAAAGTATTTATTGTTTTATTGTTGGAGCGTCCATTGGCTACTTTCAAAATAGTTCGGCACTGTTGTGCACTGGGCTAATCCGCTTTGATTTTCAAGATTTAAATAAGTGCTTTGCCATTCATTTTTCAACCTGGTATATCCATTATAACTTTCCAGCACCCAGTAGCTGCTGTAGTAAGTATTGGGTACATCAGTACTTTCCACATAAGCATAGAGGTGTTCAATATTCAGGTAGTGACCTGTAGAAAGGTTTTTGAAACGGATGTGTCCATTCACCGTTTCCTGTACCCATTTATATTGGTTACCGGAGTTGGAAGAGCTGTATTTCACCTGACCATTATCTTCATAGAGGTAGGTGCTCAGCCATTTGTTTCTGATATACACACCGGTGGTGTTATTGTTACCACCAAGGTTATTGAGCAAAGTTTCGGCTTGTGCCACCTGTTGATTGGCGAGATAGGTGAATACCTGATCCAGTTGCGCCTGAATGGTGGTGTTGCCAGCATAAGATTTGCGTGCCTGGTACAATTGATAAATAACTTCCAGTTCATGCTGGCCATATGGTACGCCCAGTTTTGTTTGCATGGTAGTGAGGAAAGAGTAGCCGAATTCTTCAGTAGGTTCGATCATAGTACCTTCACCATAGTCATTCCAGGTAGCAAATTGAATAATGCTCACAGAAGAGGCAAGGGCTTTATCCAACATGGTAGAGAAGGTGCTGGTACCATTATAGGCGATCTGCCAGGTAGGGCCATCGGCACCACCGGCGGCATAGAACGTATTGAAGCCAGGATAGACTACTCCTACAGAGAGTGCAAAATTCGCAGCCTGGGCATAGTAGTTATTCACAACAGTGGGATGATCCTGGTAGATCCAGGGAAATTCACCACCAGCATTGTTGGAGCCGACTTCGGACGTAAAGCCAAAGAGTGGGATTACTTTGGGTTTCGGGTTGATGCCATTTAGGATGGCATCCCATTGGGAGGATTGATGAAAGGTGATGGGACCGAAGTTGAGCACGACCGGGCTACCATTGGTAGTGAGGTAATTGGATTGGTTGAAGTAGTTGTTCTGCATGTAGACAAAATCGCCGTGGGCACCGGAGGTATTGCCGGCATCCCAGTTTCTGTCTTCTTCGACGATACCGAATTGCAGACCGACAGCATTCAGTTTGTTGATGAGGGCATTGGAATTGGCGAGGTTGTCAGGGTAGTCGTAGAGCGTTCTGGTACCTGGCCAGTCGATGAAAACGCCATCGGCACCGGCGTATTTCATGAGGAGGAGTTGGTACTCAATGATGGCCGGATCGCTGGAATAATAAGGACCGGTTTTAGGGTAATAGTAAGTAGCAATTTGTCTTTTGCCATTGGTGATGATGTCCGGGTTTTGGGTGTTCATTTTCCAGTGGTATCCCCAGGAGCCTTTGGATTCGGGTGTTTCGAACCAGGGCATGTAGTGGATAAAGATCTTTTTGCTAGTGGTTTTGCTGACGGTGGTGGCAGCTATAGTTGCATTGTTTAAAGACAATTTGGCTTCCTGTTGTTTATTACATGCGAATAGTAATAGGGCACAGCAACAGAGCCAGGTAAGTGGTTTCATGGAGATTTGTTAAATGGTTATTGATTGAGTATTCTTAAAACGTAAAAGTAGGGAGGAAGGTATTGCGGGGGGAAGAGTATGGGGGAAATATAGAAGAAATATAGTTAATGGGATTGAGAATCAATTTTTTATTGGTTTTGGGGTATAGATGTAAAAAGAGAAATACCTCCTTGATTCAGGAGGCATTTCCCTTTTTTATAATTTTTCGATGCGGGTTTTGAGATTGATTTTTATAAGCTTTTTATAATCTTTCGATGACCCCGGCTATGCCCTGGCCACCACCTACGCAGGCGGTGACGATGCCATATTTTTGATTGAGTCGTTTCAGGTCACTGAGGATTTGAACAGTAAGTTTGGCGCCGGTACAGCCAAGGGGATGTCCCAGGGCGATGGCGCCGCCATTGATATTAACGATATCGGGGTCGATGCCGAGTTCACGTATCACGGCTACAGATTGAGAGGCAAAAGCTTCATTCAGTTCAACGAGGTTGATATCGTTCAGTGTCTTTCTTGTTTGTTGCAAAACTTTTGGAATGGCAGCAACGGGGCCGATGCCCATAATGCGTGGGTGTACACCTGCGGAAGCGCAACCCACGAGGCGACCGATGGGAGTCAATCCCAGTTCTTTGACCATGGTTTCGCTCATGACGATTACGAAGGCGGCGCCGTCGGAGGTCTGAGAGGAGTTACCGGCAGTGACACTGCCACCAGCGGCAAAAACGGGTTTGAGTTTGGCGAGGGCTTCGGCAGATGTATCGGCACGAGGACCTTCGTCGGTATCGACGGTGTAGGAGCGTTGTTGTTTGCGACCTTTTTCATCAACGTATACTTCATCGATGTTAATGGGGAGGATCCCTTCTTTGAAGTAGCCGTTCTGTATAGCTTTGATGGCTTTTTGATGAGAGTTGAGGGCAAAGAGGTCCTGATCTTCGCGGGAGACGTTGTATTCTTTGGCCACGGCTTCGGCGGTGAGGCCCATGCCGAGGTAGTATTCGGGTGTGGTGCTGGCGACTTTGAAATTCGGCACTGTTTTCCAGCCGGCTACGGGTACCAGGCTCATACTTTCGGTGCCACCGGCGATGATGCAGTGGGCCATACCAGATTGAATTTTGGCGGTAGCGATGGCGATAGTTTCAAGGCCGGAGGCGCAGTATCTGTTTACGGTTACACCGGGTACTTCGATGCCGAGAGCTCTGACGGAGATCATTCTGCCTATCTGGAGACCTTGTTCAGCTTCGGGGACTGCATTCCCTACAATAAGGTCATCGACGCGCTTTGGGTCAAGCTGGGGAACGCTTTTTAACAAACCTGTTATGACATCTACGGCGAGATCGTCGGGGCGATAGAAGCGGAATCCGCCACGTTTAGCCTTTCCCACAGCGGTTCTATATCCGGCTACAATGTATGCTGTTTCCATAACTGAGTATATTTTAACCGGGGGTATATCCGGAGTTTTTCAAAAATTAAAGAAATTTAAGTTAAATTATTTTTGTGAAATATTAATAAAGGTTGTAGTTTTGCAACCCCAACCACACGATATGTGGGGATAAGAGATGACTCCGTAGCTCAGTTGGTAGAGCAAAAGACTCTTAATCTTTGGGTCCTCGGTTCGAGCCCGAGCGGGGTCACAACAAGATAAAAGCCTTCAAAGTCATTGATTTTGAAGGCTTTTTTGGTTCGATAGTTGTTCCTCCCTGACTGAAAAGCCTACAAAGTGTTTAAATTGATGCATTGAGGGGGCGAATACCAACATGTTTTTTAACTGGAGTATATCATTTAAATGTCATGGTAAATTCTCAAATGGACAGATACATCCGACTTTATCCAAATAGACCGCAACGCTATTCTTTTCCTGATTCGACGCTATCCTATCATCAAGCAAGAAGTGGAGTTATTTCGTGATAATCAATACAATCAATTAAACGAGGCACGAAATTCTAAGGGTGTTTTATTCGTCTTGCTTTTAAACAATTTGCTGAATGATTGGGGATGTTCAAATCCCAGTGCATAAGCAATTTCACTTACTGTTAGCGTTGAAGTGGATAATTTTTCCTTCGCTTTTTCAATCAGCTTATCGTGAATATGTTGTTGAGTACTTTTCCCGGTTAAGACTTTGAGTAAACCGCTTAGATAGCTTTGTGAAATATTCAGTGCATTTGAAACGTATTGCACGGTGGGAACTGTTGTATTGGTTAAATCTTCCCCTGAAAAATACTGATTGAGTAACGTTTCTAACTGATCAAGAATTTTGTGATTGACAATTTTCCGCGTTATAAATTGGCGTTGATAAAAACGTTCAGTATAATTCAACAATGTTTCAATCTGTGAAATAATGATGTCCTGGCTAAACTTATCAATATTGGTATGGTATTCCTGTTGAATATTTTGTATGATGTTGTTTAAAATAGACTCTTCTCTACCGGAAAGAAACAATGCTTCGTTAGCGGTATAATCAAAGAATTCATATTTATGGATGTTTTTTGCTAAGGATGTATTCCGGAAAAAATCCGGGTGAATAAGTAATAACCAACCCGAATGCTCTATGTTATGATCGACCGTTATTTCAATTCCTAGTAACTGATGTGGCGACATCATAAACATTACACCTTCATCGAAATCATATTCCTGTTGCCCGTATTTCATTTTTCCGTTAAGTCCTCTTTTAACGGCGATGGAGTAAAAATCAAAAGTCCAGCTGGTCCCGTTATATTCGGTTGAGAGGTTAATAGCTGCATAATCAACGACACTAATCAACGGGTGTGAGGGTTTAGGCAAGCCTCTAAGCCTGTGAAACTCGCTGATCGTTTTTATCCTGATCAATTCCTTACCTGCCATTTTGCGTATATTTAAAATCAGTCAAAATTTGTAGAAACGGAAAGGGTTTTATAATGCTCAAACGTTTCAAGATTAGCCTTCATTTTTGCTGTTGCTATCTGAAATGCATCGCTGCCCAATAGAAGGTGTAATGGGGGCTCATCCATTTCTGTGATATCTTTCAAAACCATAGCCAGCTTTGAAGGGTCTCCTGGTTGATGGCCGCTATATTGCTGCCACATTTTAATTTGCGCTTCTGATTTATAGTCTTCTATCAAGTTCGCAGTTATTTGAAGGGAGCTATCATTCATAAAATTAGTCCTGAATAAGCCAGGAATTGCAACAGTCACATTAATTCCAAAGTCCTTCACTTCGCTATGAAGGGATTCGCTTAAACCAATAACAGCAAACTTTGCCGCATCATAACTTCCAGAAAGTGCAGCACCATTATATCCGGCAATAGAGGATACATTTATAACATGGCCGTATTTTTGTTTGCGCAGGTAGGGCATAGATGCTCTGATAACGTTTATAGTTCCAAATAAATTGACATCAATAGTTTGTCTAATTTCTAAGTCTGTCAGTTCTTCCAACGCTCCAACTAATCCGTAACCAGCGTTGTTGACGATAACATCAATAGAACCAAAAGTATTAAAAGTCTTTTCAATTGCTTTTTTGACTTCTTTTTCAGCCGTTATGTCAACATTTAATGGTAAGAATTTTTCATTTTTACCAAATAGATCCACGATATCTTTAGTATTACGCGATGTTGCGGCAACATTATATCCATTCTGAAGTAGATATTTTGTAAGGGCCAACCCCATTCCTTTTGACGCTCCCGTTATAAACCAGGTTTTATTATGCTTAATTTTCATGTTGATATTTGTAGTGATAAATGAATTGATGTTCTGAAGCTTTATTACTGATTATAAACCGTGGCAAAATCCTTAGCAAAATCTTTCATTTTTACTTTCCCTAACGAAGGTTTATTCCTGTTATAATCATCATACAAATTGTTTAATCTGCCTGCATTCATGGCTGCCAAACCCCTGGCTGTATTAGGATTCACTCCTGCTTCCAATAGTCCATTCAGGTATTGTTCATCTGAAATTGAAATCCATTTTAAATTCGGCAATCCGATAGCTTCACCCAAGACCTTTGCTACATCATTAGGGGAAATTTCATCACTTGCAATGTATCGTACGGTTCTTTCATTAAAGGGTTTCTCAAACTCTTCGGCAATTACGGCTGCAATATCCAAAGGAGAAACCCAAGGTTCTTTTTGATCACCACCATAGTTTTGAATAATAGAGCCATGTGATTTTATAGCAGGTATAAAACCGAACATATTGTAGTAAAAACCGACCGGGCGCATAAATTTGATTGCAATACTTTCTGGTAAACCTTTCAAAATATGCTCAACTTTGCAATGTGCTTCCAGCATTCCGACCCCTTCCGTAGTATGCGCACCTACGCTGCTCAGGTGTATAACTTTGGTTATTTGAGATTTTAATATGGAATCTACATAACAGTTTGCTATGTGTAGCCATGATGACTTCGGATTTGGATTTTGTTCGAAATAATTACCCGGTGGTTCCATTAAATATACTGCGTCCGCCCCTGTAAAAGTTTTAATAAGAAAGTTGACATCCTGAATCGCGCCGATGGCGCAGGTAGCTCCTAAAGATTAAATGCATTTTTGTTTCCCGATGTTACTGCTAATTACGGTAACGTAATGTCCTTGTTGTACTAATGCTTGTGTTAAAGGTTTGCTGATGTGCCCTAATGAGCCGGTTACTACTATCTTCATGCCTTCCATTTTATACATGCAAAGGTCCCCGATAAAAGGTAAAGGAATGTAGCCATATCTACTTTTTTTGTAGTCAATAATCAGGTTTTATCATTTATATTATGTTTAACAATTAGATCGCCTGGATGATATATTGGAACTCAGTATGAGCGATTATGTCTCTGGCTTTATTTCAACGATGATTTATTATCCCAAATCCATAGTTAATATGATCATAGTGAAAACATTTTACATAGAGCAGATGATGGCGGACATGGCCTGAGGCCTGTAATCTATTTTCGCAATCCGGATCAGGATCGCTGGCAGGGATTTTGGTGCCTTGGAACAAGCCCAAATTATAAATTTATCTCTAAAATTAATTATATCTATTTGGTTATCAGTATTTTTAAATCACAAAGAGCTTTTAGATGTTCATAAAACCGGTTCGAGAATTGTCCAACCGAGGTCACATTTTAGGAAAAGTCCTATCAGATGCAAGTCTGGTAGGACTTTTTGTTTGTAGTAACTTCAAATTTTATCCTCTTTAGGGATCAAGTTGAAAAGGTGTAATTTCAGGTGTAATTTATATCTAAAACTGGGTGTAACTTTATATCCCCCAAACTTCTGCACTTCAATTATTTACATAGTCTCAGCGCCTCATTTATCAGGTTGAGTATTTATACGCCCAAAACCAATATCGTTGTTAATAATTATTGTTGTCCGGATAATATCAAGTCTTATTATACATAAATCCTTTGCTGTATTGAGTTTGACGTGCAAATAATGTTGTTTCAGAATCAGGGATAGTACCCCTTCCTGTAAATTCGATATAATTCTTTACTGTAAAGGGTTTGAAGCATTATTCTCAATTTTACCCGGACAAATCAGCTAGTGTGCGACACTTGATTTTAGTCGACAATTTAGTACTTAAACTTATTTCTGAATTATTCATTTTTAACGACTTAGTATCTGTTGTACAGAAACAATGGTTAATAATTATTTTGATTGCGCTATAATGTAATCCAACTCAGGTGCCTCAACGCTTTGAGATTGTTGAGGTGTATGTACTCTTAATTTATTTGTTTCAAGTTTATGCAACTGTGTTTCCAGATCCATTCTGACTTCTTTATATGCAGGATCATAGGCAAGGTTGGTATATTCAGATGGATCGTTTACCAAATCGTATAGTTCATATTCGTTGTAATAAGCTCCCGAAGCATCAAAATAATAGCTATACTTCCATTTCTCTGTACGTATACATCGGATACGATTTGCAGCATTTACCGCAGACCATTGGCTATTTGAACCTGCTTTTGTATCATCGTATGTAAACAATATACTATCCTGTACAGGTGTACCATCCTGCATAATTGGTAACAAGCTTGTGCCTGCAAGTCCGGCAGGAGGGTTGGATACATTAGCAATCTCCATAAACGTAGGCATAATATCAATCAGCGTGGCCAGGGCCATAGATTGTTGAATGGAGTGGTCTGAAAATAAAACAGGATTAGATATAACCAGTGGAACCCGTAATGCTTCTTCGTAAGCTACAAAGGTTTTCTGTCGCAGTCCTCCATGTGCAAGTCCCATTTCTCCATGGTCTGAGGTGTAGGTCACGATAGCTGTATCAGCCAGGCTTATTCCATCCCCATCTTTAGCATACAGTTCTTTGATCAGGTTACCAATCTCTTTATCGACCAGGGTTAACAGATGTCCGTAAAAATTTATATAATCTAACTTTTGTTCTACTGTTGCTAAAGGCCCTAAAGAAGCATCCATGCCCAATAGGATTTGTTCCTGCGCCATCGGTTTTTTATTAGCCAGTAGATGTTCGTTTACAGTATCGGGCAATCCAATTTCCCTTGTTGACCAGGCGTCAGGATAATATCCGGAGGTTCCTGCTGTTTTCGGATAAGCCAGCACGTCGTGCGGATTCACCAGCGACACGATCAGGCAATAGGGTTTGTACTGACCTGCAGCTCTTTTCACTTTCACCTCCTGCAGATATTTGATGGATTCGGCCACATACCTGGCATCATGGTTGGCAAATCCTCCTCCGAAATTTAAAGGATTTACATCTTCTCCTGCATCAGGGGCTATCCATCCCATTGCACCAAATAGAGAAATATCTGCAGATGTAAGGTTATCATAATTCGTGGATGCTCCATTACCGGCAATGCCTTTACTCATGTGCCATTTACCACGGTACTGTACATCATAACCGTCATTCCAGAGTACATTCATGATGTTTGGTAAGGAAGTACTGATGGTTGGTTCCGAAGGAGATAAAGGGCCGCCAATAGTGAGTGTTTGAGAAACCTTATGTTTAGCCGGATAAATTCCTGTAAATAATGTGGTACGGCTGGGAGAACACATGCAGGTATTACAGAAAGCTCTGTCGAAGCTGAAACCGTTCCTTTTTAGAAAGGTCAGCGTTGGAAGATTTTTCTCTTCCCATCCCGGAGGGAAATGCTGTGTAGCACGCTGTTCGTCTGTAATAATGAGAATCATGTCTGGCTGCTTGCCAAGTTGTGCTAACTTTTTTTTCAAGTTCATGGTTTAACGTGTTTATTTGAAAGGGATTGGGTCAAAATTCGGGGTAGATTAAAAAGTTAAATGAAGATTGTGTCAATGCCTGGACCAGCAGATATCTCAATGTATGATAGTATTCAGTAAGGGTGTAGTGCTTAATTTCTCCAAAATTCTAATGTAAGAAGAAATTGTTCAATTCCGATATGAATCAGTTAAACATCTTGTTGCTGGCATCATCCATCTTTAATTAACTAATTAAAGTCACTTTTGTTCAAAAAATACTGAAACAGCAAAATTTAGTGGATGAATGGTTATTGACCTGGCTCAAAAAGAAATCAAAATAATATCCATCCCAAACGAACAATTAGCTAATGAACCCGGAACGGTTCACGTGGTGGTTTCGCAACTATTAAGCAATTGGAATAAAACAGAGTTATCCGACCTGGCCGGAACAAAAAATCACCCTTATGTAACCAAAGTAGCTGTACAGGTTCTTTAATTGATGCACTTTTGCAGTATCAATTTTGCAAATCTATGGCTATAGCGGGTTATTTGGCTTCAATTTTTATAGGTATATCATTAGGACTAATCGGCGGTGGTGGTAGTATTCTCACCGTACCCGTTTTGGTGTATCTTTTCCATATGGATGCAATCCTGGCAACGGTCTATTCACTCTTCATCGTTGGAACGACAAGTGTTGCAGGTTCTTTTTCTTACTTCAAAAGGGGGCTGGTCCATATCAAAGCAGTGGTTGTTTTCGGCATACCCTCAACTATATCCGTTTTTCTAACGAGAGCATATATCGTTCCGGCCATCCCACAGCATGTTTTCAGTATCGGAAGTTTTACCCTTACCAAAGGGATTTTGCTATTATTGCTTTTTGCCGTACTGATGATTTTCGCTGCTTACGGCATGATCAAAAAGGACAAAAAAGCATCGGAAGAAACATCGCAAATACAGTCATTCAATTATCCTTTAATGCTTGTAGTGGGAACTGTTGTCGGTATCCTTACTGGTTTAGTCGGTGCAGGTGGCGGATTTCTGATTATTCCGGCATTGGTTAATTTCATGGGGCTGCCAATGAAAAAGGCGATTGGCACTTCTTTGGTCATTATAGCCATCAATTCGCTGGCCGGGTTTTTATTTTCCCTATCCCACATCATCATTCTTTGGGCTTTCATATTGAATATTACAGGACTTGCCATTATCGGCATACTAGCAGGCAGCTACATTTCAACAAAAATTGACGGCAGAAAGTTAAAACCTGCATTCGGCTGGTTTGTATTGGTAATGGGTATTTATATCATTCTCAAAGAAACCCTTCTGTAATCAATTGAATAGTCATCGTTTGCCGGTTTAAACTAAAAATAGGAAAAGAGCTACTTTTATTCGTATGTAACCAAAGTAGCTGTACGTGAAAAATAATGTGCGGAAATTTATAATATAAAAGAATAATTAACGATGTAAATAAAAATAAGAGATATGTTTTTTCAACACGTTTATGATAAGAGTTTAGCGCAGGGCAGTTACATTATCGGTTGTCAGGCAACCGGAGAGGCCATTGTGATTGATGCGCAACGGGATATCGATGTCTATTTGGATATTGCCAAACAAAACAACCTCCATATCTCGCATATTGCCGAAACCCATATTCATGCAGACTTCCTTTGTGGTTCGAGAGAACTGGCGGCTGTAACAGGAGCAACAATGTACCTGTCTGACGAGGGAGGAGAGGAATGGCAGTACCAGTTTCTGCATACAGGACTAAAAGATGGGGATGTTATCAAAGTCGGCAATTTGTCTTTGGAAGTATTGCACACGCCGGGGCATACACCTGAAAGCATTAGCTTTTTGCTGACCGATCATCCGGCAACAGACAAGCCCGTCATGGTATTTACCGGAGATTTCGTGTTTGTTGGAGACATTGGTCGTCCTGATTTATTGGAAAAAGCCGCAGGGCTTATCGGTACAAAAGAAACGGGAGCAAAGCAAATGTTCCAGTCATTAAAAAAGTTTGCGGCATTGCCCGATTATATTCAGCTGTGGCCGGCTCATGGAGCAGGTTCGGCCTGCGGAAAGGCATTGGGAACAGTACCTGGTTCTACGGTAGGGTACGAAAAAATCCGCAATTGGGCTTTTGGGTACGGTGAGGATGAAAAAGGATTTATCGATTATCTTTTGGCAGACCAACCGGAACCGCCTAAGTATTTTGCCAAAATGAAACACCTGAACAAAGTGAACCGTCCGTTGCTGGTAGAAGTGCCTAAGCATCCGAAATTATCCAAAGAGGCATTTATAAAAGCTTATGAATATGGATTGAAAATTATAGATGCAAGGGATAAAGCCGATTTTGCCAAAGGATTTATACCCGGCAGCCTGAACATACAGGGCAATAATTCTTTTTCAACATGGGCAGGTTGGCTGCTCAATTATCAGGAACAGTTTATGTTGGTTTGCGATGATAATCAAATAGAAGACCTGACCCGAAAACTGATGCGCATCGGTTTGGATAATATCTATGGGTATATTTCCGATGTGCACAATCTGGGCATGGAGTTACAAACAGCGGATATAATTTCCATTGATGAGTTTAAAACGTACCTTAAAAAAGATGATGTCCGGATTGTGGATGTGCGGGGCGAAACCGAATATGAGGCAGGACACATAGAACGGGCAGAAAATGTTTTTGTAGGAACCATTCCCGATAACCTCGATAAAATCAGTAAAGACAAACAGGTAATCATCCATTGCCAGGCGGGTGACCGTGCCGCAATTGCTTATTCGGTACTGGCAAAGAATGGTTTCAGAAACGTAAAAAACTTTTCAGGCGGTATGAAAGAATGGCTGGCATCCGGCGGAGAAACAATTACCTGCAAAGAACCATCTTGCATTGAAGCTTAAAACAGATAATTATAGGATTCTTTTCACCATTATTTGATAAAATAGATAAAGCCAGTTGACAGAGGTGATAAAGGACGGCGCTTTTCCAGTGGATGTGCTTACAAATACATTGTCGTGTTTTGCAGAAGTGGTAGTATTTATTAATCTGACAAAAAATCAGGAACAATGAAAAAGAATATGGGAACGACAGACAAGGTAATCCGCATCGGGATAGCCGTTGTTATTGCAGTATTATATTTTACCAACGTTATTTCGGTAACATGGGCAATCCTATTAGGCATTTTAGCATTGGTATTCTTGCTTACTTCGTTCTTCAGCTTTTGCCCGTTGTATTTCCCCTTTGGTATCAACACTTTTAAAAATAAGAAACAATGAAGCAAAACTTATTACGCGGTTGGAATTTTATGCGTGTGCTACGGTTGGCATTGGGCATTTTCATTATTGTGCAGGGCTTTCAGTCAAAAGAATGGTTGTTTATGGCATTGGGTGGATTATTCACATTGATGCCGTTGCTAAACATTGGTTGTTGCGGTGCTTCAGAATGTAATACAGTCGTTCCAGGGCGAAGCAATAATACAATAGAAGATACAACGTATAAAGAAGTGCACTAAAAAGGACCTGTCTGTTATCATTGGTGTAATTCATAAAATAATTAATCAGGACAAACTAACGCATGAGGCTTTGACCGTATATAGTGTTAAAAAAGGGTAAATCGGACGTTTTTTCTTGTGCTCTTAAATAAATAAGCCGAAATTCGTTAGCTGATGAACAGGACTGTGCTATATAATTTAAGAACCTATCAGCGATACTTCTTTGTATTCGCTACAATGGTTTTGGTACTGCTCTCATCCTGTCCAATCAAAAGCGTTATCAAAAACCTGGCTGGTATTCCAACTAATAAGGAACAGGGATTAACTAAGAAAAGCAACCCTTTCTTTGGAAACGGAGCGGAGAAATGTATCAGTGAAACTTTGGACACGACAATCTCCCAAACGGGTTCTTTCAATACGAATGATTGGTTACCCGCTCTTCTTACGACAGCTTTTGTTTTCCTGCCTGGTTATACACTCTGCAATGAGCTGCCACAGTTTTATGGGAGTTTAAAGATTCCTGGTACGTTACCTATCTTCCTACAGTACCGAAAGCTCATCATTTAATACCATTTCACACATTTGTTTTCTGCTGATAGGCAGAAATGCTATTGTTTTTATTTAGAATAATCTTTGGTCGGCTTTACAACCTGTCAAAAGCGTATGTAGGTTTCATTACATGCGCAGCAGCGGGAACAGGACGACTCAAAAAAAACGTAATTTGTCGCCACAGGATAACATCATTTTAAAGTTTTCCGAACAAATCAAAGAGGGGAAAAATAAACAATAAAATACATGAAAAGACAATTGAATAAGAGAGCCATGCTCATGCCTCTATTATTGATGACGGTCAGTTTTTGTTTTGCAGCCCGCCATCAAAACGAGAAATGGAAACAACCCAATCAAACAGTAACGTCAGCAGATACAACTTCCGTAACCCCGGAATATTCCGGTCCGGATGTCACATTCATGGATGAAAATGGGAACGCAGTATCATTAAAGTCCTTAAAAGGCAAAGTCGTGTTCATTAACTTTTGGGCTACATGGTGTCCACCCTGCAGGCACGAAATGCCTTCCATCAATAAGCTGAAACAATCTTTCACAGGCAATGATAACATCGTGTTTTTGATGGTGATTATAGATGGGAATATCAAAAAGTCAAAAGCATTCATGAAGAAGAATAAGTACGACCTATCGGTGTACATTCCCAATAGTGAAATTCCAGGTAATTTTTTGGGGAGTGCTATACCTACTACGGTTATCCTTGCCAGGAATGGAGATATGATTGCCCGCATAGAGGGCGGCAGGGATTATACTTCTCCCGAAATAACAAAAGCCCTGAACGAATTAGTTCAAATTTATCAGCCCGCATTGCTGACGAATAAATAAACGGAATTATGCTGAATAATAAAGAGATTTTAAAGGGAAAGGTGTCTGCGAATAAGTTCGGACAATTCATCAGAAGAAATGTTTTTTCTATCCTGATGGGAATATTTATTGTTGTCATACTGGTTAGCCCTGATGCAAAATCCTGGGTGCTGCGGCAATTGATGGCTACGGGGGTATTTAATGCCCGGATAGAAGAAAAAGGTTACGATGCTACAACTCAGGCTGTCACTGACTTTGATTTTGAAGACGGGAAAGGCACGGTTCAGAATACAGCATCTTTGCGGGGAAAAGTTGTGTTCATCAATTTTTGGGCATCGTGGTGTCCGCCATGCAGGGCTGAATTTCCTTCCATTGAAACGCTTTATTCCACGTTCAGGAACAATCCCAATATTTTTTTTCTAACGGTTAACGAAGACGATGAGCTTTCAGCGGCTGATGCGTATCTGAAAAAAGAAAATTTTACGGTTCCCTTTTACAAAACCAAAGGCATTGTGCCAGGTAGTATTTATACGGGAACATTACCTACCACCATCGTACTGGATAAGAACGGTACAATCAGGTTCCGGCACGAGGGCTTTGCCAACTATGGGGCTGAAAAATTCATAAAACAGATAGAAGATTTGATAAAGGAATAGTTTAACAACAAAAATTTTTCATGAAAAAGTTAAGTTCATTGCTGGTAGTATTGATGTGTCTGATGTCAATCAGGGCTTTTAGTCAACAAAAAACAGTTGAGGTCTTTAAACCTGCCGAAGCTCACAGGAGCCATTATGATGCGCTTTACGTGCTGAGGGTTGGGCAGTAGTTCATCCCTGATTGAACAACATTTCAATCTCAAAAACCTTTTATGGAATGTCAATAGATATATACATAATTCTTTGCGAGATAGTTTTTCAGGTTACTTCCAGGTATTTGTTTCCATCCGTCTTCAAATCTGGGCCTTGCAAAATGCAGGTCATGAGGAAAACTTGCCAGCCCGGTATGAGTAAGTTTAAGCCTTGTTTTATCTCCTTCTTTAAATAATTCAAAAGTAACTTCCGAGCTGCCGGAATAGCCATTATAAATCCAACTGTGTGCTAATATCCGACCGTCTTCAACTTTCGTAACGCGCCATTCTTTTTGATATGGTGATCCATCATTAGAAAAGACAAACTCAAAATCAACAACTGGCTTGAATTTTCTCAATTGAGGAAAATACCACTCTCTCATTTTATTTTCGTCAGACAGTGCCTGCCAGACTTTTTCTATTGAAGCATAGTAAATCTGTTCAAATTCGAATGGAGTTTCCATAGTTTATCATCGTTGAATAAATAATAAAGTATTATCGAAAAATCAGTAAAGGTCGCTTTTTGGGCAAAATGATACTCTAGTTAGACTACGAATCTTATTTTCACCTTCGCAAGTGAACAACCAAATTTCATCTCCCTTTTGAACATTTTGATCTTTGAATCTGTAGGCATGAAACCACTTATTTGAAATATTGTTATCATCGGTATAACTGGTCTCGAACTACATCGTATTTAGATTTGCATTCTCCAAAACCTTAATTTCTACTTTTTCCGATTCGTGTGATCCCTCATTAATTACATTAGTTATTGTAAGTTTCATTGTCAATACCCGATTTATGTTGTTCAGGTTGGAATCAATATAAAAATTCTAAACGTAAGTCTTATATCTATGTGATTATCATTATTTTTAGTTCGTAAAGGGTCTTTAAATCTTGATAGAACCGGTTCGGGAATTGTCTTACCGGGGTCACAACAAAAGCATCAAGCAGTATTTAAGCCGCATAAATCACATGATTTACGCGGCTTTTCTGTTTTATGGCTGCCTTCAATCAACACTATACCATATCTTTGAAACCTTAAAACGCAGTTCTTTTTTGTGCTCTTCTTAGAGGGGATAACATCATGAGGGGGTATCATCACCGGAATTTATACCCCAAAAGTAAGTCCATTAAGAGGAGGTATGTTTTTTAAGAAATTATCAGCAAAAAGACTGTCTGAAAGCCAATGAAGAAAGATTGGTTTTTGCTTTGAACAGCTTGCTGAATTTTACTGTTCAAATGAAAATAATAGCATTGAAATAGCTACTAAAATCAGTTCTAATGAGAAAAGTTTTATTGATTACTTTGGGAATGAGTGCGTTTTTTGGGACATCGTCTCAAGCGCAGAATATTTCTCTGGCTCCTGATAAAGTCATTCCTTACCAGGTAACTGTTGCGCAGTCAGATTATAAGGGTAAAAACGCGCTGGCTTTACAAATGCCGAACAGCGCCATTAACGAAAAGACATTTGCATTGCTCAAAAATATCGATTTTCATAATGGTATTATAGAAGCAACCATTTCAGGACAACCACAGACGAATGCTGGGGAAAGCGCCCGTGGGTTTGTTGGCATTGCCTTTCGGGTGAGTAAGGATACCTCCAGGATGGAGTTGTTTTACATTCGACCAACCAACGGCCGGGCAAATGATCAGGTACGGAGGAATCATTCGACTCAGTATGTTTCTTTGCCGGGCTATCCCTGGGAGAGATCGCGGGAAGAAACACCAGAAAAATACGAGGCTTATGCTGATATGATGCCGGCTGAATGGATCAGGGTGAAAATTGAAGTAAAAGATGACACGGCCAAATTCTATATCAATGGTGCGGAACAACCTACTTTGATAGTCAATGACCTGAAGCAGGGAAAAGATCAGCGTGGAAGCGTAGGCCTTTGGATTGGTCCGGGAACGCTTGGTCATTTTACAGATGTGAGCATAAAGAAACTCGATTAAACAAATTCGAATCAGGCAGTGCGATGTAAGCTTTGTTATTTAGAATACGTGGTTTTATTGCAATTTTGAATCAATTGGATGTAGCTTAAAATGCTTGTTCTTTTATAAAATTTCTTATTAGCGTTAATGTGATGGCGGTGCAGGAGATGATTTTGTTCATTTTTAAAATGAATAGAAAATAGGAGGGAGGTAATAGTTTATCTCTGTACATTTATGGTATAGCTGCGAGGGTCGGTAGATCCTTTGCAGCTATTGTGTTTTAGAGGGGAGAGGTGTTTTTATTATCAATTGAAAAACCTGAAAATCAATTAGCCATTTAGGGTAGTATTATTTGCCACAGATAGTACAATCCGATATTAGATAAGATATACTTTATGAGGAAGAAATTGAGCGCACGAAAGTGCGGGAGGGGAGAGTATTGTTAATCCAATTTTAAAATAGCATTCAATGTTTGTTAAGCTTGATTTTGATAGGGTATATCAGGTTGATGTTGAGAAAGGGAATGAGGGGGAGGGATTTTTTTATACGGTTTTGAGGAGTGGAAGGAAAAAGAGGATCAAGGTTCAAATAAATGATAGGCCACATGAGTTATTGGATAATGTCTATAATCTGGCATTCGGTCCGGTAGATCGGAAGGAGCGAATAAAGGATATGGAGAGTCTAAAACATGCTGATTATTCTATGGTATTTTCAACTATTTTGAATTTTGCCGGATGGTATTTAATGCAACACCCGGATCGCAGTGTTGGCTTAGATGGATCAACAAATTCCAGGGCTTACTATTACTTCCGGATGATTAAGCAGAATTGTGATTATTTGAGTAAGCGATTCGATATGTATGGTATTAAATATTACGTGAGGATAAAAAGAAAAGGCACAGGATTATATGAAGCCCCATTTGATTTCAGGGATATACAATCCAGTGCTTACAAGCTCTTAATAGACGAGATAGAAAAAAATAGAGAACTGGAAACGATGTTTAATTATTTCACTTTTGAAAAAATACATAAATGATTAGAATACGGGTAAAAAAACCTAAACATCCAGATTATGATAAGGAATGGTATCCAAAGCCTAGTGTACTGAGTCAAGTATTTAGGCCGACAGGAGCAGTAGATAGAATGATTGAGAAATTGAATTATTTGAGTGAAAAGTTCGATAAAGAAATTCCGGTTGATCAGTCAAATAAATATAGTCTTCTGTATGGAAGTCGGGTAGTAGAGGTGTGTCCTTACCTCAGGGTGAAGTATATGCCTGATTATACTAATCCGGAGGATGTAAAACATTTGGAAATACCACTTGCGGATATCTGGAATTCAAAGAGACCACCAACTGAAGAAGAAATCATAGAGAGTATTGCAGGAATGTGAAGAATACTGGAAAGAGTTAGGAGTAGAATTTGAATAATTGCTCATTGACTTTTCTAATTGCTCATTGACTTCAAATATGGTTTTCCAGCACCCCATCCCTGAATCTTCAGGGGTGGCTTTTATCCCTTTTTCTCCCGCTCCCTGAGTGCATCTTCCTTTTTTAACCCACCCATTATTTTATACATCTTCAAAACAGCACCGGGTTTCAACCGCTCCTCATCATACTCCTCACTAGCTGGTGTGATAATAAAATGAGTCTCATCATGTGTTAAAACACCCGCTAATTCCCTTTTATCTTCCAGCACGAAATAATATTTATCCCCAGCTACCAGCATCTCCTGATCAACACATTTCAATAAAACCAGGTCAAGCGTATCCCATACAGGAAGCAAACTATTATCTTTCAGGTAGATATACAATTCCCCTCTTCTAAAAATATTGCCAGTCAATGTGTAAACAGGTAGCACTGCCTCAGGGTTAGATATCAGATCCGCTAACTGAACATGTTCATCATAAACCGGAATCTCTTTCTCATACCGGTCAAATAATGTTGCGATACTATTAATGCCTAGCCTGGCAGATTTAAAGTATTTAGAAACTGAATTGTCGTCGTTGTATTCAATCATCAACCCGAGATTAATGTCTATTAATTGTTTTGATCGAAATGAATATAGGCGTTTTTTCCTTTGTAAACGGTGGCTGACAAAAGTTTTATCATTTTAAAATTAAATGAGTTTCAAAATGATAAGCATAATATCATATTGAAATTGAAGGTTGTAATAATCCCTAAACAAATCTCCAAACAAATCCACATTTTTCCTCCCACTCATTAAAATTTTTACTAACTTGTACCCTTAATCAGGTACCGTGTAAAAGCCTATATTTTTAAAACTCATCCCTAATACCATATAACCATATCAATTACTTTATGGATCGCAGACAATTCCTTTCGCTATCAGCAAAACGACAGCCAGCAGTGAAAGCGACTACCACCGGTTCGCGTACGGATTCAGGTATTTCCGCATACACCGGCACTTTCGATACCGCTCAGGCAGTGCACCTGCTCAAACGTACCATGTTTGGCGCCACTCCTGAAGATATTGCATGGGTGAAAAGTCTCGGCATGGACCAGGCCGTGGAAGCCCTGCTCACCACCGTCACCGCCGTTACTACCCAACCTGTAAACATCTATGGTGAGGATGAACATGGCATACTTCCCGGTGAAACCTGGGTGAATTCACCCCCACCTTCCTCCGATGATGAAGATGGCAAACGCTGGAACTCCTACAAAGCCTGGTGGCTCGGCGTCATGATCAATCAAGGTCGTAGCATACAGGAGAAAATGACGCTTTTCTGGCATAACCACTTCGTGACCGAAATGGATATGACCCACGACTCCCGCTACATCTACAAGTACAACACCACCCTGCGTGCAAACGCTGTGGGCAATTTCAAAACACTCACGAAAGCAATCACCCTCGACCCAGCCATGCTGAGATACCTGAACGGATACCTCAACTCCAAAGCAGGCGCGGATGAAAACTATGCCCGTGAACTCCATGAATTGTTCACCGTTGGTAAAGGCCCCGATAGCCACTACACCGAAGAAGACGTGCGTGCTACCGCCCGCGTACTCACTGGTTTCCGCATCAATGCCAATACCATCACTACGTACTTTGAGAGTACCGAGCATGATATTGAAAACAAAGAATTCTCCGACTTTTACAGCAATAAAAAGATCACCGGCAAAACCGGTCAGGATGGCGCGACTGAACTCGACGACCTGCTGACTATCATCTTTGCCCAGCCGGAATGCGCGAAATTTATCGTTCGCAAACTGTATCGCTGGTTTGTATACTACCTCATCGACGATGCGGTAGAGACAAATGTGATCACCCCACTGGCAGACATTTTCAGAAATAACAACTACGATCTGCTGCCAGTACTCAGGGCCCTCTTCAAGAGTGAGCACTTTTACGATCCGCTGAATATGTCAGCACTTATCAAAAGTCCGATTGATCACAACGTAGGTTTGGTGCGCGAATTCGGCGTTACCTTCCCGACTGCTTATATGGATGCCTACGACTCCTGGGACAGACTGCGCTCTCACGCAGCCAGCATGCTGCAGGATATTGGGGAACCACCACAGGTAGCCGGCTGGCAGCCTTACTACCAGGAACCTCAATACCATGAAATGTGGATCAACACCGATACCCTGCCTAAGCGTAACCAGCTCACCGATGCCATGATCAGCGAAGGTGGCTATGCAGGTGTGGCGATCGATGTGATGGCCTTTGCACAAAGACTTTCCAATCCTTCCGATCCAAAGCAACTGATCTCTGACTCACTGGATATTTTGTACCGTATAGGTGTATCTGACACCACCAAGGCATGGTTTAAAAATACCATCCTACTGAGTGGGCAGAACCCTGACAGCGACTACTACTGGACAGATGCCTGGAATGCCTGGGTGGCCTATCCTACAGATACTGCATTGCGCACAGTCGTTGAAAGCCGTCTGCGTACGCTGTACAAATACCTGATGAACCTATCCGAATATCAACTATCCTGATCTTTAGAAAGACCTATACTCTATCAATATGAAACGTAGAGATTTTCTTAAATATACCGCGCCGGCCGCTATTCTGCCAACCTTCATCAACGGGTTTGCAGTAAAGGCTTTTGGCTCTTCCTCATTATTGTCGGCACTTGAAAGTGCTTCGGCGGACAACGATCACGTTCTGGTTATGATCCAGCTGGTCGGTGGGAACGATGGCCTGAACATGGTCGTGCCTATCGATCTCTATGATAAATACCAGGCTATTCGTCCAAATATCGCCATCCCCCAGGGTAAGCTGTTACCACTGGTGAATAATGTAAAAACAGGGTTACATCCTGCTATGACCGGGGTGCAGCAGTTATATGAAGAAGGGAAGGTCTGCATCATTCAGAGCGTAGGCTATCCTTCACCGAACTACTCACACTTCCGCGCTACCGATATATGGGTATCTGGTTCTGATGCGAATGAGATTGTCGAAACAGGATGGGGTGGTCGCTATCTTGATACACAATACCCGGGTTATCCTGATGGGTATCCGAACGATGAAAATCCTGATCCGCTGGCGATCCAGATTGGTTCTATCGTATCTCCTGCTTTCCAGGGGGCGAATACCAATACGGGGATTGCGATTTCCAGCGCGACGGATTTTTATAACCTGTTAGATGACGTAGCGGACCCGGTTCCGGATACGCATGCAGGGGTAGAACTAGCTTATATACGCCTGATCGCCAAGCAGACAAATAAGTTTTCAGATGCTATCAAGAAAGCGGCACAGAATGTCACTTCTCAAAGTGAATACCCGGATACGCAACTGGGCAGACAGCTGAAAATCGTAGCCAGACTGGTAGCAGGCGGATTGAAAACAAGGATGTACATGGTAAGCATGGGCTTCTTTGATACCCACGCCAGCCAGACAGAGGGTGGAGATAACACCACTGGTTATCATGCTGAATTGTTGACAGAACTGTCAGAAGGGATCAAGGCATTTATGGATGACCTGACCAAACTGAAAGCGTCCCGCAGAGTAGTGGGTATGACTTTTTCTGAATTTGGCCGTCGTATTAAATCCAACAGCAGTATGGGTACGGATCACGGTGCTGCTGCGCCGATGATTGTATTTGGCGATTATGTACAACAGGGGATCCTGGGGACTTCGCCGGATATTCCGGATAGCGGGTCTGTGGCGGATAATACCCCGATGCAGTACGATTTTCGGTCAGTATATGCGAGTTTGCTGGAACAGTGGTTCTGTGTGGACAATACGACGTTGCAATCTATTTTGTTCAAGGATTACCAGCGCTTACCAATTGTAAGCGGTATAGCTTGTGGTACCATTACAGGTATTGATGATGTGAATAATGGTAGTAAGGGGTTGATAACCAACTATCCTAACCCGTTTGTAGATACGACTACCCTGAAGTACAAAACTCGTGGCGGGCATACTATGATCCAGATCTTTGATACCATGGGTCGTTTGGTGGCGGTGCCTGTGAATAATGTGCTGGCAGGAGGGGAGTATACAACGGTGTTTGATAGCAAAAAGCTGGCGGCTGGTATCTTCTATGCCCGATTGCAGAACGGGGTGTACCAGGAGGTGAGATCTATGCTGAAAGTGAAGGTATAACCAATAATGCTGTACCAGGAGGTGAGATCTATGCTGAAAGTGAAGGTATAACCAATAATGCTGTACCAGGAGGTGAGATCTATGCTGAAAGTGAGGGTATAGCCAATAATGCTGTACCAGGAGGTGAGATCTATGTTGAAAGTGAAGGTATAACCAATAATGCTGTACCAGGAGGTGAGATCTATGCTGTAAGTGAGGGTATAGCCAATAATATTTAATATATAAATGGGGTCGTATGGTAACATGCGTCCCCATTTCTTTTTCACCACTCATCATTATATTTAACAACATTGTTGCATTTATTAGGAATTCCCCTACCTTTGTTTCACTTTGAAAAACAGGTTCCTACATAAGATACTGGCGATCCTGCTCCTGGGCGTATTTACTTTTAATACGACCCCCAGGGAATTCATACACCAGGTATTTATGGATCACCATGATACCAGGGACACGCCTATCCCGCACGATGGACTTGCTTTTTCTATCAAACACCAGCACTGTAAGTTCCTGCAGATAGAGCCGGAACCTTATCAGCACACCAGTACTTTTTTTGCTGTGCTGGCGCAATCCGTATTATGGAATTATGCTAACCCGGTTATCCCTGCTATTACGCAGGAGGATTACCGCATGTTATCTCCCCGGGCACCTCCTGCCGCTTTCTTCCTTTAATATTCTCTTTTATATCTGATTGAATTGACGCAATGTCAATCGCTATGCATGCATTCATGCATTTATTCTAAACCATTTTATTTTTATGCATTACCTGCGTGTTGTTATATTAAGTATACTGACAGGATTTTCTATTTATTCTCCTGCCTTTGCCGATGATGATGCCGGCAATTCACTGAGTGGATTGGTTACAGACAAATCGAATAATACCCCATTACCGGGTGTGACCGTTTATTTTCCAGACCTGCATGTAGGTGCTTCTACAGATGCGCAGGGCCATTACGAGATCAAAAATTTACCAAAAGGAAAGTTCCTGGTAGAGGTGCATTTCATTGGTTATGCGACCCTCACGCAAACAGTTCAGGTGAATGGTGCTACCAACATCAACTTTGGTCTGAGTACTAAAGTGATTGAAGAAAATGAAGTAGTGATTACGGGGGTGAGTCAGGCGACGTCGCTGAAGCAAAACCCGACTCCGGTGAACATTATCAGAAAAGATTATCTGGAATCAAATATATCTACCAATATCATTGATGCAGTGGCCAAGCTGCCAGGGGTAAGTCAGCTAACGACGGGTCCGGCTATATCCAAGCCGTTCATCCGTGGTCTGGGTTACAACCGTGTGGTGGTAATAGGCGATGGTATCAGACAGGAAGGTCAGCAGTGGGGTGATGAGCATGGTATAGAAATCGACGATTATAATGTAAGTAAAATAGAAGTGCTGAAAGGCCCTGCATCACTGGTATATGGTTCCGATGCGCTGGCAGGGGTGGTCAATATCGTACCACCAAGTCCTGAGCCGGCAGGTCATGTGAAAGGCAATATAGCCGCCAATTATCTGTCTAACAATGGCATGATTGCCTATCACGCAGATCTGGCAGGCACAACTCAAAATGGATTTAGCTGGAGTGTGTATGGTACGCAGAAGTTTGCACACGATTATAAGAATAAGTACGATGGATATGTGTATAACTCTAAGTTCCATAATACGAACTATGGTGGTAGCATTGGTATCAATAAAAACTGGGGATCTTCTGTACTGCGTTTTACTTCCTTTAACCAGGAGTTAGGTTTGGTAGAAGGTGATCGTAATGAACTGGGTCAGTTCATCAAGCCTATCAATGATAATGGAGTGGCAGGAGAAGGAGTTGCTACCGATAAGGATTTCAAATCTTATACAATCGGTTTGCCGCGTCAGCAGATCAACCATCAGAAGTTGGTATGGGATAACGATTTCTATATGCAAAATGGTAGCAGATTGAATGTGATCCTGGGGTATCAGTGGAACAGACGCCAGGAGTTTGGAGATGTATTAAATCCGAATGAACCTGAGTTGTACCTGAAGTTGAATACGTTCAACTATGGTGTGAAATATTCATTTGCTGATATGAATGGATGGCAGACTGCTATAGGTGTAAACGGTATGCAGCAGCATAATAATATTCTTTCAGGAAGTGAGTTCCTGGTACCGGGTTACAACCTGTTTGATGCGGGTATCTATGCGGTGACAAGTAAGACCTGGGATAAGCTGACATTCAGCGGTGGTCTGCGTTTTGACAACAGGCATATCAGTGTGCAGGGTTTGATGCTGGATGAAGATGGTAAACCAGTAAGCAGTGGTGGTGAAGAGAAGTTCAATGCACTGAGCAAGAATTTTTCCAACATCTCTGGTAGTGCGGGTCTGAGTTATGCAGCGAGCGATAAGGTGACGCTGAAGGTGAATGTAGCCAGAGGTTTCAGGGCGCCGAATATTTCAGAGATTGGCGCGAATGGTGTGCATGAAGGTACGATCAAGTATGAATATGGGAATGAATCGCTGAAGCCAGAGGTGAGCACACAGGGAGATATTGGAGCGGAGTTTAATTCAGAGCACGTGTCAATGACGGGTAGCTTGTTTTATAATCACATTACAAACTTTATTTATAGCCGTAAGCTGAGTAGTGTGAATGGTGGGGATTCAATTCCTACAACTGATAATGATGAGGGGTATGCGGCATTCCAGTATCAGCAGTCAACAGCTAATTTGTATGGCGGAGAGGTGATGATTGATATACATCCGCATCCGATAGACTGGTTGCACTTTGAGAATACTTTCTCTTATGTGAAGGCGGTGATAGCGAATGGTTCAGATTCAACAAAGTATCTGCCTAATATTCCGGCGGCAAGATGGTTGTCAGAGTTGAAAGGAAAGTTCAAACATGTAGGTGGTATATTCCAGAATGCGTATGCGGGTATACAGATGGATTGGACGTTTGACCAGAACAATGTGTACTATGCATATCAGACAGAGACAGCAACACCGGGATATACATTGTGGAATGCAGGGATAGGTGCAGATGTGGTGAATAGGAATAAGAAGGTGTTGTTCTCATTGCATCTGGCAGCGAATAACCTGACGGATGTAGCTTACCAGAATCATTTGAGCAGATTGAAATATGCGGCGGAGAATGAGGTGACAGGAAGAACAGGGGTGTTTAATATGGGGAGGAATTATAGTGTGAGAGTGGCGATACCGTTGAATTTTAAATAGTCGTTGCGTATACAGATAGAGAAAGAAGGGTCGTCCGGGCGTGGACGACCTTTCTGATTTTTATAGGAGGGGGATGTGTTTGCTGAAAGATGCTATTGCCATTGTAGCTTTGGCTTTGTACACATTGTTTGTTTGATGCATTGTTTGCTTGAGGGGTATTGGTGGTATTTCCATTTGTCCGGATCATCCTGTTATTTATGGACAACTCTGTCTCAAAGCACTAATTAAATTAGTATCATACCTCAATGCTACCGGGTTTGCCGGATCTACAGTAATATCTTCCAGTTTTTCATTTGCCTTATCCAGTCTGAGCCATGCTAAAGTAGATTCGTGGTCTTTTTCGCTGGCGAAGAGTTGGAGAAAGATTTTGCTGCCTTCTTCCCGGTCTATTCTTACTTTTGTATTTTCTTTCTTTGCTGCTTCGGTTTTGAAGCTGGAGCTCATGACGATGTCGGTGATGGCTTTATAGCATTCAGGAGAATAGGAGCCTGACTTTGGTTTGAGCGTAGTACTTGTCGAATCTTTGATGTCTGCATTAGTAGGGGTAGATTCGGCAACGACCTTGTTTACAGCGGTGGTATCGGCACTTGCTTCCTGCGAGGCGGCTGCGCAGGCAGAGAGCAGGGCCATTGAAAGGATGATGAGCAGATTTGATGGACGCATAATGGGTGATTTTGTTTTGAGGAAAGTAACACAAAATACAGGCCAGCAGGAAATCGGCTTGTGGCTGGTTGGAAGAAGAAAGGATATATAAATTATAATTGTAATTTTGCGGTATGAGCCATCAAAGACCAAACTACTTTCTGAGTATGTTATCCATGAAGTGCCCTCATTGCAGGAGGGGGGATATGTTTAAGGATAAGAATCCATATCATTTGAGTTTTAAGAAAATATTCAACATGTATGAACGTTGTCCGGTATGTGGGCAGGTGTATGAGTTGGAGACGGGGTTCTGGTTTGGGACCGGGTATGTGAGTTATGCGCTGGGGGTAGCGTTTTCGGTGTTTACGCTGATTTGTTACTGGGTGTTGATTGGGATTTCGTGGCAGGATGATAGTGTGTTTTGGTGGCTGGGGGTGAATGGGGTATTGCTGGTGTTGTTGCAGCCGTGGATGATGCGGATAAGCAGGGTGATTTATTTGTATTTCTTTGTGTATTATGATGAGGATACGGCGGAGTTGTGATTTGTCATGATTGTCATGAAAGTGCGCAGTATGTACGGCGAAGCGGCGGCAGAGTGGCGGCAAAGTGATAGTGAAGCGACGGCAGCGTGGCGGTAGGGTGATGGTGAAGCGATGGCAGAGTGGTGGTAAAGTGATGGTGAAGCGACGGCAGAGCGGCGGCAAAGTGATAGTGAAGCGACGGCTGCGTGGCGGTAGGATGATGGTGAAGCGATGGCAGAGCGGCGGCAAAGTGATGGTGAAGCGATGGCAGAGTGGTGGTAAAGTGATGGTGAAGCGACGGCAGAGCGGCGGTAAAGTGATGGTAAAGCGACGGCAGAGTAGCAGCAGAGTGATCGCGAAGCGACGACAGCGTGGCGGCGAAACTGCGGGAAATGATTTGTTCAGTTCGCTGAAAATGCCTAACTTATAGTATGGCTAAATTGTTTGATCCCAATCCTTTACAGGGCACTTTTGGAGAAATTACACTTTATTCAGCAAATGGGAATTATTACATGAGAATGAAAAGTTCCCTGACGGCTGAAGAGGTGATGACACTGCCGGCATTTGAGGGTACGCGGCAGAGTGCTGCGCGGTTGGGAAGGGCGTCGAAGATAGCGAGCAGGGTGTATAGGCAGTTGGAGGTGAAGGTGCATGGGGTGTATAGGGAGATGACGGGGAAGGCGACGAAATTATTGAAAGCCGGCGTAAGTGAGGAGCTGGTTTTTTTAAAATTAGAAGAAGAATATTTAAAACTAAAAGAAGAATATTTACCAAAACCAAAGAGGGAAAGTGATACCTCACTTCCCCTCTTCAATATAAAAAAGACAAAACTATCTTTCCCCGATCTGCTGCCTCCACATGGCATAATACAGGCCTTTCTCAGCCAACAGATCAATATGATTCCCTGTCTCAATAATCCTCCCCTTTTCCAGCACAAAAATCTTGTCCGCATGCATAATCGTGGACAACCTATGTGCAATCATCACCGTAATATGCTCACGGGTAGCGGTGATTGCTCTTACAGTATTAGAGATCGCCTCTTCAGTAATAGAATCCAGCGCAGAAGTCGCCTCATCAAATACCAGCAAACGCGGATGGCGAAGGAGTGCACGGGCAATAGAGAGACGTTGTTTCTCGCCGCCTGATACTTTCATGCCACCTTCACCAATCATGGTATCCAGCCCATTATCACCACGGGCCAGCAGGGTGTCGCAACTTGCCTGTTTCAATACGCGCATCATATCTTCATCTGTAGCGCGGGGATTGACGAATAAGAGGTTTTCGCGGATGGTACCTGAGAATAACTGGGTATCCTGTGTCACGAAACCTATCTGTGCGCGTAATTCTTCAATATCAATCTCGGAGCTTTTAATACCGTTGTAGTACAGATTTCCTTCAGCAGGATTGTACAAACCGACAAGTAATTTCACCAGCGTGGTCTTACCAGAGCCGGAAGGGCCGACGAATGCCACCGTTTCACCGGTTTTCACCGTGAAATTGATCTGTTCGAGGGCTTTGGTACTCGCTGTCAGGTGCTGGAATCCTACATTTTCAAATGTGAGGGACTCAATATTGCTGATCCTGACAGGGTTGGAAGGCGTTTCTTCTACCGGGGTATCCAAAATACGCTGGAAATTCAGGAGAGATACCTGTGCCTCCCGGTAAGCGAGGATGATATTGCCCAATTCCTGCAAAGGACCGAAAATGAAGAATGAATACAGCTGTAAGGTGAACAACTGGCCCACCGTTACGGAACCTCCATAAATCAGGTACAGGAGCAGGAAGAGGATCACCTGGCGCAGGAAGTTTACAAAAGTACCCTGTACAAAACTGATACTTCTGATGCTACGCACCTTTTTCAGTTCCAGCATGAGGATACGGATGGTCGTTGAATTGAGACGACGGATCTCCTGGTTAGTAAGCCCAAGGCTTTTTACCAATTCAATGTTACGCAGGGACTCTGTGGTCGCGCCTGCAAGCATGGTCGTTTCCTTGACGATCGTTTTCTGAATAGTCTTGATCTTGCGGCTGAGTACGTTCATGAGCCAGGACAGGAGCAAACAACCACCGGTATATACGAATACCAGGCTTTTGTTTACAGTGTAAGCATACACCATCACGAAAATAACACCTACCAGGGCTACGAAGAGTACATTCACAAAGGCAGTGATGAACTTTTCGCTATCCGTACGTACTTTCTGTAATACAGCGAGGGTTTCGCCACTACGCTGGTCTTCAAATTGCTGGTATGGCAGGCGGAGGGAATGCTTCAGTCCGTCGGTGTAAACACTGGCGCCAAATTTCTGGATAATCACATTTGTGAAGTAATCCTGGAAGGCCTTGGCAATGCGCGAGACCATAGCGACACCCATAGATGCAAGTAGTAGCAGAATAACACCCCTGATATAATCACCCTGCCCACGTGGCATTCCTTTAGCAGTCGTGTTTGGGTGATTCGCGAACCGATCAATCAGCTTTCCAAAAATGTATGGATCAAGCAGGGAAAAAACCTGGTTAATGGTCGCCAATAGTAAAGCCAATCCGATTAACCATTTATATCTTTTCAGATAATGTAAAAACAATTTCATGATGCAAAGAACAGTCTAGATCGCAAATATACGATATTATAAATGTTGCAACATCTTTGACTATGCTACAGGTCATAAAAATTGAGTACCTTAATACTCAGAGAGGGATTTATATAGCTTATAAAAGGTTATAAATCAACAGCAACGCTTCGGCAGCAGCGCCGCTACGGCCACTATTCACCAAAACGGCTTTCCACGTTTACTTCACAATTTTCTCTTAATCAAATTGTTATGAAGACCTATGATGAGAAACACATCAGGAACATTGTTCTATTAGGAGCAGCGAAAAGCGGCAAGACCACACTTTGCGAAACCATGTTATTCGAGGCCGGCATCATTCCCCGACGAGGCAGGGTCGAAGAGGGGAACACGGTCTCCGATTACCATGAAATAGAGCATGACAGGGGTAGCTCGGTATACGCCACCTGTATGCACACAGAGTGGCGTGATTACAAGATCAATATTATTGATACCCCGGGATTGGAAGACTTTATCGGGGAAGTAATTGCATCCATCCGCATCTGTGATACCGCACTCCTCCTGCTGAATGCACAGTACGGCGTAGAAGTGGGTACCGAACTGATTTGGGACTATGTGGATAAGTACCGCAAACCGACTATCGTGGCTGTGAATCAGCTCGATGCAGAACTGGCAAATTTTTCCCGCACTGTCGAAGCTGCAAAGCGGGTATTAGGAAACGCAGTTACGGTGATGCAATACCCTGTGAACCAGGGACCTGGATTTAACAGTGTGATCGACCTGTTGAAAATGACGATGTATAAATTCCCGGAAAAAGGCGGTAAGCCTGAAAAACTACCGATTCCTGAGAGTGAAAAGGAGCAGGCGGAAAAGCTACACAATGAACTCGTAGAAAAAGCCGCCGAAAATGACGATACCCTCATGGAGCATTATTTTGAAAAAGGAAATCTCGATGAAGATGAACTGCGGCAGGGATTGAAAATCGGGATGTTGAAACACGATGTGTTTCCATTGTTTTGTTTATCTGCTTTGAATGATATGGGGAGTGGAAGGCTGATGGGATTTATTGACAATGTTGCGCCATCAGCGGTGGATATGCCTCCAGAAAAAGGCGAAAAAGGTGAAACGATTGCCTGTGATCCGGCAGGCCCTCCGGTGTTGTTTGTATTCAAAACTTTGCTGGAACCGCATATTGGAAAGTTATCGTTTTTTAAAGTGTTGTCGGGGGAAGTGAAGGCGGGAGCTGAGTTGTACAATGAGAAGGGGAATACTGCAGAGCGGTTGAATCAGTTATTTATAGCTGACGGCAGGAACCGCAATAATGTGGAGGTACTGCGTACAGGAGATATCGGCTGTACTTTGAAACTGAAAAATACTTTGACTAATCATACATTGGGAGAGAAGGGGAGTGTGCAGGTGGAAGCGATTCATTTTCCTACACCCAATGTGCGGGTAGCAATCGAGCCTGTGAATAAGGGGGATGATGAAAAACTGAGCGAAGTGCTGGCAGAAATTCATATGGAAGATCCTACTTTGGAAATTGAATATAACCGTGAATTGAAACAGGTGATTTTGCATGGGCAGGGTGAATTACATTTAGCATTGACCAAATGGCGACTGGAACATATTTATAAAATGCCGATCGATTTTATTCCTGCGAAAATACCATACAGGGAAACGATCAGACAGGCTGCACAGTCCACTTACAGGCATAAAAAACAATCGGGTGGTTCGGGGCAGTTTGCAGAAGTGTATATAAAAATAGAACCTTACTATGATGGTATGCCTCCGTTTAAAGAACATCCGGTACGTGATACGGAGACGGTAGAATTAAACTGGGGTGGTAAGCTGGTATTCAATAATTGTATTGTAGGTGGCGCCATCGATACACGGTTTTTACCTTCTATTATGAAGGGGATTATGGAGAAGATGAATGAGGGACCTTTGACAGGCTCTTATGTGCGGGACATCAGGGTGAGTGTATATGATGGTAAAATGCATCCTGTGGATAGTAATGATATTTCATTTAAGATTGCGGGGATGATGGCGTTTAAAGATGCTTTTCATCAGGCGGCACCGTTACTATTAGAACCGGTGTATGATGTGGAGACGACTGCGCCGGATGATATGGCGGGCGATGTGATGGGAGAGTTGCAGAGCAGGCGAAGTTTGATTACAGGGATGGATTCTGAGAATGGATACCAGATTATTAAAGCGCGCACGCCGCAGGCTGAATTGGATAAGTTATTTGCAGCATTGCGAAATGTGACGCAGGGGAAAGCGAGGGTGAAAGCGGTGTTTGCAGAGTATGCGGCTGTGCCGGGGGAATTGCAGAAGAAGCTGATGGAGGAGTATAAGAATGTAGAATTAGTGGGGTGATAAAAACAAAATGTTGGATTTGTTTCAGGAAAAAATGAAGATGTATCATAAGTGGCCAGAAGGAGCTGAGAATTTCATGTATGAAAAAACGCTCCATCAGGTACCCGAATAAAAAGGGGCTGTCTCGAAGTTTTGAGACAGCCCCTTTTTTCATTCAGTTAGCTAAAGGTGTCAGCTATCCTTTATTAAACTTTTATTAATAACCCGGATTCTGTGTCAGGTTCGGATTCAACTTAATGGCATTAGTAGGGATCGGGAAGATACGGTGATTCACATCAGCATCTGTTTTGAAACCCCAGCTGTTTTCAAATTTACCAAAGCGGATCATGTCATTTCTATGCCATGCTTCCATTGCGAACTCTCTGGTTCTTTCATTATAGATAGAATCCAGTGTGATATTCGTCCAGGCTGCGCTGGTAGTACGTTGTGCTCTTACCTGGTTGACCAGGCTCAGTGCAGAAGCACCGTTGGTAGCGCTACCACCACGTTGAATTGCTTCAGCTTTCATCATCAGGATGTCGGCATATCTGAATACAGGAATGTCGTTGTTCTGGTTACGGTTTGCAGATGTTGCATCAGGATAGAACTTGATGTTACGATAACCCATGTTCCAGGCTACTTCGTCATTACCACAATCGAACAGGTCAGTACTTTGTCTCAGCACCACATCAGGAGTCAGGTCCAGCTGATAGGTGTAAGAAGCGGTGTTACCTGCATAGGTGATTGCATCATAACCTGCATAAGTAGTGGTGATGGTGATAGGTGTACCATCCTGTTTGTATTGTTTACCATGCAGCCATTGACCGTTACGTACATCATTGTCATCATAAAAGTAGGCATAGTAGGAAGGTATGGTACTTCTGGGAGCACCTGGTACGAATGGAATGCTGAAGTAGTTGTAACCGGCGCCTGCAGCTACGTTACCCATAGAGCGGGGCACATCGTAACGGCTGTGAATATTTACGCCTCTGAACGGCCATGAGCCATTGCTGAAGTTAGGATCGTATGGAATAGCGAAGATGAATTCAGGGGTAGCAGGACCGTTATTGTATTTGAACATATCCAGGTAGCTACCGCTGCTGGCCAGGGAGTACAGGTTAGCGTTAATAACACTGTCGCAGGCAATGATTGCATCGTTGTAACGTTGAGTGCCGGTGTAGTATTCAGCATTCAGGTACAATTTTGCCAGCAGGGAAAACGCCATGAATTTGTTTGCTCTGCCGTAGGTAGAGGTACCGGTTGCCCTGCTCAGGTAAGGCAGTGCACTGGTGATTTCTTTTTCAATCCAGTTGAAAGTAACGGAGCGATCTACATTTTCATGCGGCGTATAGTCACCAGCTACAGTATCCAGTGGTACACGTCCGTAGTTGTCCATCATCCAGAAATAAGCCAGGGCACGGATCATTTTTATTTCGGCAAGATGCCTGCTTTTAGTAGCGCCATCTGTTTCGGTGGTGCCGAGGATGTCGAGTGTCTGGTTAGATACACCGATGATAGTAGAGAGCCAGGTCCAGTTACCATTTACATAACCATTATCCCTGGTCCAGGTGTGGTAGTGCATTTGCACGTTTTGTCCACCATCGTACCAGTTACCGCCACGGGCGGGCATGATGGTTTCGTCTGTACTTAAAGAGTTCTGCATTTGCCATTCAACGCCGTAGTTACCTCTCAGTACTACATACACGGGACCGGATGCGGTGATGAAGGAAGCAGAATCCTGTGGGTAGGTATCAGTAGTGAGTTCAGTAGTCACTGGTACTTCTAGCTTATGACAAGCAAAGCTTGCTGTCACCAGCGCTGAAGAAAGTAAATATTTTATGATTGAGCGTTTCATACTTCTCGTTTGTTAAAATGATAAATATTAGAGGGACAGGTTTGCGCCGATGAGGAAGGTGCGTGTTTTTGGGTAGAAGTTGTTATAATCTACGCCAGGTGCGATGCCTCCCTGATTCACTTCAGGATCTACCCCTTTATATTTAGTAATGACGAAGAGGTTGTTGCAGGAAACGTACAATCTCAGTTTTTTGATAGCAGGATTGACATTTCCGAAAGTATAAGCCAGTGTTGCGTTATCGAATCGCAGGTAGCTACCTGATTCGATGTAGCGGGAAGAGTATCTGTAAGAGTTGATATCGCTTGCAGATTCATCTTTTGCATCTGCCAGGATGTTCGCATATTGAGCAGTGGCAGGGCGGAACAGGTCAGCCCTGGTAGCATTGAAAATTTTGTTGCCATACACACCTCTCACGAATACGTTCAGGTCCCAGTGTTTGTACCTGAAGGTATTGGACCATCCGTAGATCAGTTTAGGCTGTGCGCTGCCCAGGTAGTGGTAGTCAGTACCGTTAGCAGGTGAGATAGTAGTGGTTCCATCTCTTTTGAGGTATTGAGAGATTCCGCTGGTGTTTTTGCCTGCATATTGGAAGGTAAAAAACTGCCCCAGTGGTTTACCTGTTTTCAGCAATTGCAAACTTGCACCTGATTGAGAAGCACCTTCAGGATAAGCTACAGCAATTGAGTCACCTCCGGAGAACAGTGGGTTGTTCAGGCTGGTCACCTCATTTTTGTTGGAAGCGAGGTTCAGGGTAGAGGTCCAGCCGAAGTCTTTCTGATCAATGATCACACCGTTCAGGCTCAATTCAATACCCTTGTTATTCATGCTACCACCGTTTGCAACGATCGAACCGGTTGGTACCAGGGCAGGATTTACGCTATAAGAATAGATCATGCCGGTGGTGTTTTTGTTATACACTTCGAGTGAACCTGTCAATCTGCTTTTCAGGATAGCGAAGTCCAGGCCGATGTTGGTAGTGGCAGTTTTTTCCCATTTCAGGTCAGCGTTTTGAGCCTGTGTAGGGCCGTATGCCGCCAATGACTGGCCATCATAATAGAAGGAACCGTTACTACCGATGATATATTGAGCAGTGAATGCGCTGAAACCACTTGAGTTACCGGTTACACCATAGCTGGCTCTTAATTTCAGGTCATCAAACAGGTGTTGATCTTTCATGAAAGATTCCTGTGCGATGCGCCAGCCGATACCTACAGAAGGGAAGTAACCCCACCTGTTGTTGGCACCGAATACGGAGCTACCATCGTGACGGATAGAGGCTTGTAATAAATATTTTTCTTTGTAATCGTAGTTCACACGAGCGAAGTCAGAGATCAGTTTAGTTTCCTGGTATACCCCATCGGAGCCGAGGTTGATCTGGGTGGAGTAGGCGTAAGGGTTGCTCAGTGCAAGGTTTCTGAAACCTGTGTTATCAACGGCGAAGTTGTAAGTGGTAGTAGAGAAGCCATCGCCGATGATGTTGCTCTGCCAGGAGTAACCAGCAACGGCGTTGATGTTATGGCCGCCGAAGTGCCTGTTCCAGGAGAGGAAGCTTTCCAGGATTTTATATGTGTTGGTATAAGAAGATCTGGTAGCCTGACCGTTGGTACCGAAGGTTTGTTGCGTGTGACCGGAGGTGCCTGGATCGGGGTTGTTGTACATACCATTATATTCATTGGTGTAGTACTTGGAGAGGTATTGACCGGAGAGAGCGGATACGTTCATGTAAGACACGCTGAGGTCATATGTGAATCCCCATGGCAGCTTTACGTTGGTGGTAAAGTTGGCAGAGAAGTTATTGTTCTTTGTTTCCAGGTTGCTGTTGTTCAGCATAGCAACGGGATTGAAGTAGTTGCTATACTGGAAGTTTTCGAAGTAGGTGCCGTCAGTGTTTTTCACGGGAGAAACGGGCAGATAGATAGCAGATTGCAGGAGGATGGTGTTTCTGTAAGGAACGTCCTTCGCATTGCTGATAGAGTTGGATATATTGAGTCCGAATTTCACATTATCGTTTAGCGCATATTGTTCAACGGCCAATCTGGCGATCATACGTTCCAGAGAGGTTTTCTTGATAATACCTTCTTTGTTGGCATAATTGAGAGTAGCGATATAATTGCTATGTTCAGTACCGCCGCTGAAAGCGATGTTATGATTTTGAGACACGGCGGTTTCTCTTTCGATTTCTTTCTGCCAGTTGGTATGGGCGCCCAGGTCATCGTTAGGGGAGAAGCCGGAATTATTTTTAGTGAGGAAAGCGCGGAGTTCATCGGCGCTCATCACGTCCAGGTTTTTAGATATTTTTTCAGCACCTACATAGGTATTGTAGCTTACCTGGAGGTTACCGGATTTACCTTTGCGGGTGGTTACGATGATCACGCCTGCGGAAGCTCTGTTACCGTAGATAGCGGTAGCGGCGGCATCTTTCAGTACTTCGATGTTGGCGATATCATCGGGAGCGATGAGGGAGATATCCATACCGGGAACACCATCAATTACATAGAAAGGAGTCTGAGATGAGTTGAGGGTGGAGGCACCACGGAGGATAACGGCAGCGGGCTTATTAGGGTCACCGCTGGCGGTAATGTTGAGGCCTGGGACTTTACCCTGCAGGAGTTGTCCGAGGTCCGTAATAGCGCCTCTATTGAGGTCTCCTGGTTTAACGGAGGTGATGGCACTGGTGAGAGCCTGTCTTTTTTGTTTACCATAACCAACGATGGCGACATCGTTTAGTTGGGTAGCGCCAGAAGAGAGAACAATATTGAGAGTAGTATTGTTTCCTACTTTGACTTCCTGGGTTTCGTATCCGATATAGGTAATAACGAGGATATCGTCCGGTGAAGCGTTGATAGTGAATTCCCCTTTTTCGTTTGTGGAAGTTCCTTTTTTGGTAGCTTTTACCATAACGTTTACGCCGATCATAGCTTCACCGGTAGCTGAGGTCACCTTACCTTTAACTGGGGGGCCAAACCTTGCATTGGTATTGGTGCTTCCGGGAGTGATCCGGAGGGGAGATGCGCTGGCTTGGATCTGAATCCCGGCAGTCAGCAATAAGAATGACATCATTCTTATCGTGGTTCCTGGTCTAAACTGCAATCGATTGCAATTTCTGCGAATAGCAGGCAGCTTCATAGTTTTTCCGTATTTAGGTTTATAAATAGTTGTTTTGTGCGCGCGTTTTAGTTTTGGTTTGGCCACATACGTGAGTATAGGAAGCCATGCTGGATGGTATCGCGAGATACGGGCCAGTTTCAGTTCACATTTTTTGTTGATAAATGATTATAGGAATTCGTCTCTCCTAACCTGGAATTCTACAGAGTTATTTATTACACCACTTCCTTAATTTGCGGCTTGCTCAGGCATTTACCCCCGCATCGTCCACTGTTTGATTGGTTGTTTTACTGTTCGGTATATCTCCTTATAACTATGGAATTCAGTTTGAAGATAATGAGAATATTTAAATTCTGCATTTTTTTTGAAAAAAAATGATTTTAGGGGGTGGGGAGTGAATGGGAGGGGCATAAATGTCGGTAGAACACTTAATAATGAGGATGGATGGAGGAGATGGTTGGGCAGGAGTTTGTTTGGTTGATTTGTTGGAGGAGGGTTAATTTGTGGATGGTATAGGGATCATGTTTTGGGATAATAGGGGGGGATTTCTGGTGTGTGGGAAGGTGACTGAAGGTAATGATGTGGAGAAAAGCAAGGGATAGGTGTTTTGGATGATTTCATGGTAGGCTGAGTTGAAGTCTTTGTTCGGTTAATCTACTGGCAGGAGTGGCGTTGATTTTCCATGGGGTTTAAGTTATAATATAAATTGTTTATTTTGTAATGAATTGGTTTTTAATATTATGTGATTCAAGTGTTGTTTGTGGAAGTAAACAAATTTGTTTATTTTTTCAGTATGCAAGAACAGCTATCCATATTGAAGGGAATACACCCGGGCATTGTTTTGGAAAGGGAACTTCGAAAAAGAAACCTTACAAAAAGGGAATTTGCTCAATTTATTAACGAGTATCCTCAAACCCTTGGTGCGATTACCAAAGGGAAAAGAAATATGAATATATGGCTTGCATTAAAAATTGAGCATGCACTAAATATAGAGGAAGGATATTTTATGATCTTGCAGGTTTATTATGATATTCAAGAAGAAAAGCGAAAACGATCTGCTAATCAATTACCTGATCTTTCCAAGTTTGATTGATTTCTCACAAGCTGATGAAGATTTTGAGCCTATTTGCCTAAAAGGTAGGCATTGGGAAATAGTTAAACTTGAGATGATTGAATTTATGGAGGTACGTAAATTGTAGATTTTACATCCCACTATGAGAAAAGAACCCATAAACCTAATGGCAGACTGCGCCAGATTTTATCTTTGTTATTTTTTGAACTAGATCGCATATAAAAAATTAATGTCAGCATGTGCCGGTAGAAATGCTATTAAATGCGAAGTTTATATCTCAAATCCCAAGATCCAACTGAAAGTATATCTTATATTGGTTGCTATATCTCATTTTGAAATCAGGGGGCACGATTTGCTATTCATTTGCAAAAAATTACACAATAAAATGCTGGAAATGAATGATAATTCAGGAATATTGATATCAATATTTAAAAGGAAAGGAGGAGAGGGACTATTCACAAAAGTTATAGATGAAAGTAATAGCTCCCCATATAAACATATACTATCTTCTTTAGCCGAGGACGAAAAAGGATTATTAATCTATTATAAAAATGATGATGAGTGGGTATTGTTGACAAATAAGAAGATTGTCACTTCATCAAATGAAATCATTTTTCATAATGATATTGCTAACGTGTCATTTGCTTTGCATGAGGAATATAAGAATCGGATAATGGATAAAAATGATTTTACTCGATTGGAGGTGAGAGACAAAAATAACCGAACTTATATCCTGTGTATTGAAAAGGGTAAACCTTATCATGGATTTTACCAAGTAATACACTTTATGGCAGGTTAGCTATTCAGGATGATACAGGATGCATTTTCAGATTGGCCATGCTATTTACAGCTTGCGTATGGCGGTAGATACGATAGGCATGACGGTATCCTAAGCTGTCTCTAAAGTTCAGGCGAACGCTGATCAAATCCTCGGGCACAGGTGCGGTAAGTTTAATTAGGTCATACTGTTCCAGATCGTCACTATGCGGTTTCAGTTTCTGTTCCAATGGAAGGTAAGCGGCAAAGAAGCGGCATTCCTCGCCTTGGCGAATAGGTTCATGTAAATTGGGCTGGCCTCGCCATTCAAAGTTACCAAAGTTCACCAGCTGATCGAAGCCTTCAAAATAAGCCTGCTGTCCGGAATTACGCACGAAAATCCTAACTCCTTCTTTGTTGAGATAACTCTCCTCTTCAACCAGGAATAACTCAGGCTTTACGCTGGCTTTGGCGATGTTCTCCCGGAGTTGCAGATCCTGCCGCAACAGCTTATTTTGTTCCAACAATTCGGCAGCCTGTTTATCAAGCGATATTACCATGGAAGTAAAAGACGCGATTTGCTGCTCATGCTCCTTATTCTTTTGGAACAGCTTAAAGATACTAACAATAGCTACAGGCACCCCGATTATCACGCCCATGGCGCTGATCCAGTCAGTGATCTTTATCCCCTCCCACAGTTTTGGGTCGTTGAGGTTAAATTGCAGCAAACCGGGAAAGAAATTCAGGTAATTCATGATAAACATTCAGGATTGATTACCTAAATATAAAAAATACCGGCTGTTTCCACAAGCCGGTGAGACCTTTGCGGTGCCAAAGGTCTTATAAGAAAGCAATATTAAGAGCTGCACATTAGAGACTGGATAACTTAAATCACTTTATACATCTAAAATCATTCAAAGAAACGAGAAATTTTTTGAGTGTTATTATGAGTCGTTTTTTTACGAACGTAATTATTAATGTTTAATAATTGAACATTGCAATAGAAAATAGAAAAATATAAGTTGATAAATGATACAGGGGAAATTTCTTATTTAGGAATCAATTATTTGAAGTGATTAAGGGAATTTTGAACCTTTCACATCTATTGGTATATTTGAAATAGGTGAAGTAATTTTATTTTGTTGTTACCTCTTAAATTTATTATATGTCATATCCTACATGTGAAGATGATATTAAAATGATTGAGATTACGGTCTCCTCTATTGAAAATACAGAGAGGTCCATTACCAAAGGTTCTGATGAACATTTAGATTTAATTTTAGATACCAGAGAAGGATTATCTAAAGGTACAATGCTTATCAGAAATGTTGTTGATGATATCGAAAGAAACTTCAATAATTATACGCCTGAAAAAGCTAAGAATCTTTTAGCTAAGATTTTCCCGGTTTTCGGTTTGGCAAAGAGTATTAACTCATTAATTGAAAATTTGGGATTAAGTCATGAGCTGACTACTCAATTGATTTCATTTAATGATGAAGTGAGAGAGCTATTGGAAATGGCTAACGATTTATCACGTTATAAAGCAAATATCTCTACTGACTACAATTCATTGTTCCACGATTAATCCCAACTGGCATTGCCTACTTTTTATACAATTTCCACTGTTAGAAATGATATAGATCGTTATCAGAAAAACGATAGTTACAGCAATTGCTGTAGTGATTTGTGTTCTTTTTTTAAGGATAAATCAATCGAAGAAATATTTGATCAACCTCAAATTCTATATCAGGGTATTGGCTTTAGATATATAAAGTCCAGACTAGATAATTCAAATAATGCAAAAGGAAAAAGTAATGGATACCGTTTGTATTATTATGTTGATAAAACAAAAGGAACAATTACTATCCTTGGATTCTATCCTAAAACGGGTAGGTTTGGAAAGCCAGGTTTAACAAAACAGGAAGAAAAAAATATGATCGAAGAATATAAGGCATCGTATAGATCGGGCACGCTGATGGAACATGAAATAGGTGAAGCTTTTTCATTGGTTGAACAGTAGCTATACGGTTTGTTCCCGATTCAGGGACTAATTTTTTTTGTTTTGTTTACATCCAATAATTCTCTCTGTCAAGAGACCTGAATTGTATCGCCTCTGCAATGTGATCGGATTGAATATGTTCACTGTGAGCCAGGTCGGCGATAGTGCGCGATACTTTGAGTATGCGGTCGTAAGCGCGGGCCGAAAGGTTCAGCGTTTGCATCGCTTTTTTGAGCAGATCAGCACATTGGGTATCCAGTTGAGATACCTTTTTTAATAAGGATGGATGCATTTGTGCATTGTTGTAAATTCCTTTATGTCTATAGAATCGCTGTTTTTGAATGTTCCTGGCGGCGATCACTCTTTCTCTTATTTTATTACTGGATTCGGATGTGGATAAGGCTGTTAATTCCTGGTGAGATACAGGTGTCACTTCTATATGTAAATCTATTCTGTCCATGAGTGGACCGGAGATTTTCCGCATATAGCGTTGGACGGCGCCTGCCGGGCAGGAGCAGGATCTGTCAGGATGATTAAAATAACCACAGGGACATGGATTCATACTCGCAATGAGCATGAAACCGGCAGGGAAGTCGACAGTATAGGTGGCTCTTGATATGGTGACTCTTCTTTCTTCTATGGGTTGACGCATTACTTCTAAAACCGCGCGTTTGAATTCAGGTAATTCATCGAGGAATAATACACCATTGTGGGCTAAGGATATTTCACCTGGTTGCGGTGTGACACCCCCACCTACTAAGGCGGTGTCACTGATCGTGTGATGTGGTGAGCGGAAGGGACGTTTGGTGATTAAAGAGCAATCGAGTTTGCCAGCTACTGAATAGATCTTAGTGGTTTCTAAAGCTTCGGGAAGGGTCATGGGAGGGAGAATGCCAGGAAATCGTTTTGCCAGCATTGTTTTGCCAGCACCGGGAGGGCCGATGAGTAAAACGTTGTGTCCACCGGCGGCGGCTATTTCGAGGCCGCGTTTCACCATGTATTGACCTTTGACTTCATTGAAGTCAAGGTCGTTGGAATTTTGTTGGGAGAAGATGTTGAAGACATCGGAATTCGTGGGGCGTAAGGTTTTAGGATTGTTGTAGAAGTCAATGACTTCTTTCAGGTCGACAGCGCCGTAAACTTTGATGCCGTCTACCATTGAGGCTTCTTTGGCGTTTTGAAGGGGGAGTATGATTCCTTTGAAACCGTCTTTTTTTGCTTGTACGGCTATGGGAAGGGCCCCTTTTATTGGAAGTAAGGTTCCGTCTAAAGAGAGCTCTCCCATGAGTGTATAGTGATTTAAGTTATCAGTTTTGATTTGTTCTGATGCGGCTAATAAACCAATGGCTATTGGTAGATCATATGCAGCACCTTCTTTGCGAATATTCGCAGGCGCCATGTTTACAATGGTTCTGAAGCGGGGAAATATGTACCCGATATTTTGAATGGCAGATTCTATACGGTCTTCACTTTCTTTGACTGAGCTGCCTGGTAAACCTACGATGGAAAAACGGGTGCCTTTGGGTGAGACATTCACTTCTATAACAATGGAGATGGCACTGACGCTTTGCAGCGCACTGCCATAGGTTTTAACAATCATGGATGAAAGAGTTTGTTATTGAATATAACGAAAAAATCTCATCTACTTTTGGCAGGTGAGATTTTTCTTTGGGAAAGATTTTGTAAATTTTATAGATTATTTGCTGTGAATTTTCGGATTATTTTCCTGTGATGGATATCTATTATTTTATTTCATTTAATAAATCCAATACCTTCTCACGTTTTAATATTAAGTAACCAATTTTTTCTTTCGCTATACCATCTTTCAATTGGTATGTAAAGTATAAATTATCATCTATCACATCTGCTTCAAAATACTTGAATCGTATATTAGCAGCATCTTTCAACTCCTCTGCAATCTCATACAGGTGCGTGGATAAGATGAACAGGCAGTTCGTACTTTTCAACAACCCATTGATCACTGCAAGAGAACAATTCTTTGCATCTTCCACATTCGTACCTTTGAACATTTCATCAATCAGTACTAACCATTTTTTTCCATCATTTATTTTGATGATTGTATTTTTGATACGTTGTACTTCATTAAAAAAGAATGATTCTCCTTTAAAGATATTATCCTGCACCTGGATATTACTAAAGATACCATTGAAGAAACTACACTTCATTTCTTTCGCAGGTACGCCCATGCCTATATGAGCAAGGAATACCGCTACACCTACTGCTTTGATGAATGTCGTCTTTCCCGCCATGTTCGCGCCGGTGAGGAACATGAAGTGTGATTGTGGTGTGATCGATACATTGTAAGATACCGGCTTAGGCAGGATCGGATGATAGAGATCTTTGATCTCTACGAACGGATGGGGCGTATCTTCAAATGTAGGGAACTGTAAATTGAAATGACGAATTGCTTTTGCCATTGCATATAATGCATCCAGTCTGCTGTATAAATCTAATAACTCCTGGATCGTCTTACGATGTTTTTTGCGAATGTAATGATCATGTCGCAGGATCTGCATGAATGATGCTGGTCCGGATGCATCTGCAGCGATGATGTCGTTGAATTCCTTTTGGTATAGTAGATGATGCGCCCTGTCTAAAATTTGTTTTAGATCGCGGGGTGTATGTTCTGTATTGTATATGCTGACTAATGAGCGGAATCCTTTGAGCAGGTTGAGCAACTGTGTGAAGGAGAATTGGATGAACCCGTAATCTGAATTGTAGATCATCTTAGTCATCACTGCACTTACTACGAGGGAGAGGCCTTCCGGATTGCTGATAGGTTCTATCTGCGCCTCGAGGTAATTTTCCATCACGACGATCGTACCGTTGGTGATATCTACCGGCCAGCGATCTTCTTCCTGGATTAGGTATTGTAATGCTTTATGTCTTTGCGCTAAGGCAGGTATATCTTTCAGCGGATTTGCATATATCTGCCTGAGGTAATGTCTGCCGCCTGTTGTTGTTGTAAAGTCCAGTTTATGAAACAAAGAAAATTCCTCTTCTCTGTTAAATATTGATAGGTCGTAATAGGTCGTTTTGTCTAATTCCATTGCACAGGCTTTTAGGTGAATATACGGAAATATGTCGCTTTATTTACAGATGAGCAATGTGAAGAATTCCATAAAGAGGGGATAAAAAAACACCCATCCTTTTTGGAGGATGGGTGAATATATTGGTAAAGGCCGTTGTTATTTGTAGAACGGAAGCCATTATGAGTTGTGGAATGGCTTCCTTGGTTATTTGTAGAACAGCGGCCAATTTGATCTTTAGACTAGCGCCTTTTGTTACCTGAAGAATGGTGTTCTTTGTTATCTATTGAACAGTGTTCTAAGTTATCAGTTGAAAAGTAACCCTTATTATCTGTTGAACAACAAACGTTGCCCTTTCTCACTCTCATTAAATTTACCATTCTCATATGCCAAATGACCACTTACAAATGTATGTGTCACGGCTGCAGGGAATGTATGTTCTTCGAGCGGAGACCATCCACATTTGTAATGGAGGTTGTTCTTTTCCACCATGGTGGCCTGTTGCAGGTCTACGATCACACAGTCCGCAAAGTATCCTTCACGCAGGAAACCTCTTTCTTTTATCTGGAAACAGATAGCGGGCGCATGCGCCATTTTCTCTACCACTTTCTCAAGGGTGATATTGCCTTTGGATACATGTTCCAGCATCATCAGCAGACTGTGCTGAACCAGAGGAACGCCGGATGGCGCCTGTAAGTAAGGTTGTTGTTTCTCTTCCCAGGTGTGAGGAGCGTGGTCGGTGGCAATGATGTCCAGACGGTCGTCGAGCAAACCTTGCCAGAGGCCATGTTTATTGTGTGCTGCTTTGATAGCAGGGTTACATTTAATAAGATTGCCGTAGCGGGCGTAATCATCTGCAGTGAAGTACAGGTGATGTACACATACCTCAGCGGTAATACGTTTTTCTGCCAGTGGCAGCATATTGCTGAACAACTGTAATTCCTTCTCTGTAGAGATGTGCAGGATGTGCAGACGGGAATTGTGTTTTTTAGCAAACTGGATAGCTACCAATGAGGACTCGAAACAACCTTCTTCGTTACGGATCAGGGGGTGGTAAGCGGCGGTGAGGTTTTCCGGACCTACTTCCTGTTTGTATTTTTCGAGATTGGTTTTGATAATCTTTTCATCTTCGCAGTGGGTGGCTATGAGTACTTCGCTACCACCAAAGATGCGTTCGAGGGTGATGAAGTTATCCACCAGCATATTGCCGGTAGAGGACCCCATGAATATTTTCACGCCGCAGATACGGTCTTTCTTTTCGTTTGTTTTCAGTACTTCATCAGCGTTGTCGTTGGATACGCCCATGAAGAAGGAGTAGTTGGCCAGGGAATGGTTGGCACCGATGGTGTATTTGTCTTCCAGCAGTTCCTGGGTGAGGGCGGCGGGAATGGTGTTAGGCATTTCCATAAAGCTGGTGGTACCGCCGGCTACAGCTGCACGGGATTCCGTGTAGATAGTAGCTTTGTGGGTAAGGCCGGGTTCGCGGAAGTGCACCTGGTCATCGATAACACCGGGGAGGAGGTGTTTGCCTTCGCCGTTGATTTCAATGTATTGTCCGCTGACGGTGATCTGCGGAGCGATTTTTTCTATACGGCCATTGCTGATGAGGACGTCCTGGACAGTGGTACTGCCTTCGTTTACTACGGATATATTGCGGATGATATATGTCTGCATGCCGCAAATATAGTGCAAAGAAAGGTTTGTTAACCTGTCAGGAAAGGAGGTTTGTTATCATTCCATGTTTGGGAAGAAAAGCCACCAGAGGTAGTGATAGGTGGTTGCCTTTCACTTACGGGTGTCATTTATTAACCTTCCAGATGGATAGAGAACACGATCATTCTGGACTTCAGGGATTGAATCACGTTGGAGTAACGGAGGTTTTTATCTTTCACCTGCATATTTGACAAACCATTACTGATTTTAAACTCTGGTGAGAAGATAAAGCTGGGGAAATAAAATTCAAAACCAGCGCCGGCTTCATAGCCATAGTCACCCGCTTTGATTTTTACAAGATCCTCTGCGCGACGTGCACGGGCATTGGAAGCCAGGTCATAATCGTATTTCAGACCAGCGATCACGTATACGCGCATATTATCGATACGGTCGGATTTGAACTTAACCTGTAAAGGGAATTGCAGGAGGATGGATTCGATATTTTTAGTGGTCTCCCTGGTAGGGAAATTTTCTCTGTAGTATAAGTTTTTCGAGGCGAATGACAATTGCGGATTAAGGCGAAGGTCAAAATATTCGCTCAGGCGTACGTTGCCCAGCAGCCCGAGGTTGAATCCAAAGGACTTGAGGGGCTCTACTACCATGATAGAGTCCTGATGCAGAAAAACAGCATCGTGGAGGAGTTTGAAATTAGAGTTGTTGGCCGCGAGTGTGATACCAAAGTAATAGGGTTTGGCATCATGTTCTTCCATATTCAGTACGGTTTGCGCGTGTGCGCCCCTTGTATTCCATAGGATAGCCAGTATCAGTACTAGCGGGAAGCGCAATAAATAGAGCTGATGCCGAATGTGAGTTTTTTGCATGTCACTGCTTGAAAGCCGGTATTAGTTAAAATATTACACATTTCCTGACCTTGTGGGAACGCTTTCACAGATTCGGGAAGGTAGCTATATGCTGCCTCACTCTTTGCAATCCATTTTCCGATCAGGGGTGTAATATAGCGAAAATACAAATTATATAATTGTTTAATAGGAAAAACTGTTGGATTAGAGAATTCTAATATTACCAATTTTCCGCCCGGCTTTAATACACGCAACATTTCCGCCAGTCCTTTTTCCAGATTTTCGAAGTTGCGAACACCGTATGCAACCGTTATTGCATCAAACGTATTATCAGGAAAACTTATTGTTTCGCTATCTCCCAGCTGCAGGGTAATTTTGTCAGAGAGGCCCAGATTATTGATTTTTTCCCGACCGAAAGAGAGCATACCTTCGGAGATATCTATACCGGTAATGGTGTCAGGATTCAGCATTTTGTTGGCCATGATGGCGAAGTCGCCGGTACCGGTAGCCACGTCCAGCATCTTTTTGGGTTGGAGTGATTTCAGCAGTCTGAGGGCTTTTTTACGCCACATGATATCGATCCCGAGGGACATAAAGTGGTTTAAAAAGTCATAGCGATGGGCAATATCATTGAACATTGTCGCTATTTGTTCCTTCTTGCTTAATTTTGACGCGGCAAACGGTACTACTTTCTTGTCTGACATAGCCCGCAAAGTTAGGGTGTTCTTGTTGATAAGTAAAATGCTAAAAGTCATGTACGGGGCCATTTTTTATTTTTTTTGAAAAAAGAGATTATGATTATAAAGTCTGCAGAATACCTGATTAGTAATGTTGAGTGGGATAAGTGCCCTACTCCGAATCTGCCGGAGTATGCTTTTATTGGCAGGTCAAATGTGGGTAAGTCCTCATTGATCAATATGTTAGCGAACAATGAGAAGTTAGCAAAGACTTCCGGAACGCCAGGGAAGACGCAGTTGATTAATCATTTTGTGATTAATAAGGATTGGTATCTGGTGGATTTGCCGGGATATGGTTTTGCAAAGGTGAGTCAGTCTCAGCGGAGAAGTTGGGAGAAGATGATTGAGAATTATTTAAGGAAGCGGCAGAATCTGGTGAATGTATTTGTGTTGATTGATAGCAGGCATACGCCGCAGCAGCTGGATCTGGATTTTGTGAATCAGTTGGGGGAGTGGCAGATTCCTTTTAACCTGGTATTTACGAAGGCGGATAAGAGTACGCAGGCGGAGACGAGTAAGAATGTGAAGGCATTTTTGAATAAGTTGAGGGAGAGTTGGGAGTTTTTGCCGGCGAATTTTGTGACGAGTACGGTGAAGAAGATGGGGAGGGATAAGATATTGGAGTTTATTGATGAGATGAATATGCAGTTTAGGGCGATTGCGTAAACCGGGTGCAGGTCGGGGAGAGATGGTGGGCTATGTGGATGAATATATAGTTTAGGGCGATTGCGTAAACCGGGTGTAGGTCGGAAGAGATGGTGGACTATGTGGATGAATATATAGTTTAGGGCGATTGCGTAAACCGGGTGCAGGTCGGGGAGAGATGGGGGACTATGTGGATGAATATATAGTTTAGGGCGATTGCGTAAACCGGGTGCAGGTCGGGGAGAGATGGTGGGCTATGTGGATGAATATATAGTTTAGGGCGATTGCGTAAATCGGGTGCAGGTCGGAAGAGATGGTGGACTATGTGGATGAATATATAGTTTAGAATGATTGTGTAAACCGGGTGTAGGTCGGGGGAGATGGTGGGCTATGCGGATGAACAGGCGGTTTAGGGCGATTGCATAAACTAGGGGCAGTTTAGGATGATTGCGTAAACCGGGTGCAGTTTAGGATGATTGAAGGAGGAGCGCGGGCCTGCCCTGAATAGATAAAATAAACATACAGTTCAGGTAATTACCTAAACTGTATACCATATTATTTAAATAAAGGGGCGCTGTTACAGTGCTCCTTTATTTTTTACACGAACATAAGTGGCTTTAACCCCATCAACCATATGTACAGCCGATAGATATAGTGTATCAGCAGAGGTGCAAAAGGTGCAGCTGTAAATTCTTGGATTCCAGGGGTCTTTGTCAGAGACCAGGTAAGGAAGACGGTCAGCTTTGAAAGCCATAAGGAAAGACTCCCGGTTCACGAGGGTATCGTGACGGTAAGTGAGCATAGTATTGCCATTGAAGGTAATGGTATTGAGCGCGCTACTATCTACCAGGCTAAGATGCTTGCCGGAGACGGTTTGTATCAGTCGCCAGCTACCCTGAAGTTTGCTGGATGGGTTGTCTGCAAGGTTCTCTTTTTTGCAGGCAAAGGTTGCTAATATCGCTACTAGTGTGACAGTGACAGAAATGGGTCTCATTTTGATCCCTTTATTTTATTGTAGGTTAGGTAACGATATAAGTTACGAAGAATTTTTGAAAAATGAGAAGGTGAGGTGCCAATTGTAGCGAAGGAGGGGGGATACAGTGGGGGGGCCACTTTAACATAACATTCGGGAGGTAGTAGAGGGGGCGGTTTTTAAAATTTTATGGGGGATAAAATCCCTGGATGTGTGAGCACACATCCTAAAACCATGAAAGCGATGTGAACTACGTTTGTCAGTTGACTACCTTATCGGCACAGCAACTGCTGGCAAACGCGTCTGGCTTGGCTTTGAAGGCGAAGCCCATACCCAGTATATAACCCATGGCTTCGCGTAAAGCCAGGTTACTTTTAAACTGGGGGTTGGTGTTGATGTCTGCATGTACTTCCATGTCTACGTCATATTTAGTAAACATGTCACAGAGTTCGTAGGCGATTTCGATGCTTTTGGCTACTTCTATGAGCATGCGCTCTTTGATAGAGTAGACGTCGCGGGTTTTTTCATTGTGAATGAACATAAAACCTCCATGTCCTTCGCGCAGAAATACAATAACGGTAGCGAATTCTGTGTCAGCGCCTTTGACCTGGGAGTCGGTGCCGATACATACTTTCAGGTGAAAGCCTTTTGCGGTTTCGCGGATGATAGCCTCGCGGACTTCTTCCTTAATTGGCAATTGGATTTGTTCGCCGTTGAATCTTCTCCATTTCATGATTATATATGATTAGAGTGAAAAGGCGGTGTTGATGTAGTTAAAGCCAGTCGATGATTTAGTGCCGGGCTGATGGGGATATTAGGATAACCGAATATACAACTTATTTGGGTAGGTTGAGTATGGTATAAATGTAAAGAGGGGGACTGCAAAAGCAATCCCCCTCTTTTTATGAAAAAAGCAATCAATATTGTCCGGTACTGAGGAGTACCAATGTACAAGCTTCTAATGTATCAATCCCTTTATCTTCCGCCATTTTCGCTAATTCGTCATTTTCAGTACCAGGATTGAAGATGATGCGTTTGGGATGCAAATTCATGATATAATCATAATATTCCTTTTGGTTCCCAGGGTTCATATACAGGGTTACTGTATCCACATCTTCCTGCGAAGTGTGGTCGGTAACAATGGGAATACTTCCAATCTGAGCAGCCCTTTTACCAATAGCTACCACCGGATGCCCATTGGCCGCCAATCTATTCACAGCCAGGAAACTATATCTGTCAGGATTAGGTGATGCACCCAATACCACGGTTTTTTTCTTGTCGCTCATATTTATATAATATCAAACTTTACACCAGATCATTGTTAGAAGAGGTGATACCGTCTTCTTGGCAGGCTTTGTATAATGTTTTCCATAGCGGGTTTCAGGTGGGGATACTGAAATGTAAAGCCAGCCTGTGTGGCGCGGGTAGGTAGTACCCACCTGCTTTTCAGGAGTAATTCTGCTTCTGTGCCAATGAGACAGGCGCCGATTTTCAGCATCCAGGTGGGGGCTGGCAGACCGAACAGGTGGCCGGCAGCTTTGCGTAACGTGCGCATGAATTCACGGTTAGTGGTAGGGTGTGGAGCACTGCAATTGAAGGTGCCTTCGAGGGATGGGTTTTCGAAAATCCATTCCATCATACGGGCTACATCTGTGATATGTACCCAGCTGAAACGCTGTTGGCCACTGCCCTGGTAACCACCCAGGCCAAATTTTACCAGGTTCAGGTAAGGGGATAATACACCTCCTTCGGCACCGATTGTGATGGCGATGCGTAATACAGCTTTGCGCACACCTGCGGGTACGGTGGCTTCGTTGAAACCTGCTTCCCATTTTTTGCAGACCTGCACAGAGAAGTCGTTTTCTATTTCACCATTGAATTCATCCATGGGATGATCTTCTGCATGGCGGTAGATGGTGGCAGAAGCGGCGTTGATCCAGACTTTTGGGGGATTGGGAATGGAACGAAAGGCGGCGGCTATGACGTCGGTAGCGTTGGTACGACTGTCGAAGATGGCTTGTTTATTTTCGGGGGTGTAGCGGCAGTTGACAGATTTACCGGTGAGATTAATGAGTAGGTCGGCATTTTCGAGGTGGTGTACCCAGTTGCCGAGGGATTTTCCATCCCAGGAGGCGTAGGAGACACGGTCATGGGCAGGGAGAGGGTGGCGGGTGAGGATGATGATGTCGTTGTCATGGCCGAAGTAGTGAGTCAGGCCTGTGCCGATGAAGCCTGTGCCGCCAGCGATGATGATCTTTTTGTTTTTCATATTCTGAACTTTCAGTAATTATTGAAACATGTTTTGAAAAAAGAAGGCGGAGGGCCGCCTTTGATTAGTTGAAATGCCTGTAGGATGAGCTTTCAGGCAAATGGTTTGAAAGAGCTTCAGACTGTTTGTCCTGAAGACCTTTCCAGTTAATTATTTAAACAGCTTAATCAGGGTAGAATAAAACCAGTTTTCATCTGCTTTTACAAATAAACTCAGGGTTTTATCTGTCTGATGCGCGAATTTGTTTATTTCAGTAATAGAATCTTTGAAAGATTGCACGTGCTTGTCTTTTGGATCTCCTTCTACTTCCTGGAGTTGATCCAGGGTTTTGAGAATCGGTTCCAGTTCACGTCGTTTTCTTTCCCTGGCTATTTCCTTGGCGACTTTGTAGATGTCTTTTTCGGCAGTGAAATATTCTTTTCTTTCGCCGGGAACGAGGACACGATCTACGATACCCCAGTTGATGAGCTCACGCACATTCATATTGGTATTGCCACGTGAAATATTCAGTTCTGCCATGATTTCGTCTGCACTCAGTGGATCAGGCATGATCATTAGCAAAGCGTGAATTTGGGCCATAGTCCGGTTGATTCCCCATTGCGCTCCGAGTGAACCCCATGTCTGGATGAATTGTGCTTTTGCTTCCGATAATTTCATTGCTTCCTTATTGATAACATAAAGGTATATTATGTTTTTGAACTTTCAAAAGTTTGTGAAAACTAATTGAAGATTAGGTACGGGAATGGAGCGCGATGCGGTTGCCGTCGGTGTCGTAGATGATGGCGAAGAAGCCGGGGAGGGGGATGTCGGAGATGGGGCGTTTGTCAAGTTCAATTTTGCCACCGGCGGCTTCGACGCGGTCGAGGATGGGGGTGAGGTCTTCGCCGGCGTTGAGGTAAATCAGCGCTCCGCGTTGGCTGGGGAGGTATTCCGTGCCATGGACGAGTGCGCCGCCTGCACCAGTGGAGGAGTCGAAGGGGAAGAAGGCCATTTTTTTGAATCCGGAAGTTTGTTCGGGAAGGTCGCAGCCAAGGATCTGGCTGTAGAATTTCTTTGCTCTGTCGAAGTCGTGGACAGGGATTTCGAACCAGTTTAATGCATTCCTGAGAGGTTCCATTGTGACTGGATTTAGTATAAATATAAATAAAAAAAGCGGCTTCCTACAGGAAGCCGCTTTTCAAAATTATATCTTGTTGGACTATACCAGCATTGTAACCGGGTTTTCCAGGTAACCTTTCAGTGTCGCGAGGAACTTCGCACCTACAGATCCATCTACACTACGGTGATCACAGCTCAGGGTCAGTTTCATGATATTAACAGCCTTAAACTGTCCTTTCTCAGATACTACTGTTTCCTTGATACCACCAACAGCCAGGATCGCAGAATCCGGAGGATTGATGATTGCAGTGAATTCATCGATACCCATCATACCCAGGTTAGAGATAGTGAAGGTATTACCAGTGAAGTCCTGTGGTTGGAGTTTCTTGTTTTTAGCTTTGTCGTACAGACCTTTAGCATCAGCTGCGATCTGGCTCAGAGATTTCTGGTCAGCGAAGCGGATAACCGGTACGATCAGACCATCTTCGATTGCTACAGCGGAACCGATGTGTATGTGGTGGTTCTGGCGGATGAAATCACCCATCCAGCTGCTGTTCACATCAGGATGCTGACGCAGGGCCAGGGCAGCTGCTTTGATCACCATATCATTGAAGGAGATCTTAACAGGAGATACCTCGTTAATTGCTTTACGGGCATCCATTGCCTTGTCCATATTCACATCCACTTTCAGGTAGAAGTGAGGAGCAGAGAATTTGCTTTCGCTCAGGCGCTTAGCGATCACTTTACGCATCTGAGTAAGCTGAATATCTGTGTAACCTTCCTGGCCGGCAGGTGCAAAAGCTGGTGCTGTTTTCGCAGCAGCAGGTGCAGCAGCGGTAGCGGTAGCAGCAGGTGCTGCAGATGGAACGAATCCGTCCACATCTTTCTTCACGATTCTACCGTTATCGCCGGAACCAGGTACTTTATTGATATCGATACCTTTTTCCTGCGCCAGTTTCTTAGCCAGCGGAGATGCTTTCACACGACCGTTAGCGTCAGCAGCAGCTTCAGGAGTTGCTGTCGGAGCTGCATTTGCAGCAGGAGCAGCAGTTTGAGCGGCAGGAGCAGCAGCGGCAGCAGCTGGTTTAGCACCACCCTGACCTTCAGCAGCCAAGATAGCCTCCACATTTGTACCTTTCTTACCTACGATAGCGATAATACCATTTACTTTGGCAGCATCACCTTCTTTTACGCCTACATATAATAATTCACCGTCAGCGTAACCAATTACTTCCATGGTCGCCTTGTCGGTTTCCACTTCAGCCAGTACGTCATCGCTTTTCACGGTGTCGCCTACTTTCTTATTCCAGGCAACGATTTTACCTTCTGTCATCGTATCGCTCAGGAGTGGCATACGGATTACAGTAGCATTTTTCAGCGCCTCTGCAGCAGCAGCATTATCGGCAGCTGGTGCCGGAGCAGCATTATCAGCAGCTGGAGCTGGTGCCTGAGCTTCCTGTTGTGCAGGTGCGGCAGCCGGAGCTGGAGCAGCACCACCCAGTAAAGACTGGAAGTCTTCACCCGGTTTACCAACAATAGCTATTACTTCATTTACTTTAGCAGCCTTTCCCTTCTCTACACCTATATATAATAACGTACCCTCTACATATCCCATCACTTCCATGGTGGCCTTATCAGTTTCCACCTCAGCAATTACATCGTCTGCTTTTACGGTATCGCCTACCTTTTTATGCCATTCCGCGATCACCCCTTCTGTCATCGTGTCACTCAAAAGGGGCATTCTGATAACTTCTGCCATAGTATTTTTCCAAATTTTGCTCAAACCTACAAAAGAATTGCGAATTGTGAAAGTCGTATTCGTGATCTTCTGCTGATTATAAACGGTATTAAAAATCGAGTTCCAAATTTAGTTTGTCTTTCAACTCTTTCACAAGTGGATATTTTTCTACCATCTTCGCAAATTTCTCACGGCTGGATAAAGGCGCAGGGCCAATATCCGCTGTTTGCTGTGATTCGTCGAGATGTAATGTCAGTACCAGCCCGTTGTTTCGGAATTTCTCTTTGAAGAAAGCCGAGATGGACAATTTTTCTTCTTCCATGAAGCGGAATTGCACAATATTTCTGCTGGTAATTCCGATCTCTTCAGGTCCGTTCATGGAGATTGCAGCCAGTTGTAAGTTGCTTACGACTGTCATTTTGTTAGCCTGACGGAAGCGGTCGATAAATTCTTCCCAGTATACATGCAGGGCACCCAGGGTCATCGGAATGATTTCCTGTTTGGTTTCAGTGGATTGGGATGCTGCAAAGGCCTGCTTCATGGCTGCCAGACCTGATACCTTTGGTACATTGGCCGCTGGTTGGGCAGGTTTGGAAGTTGCTTGTCCGGAGGAGGTTTGAGCAGGTGTTGCATGCCCGGATGCCGTATGGGAATTGGCTGCTTGTCCGGAAGGTGCCTGAGCATAAGCAGTCTGCCCGGAGGCTGTTTGAGAATTCGTTTGTCCGGAAGCGGTCTGAGTATAAGCAGTCTGCCCGGCGGGCGTCTGCGCATGCGACTGTCCGGAAGATGATTGGGAATACGCAGTCCGCCCGGAGCCAGTTTGAGAATTCGTATGCCCGGAAGCCGTTTGAGAAGAATTATATGAAGTATGCTGTGCTGCTGTATTTTCTATAGTAAGCTTTGGCTCATTAGCAGCAATTGATGCACTTGTAGCTGGCTGGCCTGCTTTGGCAGGGGTGGCTTGTGCGATCGGTGCCCGAAGCTTTTGCGGTGCAGAACCGTCAGCTACCAGTTTTTTTTTTACTACCTCCCCGGTTTGGTCATCGCTGACTAAGTTCACTGCCTGTTGCAGGAAACAAAGTTTGATCAGTGCCATTTCCACATGAAGACGTTTGTTGCGCGCCATGCGGTAGTTGATCTCCGTTTCGTTCAGCAGGTGGAGGGCGGTGATCAGGTAAGATGGACTCAGTTTGCCGGATAACTGGCGGTAGCGGTCTTTCAGGTTACCACTTACTTCTACCAGGTGGAGGACTTTGTCTTCCTTGCACAACAGCAGGTTGCGGAGGAATTCGGCCCAGCCATTGAGGAAGTTGTCTCCTTCGAAACCTTTCTGAAGGATTTCGTCAAAGATGAGGAGGGCAGCAGCTACGTCCTGTTGCAGTACTCCATCCATGAGTTTGAAGAAGTAATCATAGTCAAGGATGTTGAGGTGCTCCAGGGTATTCTGGTAGGTGAGCTTTCCGCCGGTGAAAGAGACGATTTTATCCAGGGTACTGAGAGAGTCACGCATACAGCCATCGGTCTTTTGCGCTACGAGGTGCAGTGCGTCGTTTTCGGCCTGAATGTGTTCTTTCTGACAGATTTCCTGTAAGTGATCCACGGTATCCTGAATGGTGATGCGCTTGAAATCGAAGATCTGGCATCGGCTCAGGATGGTGGGGAGGATTTTATGTTTTTCGGTGGTAGCCAGGATGAATATTGCATAGGAGGGTGGTTCTTCCAGCGTTTTCAGGAATGCGTTGAACGCGGAGGAACTGAGCATGTGTACCTCATCTATGATATAGATTTTATATTTACCCGCTTGAGGAGCAAAGCGTACCTGTTCTACAAGGGTACGGATGTCATCTACTGAGTTGTTGGAGGCGGCATCTAATTCATGGATATTGAAAGAGCTGCCTTCGTTGAAGGAAACGCAGGAGTGACATTGGTTGCAGGCCTCGCCATCGGGTTGGAGATTTTCGCAGTTGATGGTTTTTGCCAGGATACGGGCACAGGTAGTTTTTCCCACACCGCGTGGACCGCAGAACAAAAAGGCATGCGCAAGTTGGTTATTGCGGATGGCGTTTTTGAGTGTGGTGGTAATGTGGGATTGTCCTACTACTGTAGAAAAGTTCTGTGGTCTGTATTTACGGGCAGAAACGATAAAATTCTCCATATTCAAAGGCTATTCACGAAGGCCGAAAGTACAGAAAATTCAGGAGAAATGGTGAAAAGAGGGATGTGGGATATAATTACAACACCGCTTCTAACCATGCCTTTTTCATCAGGATGATACAATTATTATATTGATCCATCACGGTTGTACTAATCTCGTGCAGATTTGTAATCTCTTCCATAATTGGCTCATTCCCATTTATATAATTATAATTATACCGGAGGAAATGACTGATCTTTTCCTGCAAAGTTTTTTCCCAACCCGTTGTTACCTCCGGAATTTGTTTCAGGCGGAGGAGGATCTTCTTTAATAAAGCGCCTTCATCTACCAGGCTATCAAAATATGGTTGGGCACTCACTACCGTCAGGCCCTGTTCACTGAATAGTGAGCTGATGGTATGAAGGATCCTTGCGACAATATCATTTAGTTGCCAGCAGGTAGCCTGGTGTTCAAGTAACGTGTGATATTGTTCCAGTAGTTTTTGTGCATAGGCAGGATCTTTTTTAAAAATGATGGTATAATGGTATTTTATCGCCAGGGTATCATGCGCCAGTAGCCACTCTGTATCCTGCCGGATACTGGATTGCAGCTTAGCACGTACTTTGCCTGCAGCGGTAACCGGATATTGTTTGCCTTCAAATTCAAAATACCTCGTTTTAATATGTCCCTCCTGTATTGCATGCAGGGTATCGGCATCCTGCATATCCCTGAAATATGCACGCAAACGCTGGACTTTGTTTTCTGCGTACAAAGTGGAAACAGAGAGCGTCGCCATCTGTTCATCTGACAAGGGGGTAATATTCCCCTCAGGCAAAATTGGCAATGGGCGATTGTCATAATACTCATTGAAAATCGCCGGCATTGAGTAATCTTTGATTCGGGTGGCAGTTTCTGCGATGAAGTTTTCCACCGGATAGGGTACATATTCAGCAGATGGCTGAATAAAAGATTGACTGAGTAAGGAGGACATTCGCTCCTGCAGCTCTTCTGCATGTTGAAATAGGTGCCATGCACTTTCTCCTTTAATGGCTTTGCGGATATTCGCTGCCATGTAACGTTGTTCCCGTTCTTGGCGGGAAGGATGTGTGGCCCATTGATCGGGTAATTGTATCCTGCTTAGCAGGAATGAACTAAAGTAATTATCTGTCACCAGCGGTAACTGGTGTGCGTCCAGTGCTATTTCGTGTTGGGAGGCATATAGGCGGATCAATGACCTGTGTACTTCATATATATTTCCAAAGCGACGTTGCTGTCGTGCCATTTCAGGAAGTTGCAGCAAACAATGCTCATAAAAGAACCCACTTATTTCCAGCCTGCGCATGGCGGAAATGGCTGCATCTGTACCAGCTACTGTCAGTGCGACTGCATCTGCATGAAATTCCATTTCTCTTCTCAGGCGCATGTACTGTCTGTTGACCATGCCGTACATGAGTCGTAATGCTTTTTGTATATCGCTTACGATCCGGAGATTGATGCGGGCCAGAAGAGCAAATACGATCCACCTGCTGGAAATCCAGCTCATGGTTTTGTGCCAGCTCTGGTTTTCGTAGAGCATGTTGTAGATCATCCTGTTTACGGTGTAAACATAGCTGGCCAGTTTCATACTACGTTGTGAAAAATGGCCGAATTCGTGTGCAATGGCCATGCTGAATTCACTTACGTTCAGACTGTTGACAAGTCCTAAACCTATTTCCAGTTTTTTGCCGACAGGCCAGAACATGTTCAGGAATTTTACCGGATAAATGACTGCGGCATTTACACCGGGGGCGAGGTACACCTTTTTAGGGAAGCGGGTTTTGGTCGATCGCGCAATTTGTTGGAGGCAGTCGAAGAGTGCCGGCTGTTCTTTGCGGGTGATGGGAATGCGGAGTGAAAGGTCCTGGTGCTGGCGGGTAAAGAGGAATTTGATCAGGAACAACACCTGCATAATACCCATGAAAATTATTCCCAGTCCTGCGATGAACAGGAATATAGATAAGATAGTGATGGGGTGGAGCGGGGCGAACATGATAAGACTGACGCCGGCCCAGAGAAAAATGGCGGCGAGTATACCTGCATAGATGAGCAGAAGACCATAGGTGATGAAGAATAGCAGGATGCTTCCCATCATTTTGAGGACCTGCAATCTGAATGATCCCGCAGGTGGGACGGTTGTGGAGTTTTCGGAACTGGCCGAAAAGAAGCTGGACATAGATACAAACAAGTTAGCATAATGATCGCTGAATAAAGCTGAATAAATATAACTTTATTTTGAGAAGTAGAGATGGGGAAATGAGGGAATTTGAGAAAGGATTGCGGCAGCATGGAAGATTTTTCTTTTTTGCCTGGCACTCTCAGCAATGAATTGGCCATAATTAAATAAATCACTAACTTAATATCAGCTAAAGCACCACAGAACGGACCATAATTATCGTGTAGTAAGCAATCATTTTAATATTTCAATTTCTTATGATGTCGCGGATGGTCGCACCCAGGTTGACCTCATGTATTGTACCCCTTCTGGTGCAATCCCCCGATAGTATTATTGCCATTACCATAGCACTATTATTTCTATTAATAGCCGGTGGCGTTATTGTCATGATCTATCGCCTGCGGATGCAATTAAAAAATGCACAATCTGCCTTGTCTGATTCTATGAAAGGCAAGCTGGATATGATTACAAATTTCAACAGGGAAATGCGCACACCACTCAATGCTATCATCGGCATGAGTGAACAGCTTTCTCATACCATACTGGATAAGGAACAACGTGAATTCATGTATTCTATTGAACATGCTGCCAGTACGCTGTTGCGCATTATGAACAATGCACAGGAAGTATATAACCTGGCAAAAGGTGAGGTGCAATTGAATGCACACCCTTTTGAAGTCTACGCTGCCTTTCATGCAGTAACTGAAGAGCAGCGAAAAGCTGCTTTGGAAAAAGGATTGTACTTTGATGCGCTTTATGAAGGCGATCAATATTTGCGTGTACAGGGTGATGAACAACGTCTGAAACAGGTGATACTACACCTGGTGGAAAACGCCATCAGGTATACCACGCAGGGAGGTATACAGGTTATACTGCGTGTGTCAAAAACTGCTGAAGATAAAGTGTGGGTAAGAGTAGAGGTTAAAGATACCGGTATAGGTATTCCTATAAACATGCTTCCTCATTTATTCGGATTTTATAGTGTAGCACGTCCTCCGCAAATGGGGTTGATGAGTGGAACGGGATTAGGGTTAGCTATTATTCAGCATATTCTGCACCTGCATGGTACAAATTTAAATGTTGAGAGTACGCCAGGCAAAGGCAGCACTTTTGCATTTGAAATTTTATACCAGGTATCGGATGCTCGTATGACCTTGATTACGCGCAGGGAGCTGGAGGATATGACCGGTAGTTTTATGGAAGGCAGGCATGTTCTGGTGGCGGATGACCAGGAGATGAATTTGTTATTACTTACACATATTCTGAGCCGTTGGAAATGTAATTTTGATAAGGCTGCAGATGGTATTGAAGCGTATAAATTATTCTCTTTGCACGATTATGACCTGGTGCTGCTGGATGTACAGATGCCGGGGATGACAGGGGTGGAGGTCGTGAAGAAAATCAGGGAGGATAGGGATGTGGCGAAAGCCAGCGTACCAGTGCTGGCTATTACTGCAGATATTACGATTACGGAGAATAGCCGGTATAGAGATTTAGGATTTAATGATTGTATGTTGAAGCCTTTCAGGGAAAGAGATATTTACAACACTATTATCAGACATTTACCTCCTGCGGGTGTAAAGGTATTATAATTAAAACGGCCTCCTTTTCAGGGAGGCCGTTTGTATGTTAACTCAGAGTAGTGGGTGACGTTTGAATTCTTTGGTTCTGTCAAAAAGATAACGGTAAGTCGTTAACCTACGGGTGATAGTTGTTCCCAGCCCTTCTGCCATATTGATCATTTTAGGATTGAAGTCGCCAATCCATTGCATCTCGTATTTTTCATATTTCAGCTTGTTCTGGATAATAGCGCCACCTTCCAGTACCAGGTAAGCATCTGCACCTGTTCCCTGAAATTCAGGTACTATACCAAATAAGATCCCTGTAAAAGTTTTGGTACCCCGGGTCATCTTTAACCAGAGGAGTTTGAGTATCTGTAAGGGACCAAATTTACCATTCAAGTGTTTGAAATACTCATTCAGGGAAGGCAGGTTCAACCAGGCGCCGATAGGTTCATTGTTGTGATAAATGAACCATATGATTTTTTCATCCATCACAGGTTTCATCTGTTTAAACAACTTCATGGCCTGCTGGAAGCCCATCTCCTTATTACCACCGTGGCCTGCCCAGGCTTTATTATACACATGCACAAAGTCTTTTACATACTTTTCCATCCGGTTCTTTTTGAGGTGGCTGGAAGAGAATGCAGGATCTGCTGCCATAGCGGCGTGGCGGTTATAAAACTTTTCCTGCACGCGCTCTTTCACATCCCGACCATAGCAATGCTGGTGGAAGAATGGCAGGAAACCATAATTTTCCATTAGTTGCTTATAGTATGGCGGATTGAAGTTCATAGCATATAACGGCTCGTGAAAGCCTTCTACCAGCAATCCCCACCAGTTGTTTCTTTCACCGAAGTTGATAGGGCCATCCATGGCTTCCATTCCTCTTTCTTTCAGCCAGTCACGGGCATGGTCAAAGAGGAAGTTGGCAGCTTTCTGATCATTGATCGCATCGAAGAAGCCTATACCACCTGTTGGTTGGGTATCTCCCTTGCTCTTATATTTCTTATTTACAAAAGCGGCGATACGGCCTATCAGTTTGCCATTATCATCCTTCAGCACCCAGCGGATCAACTCTCCGTGACGGAATGCCTTGTTCTTTTTCGTATCAAACACCGCGTTGATATCTTTATCCAGGGGACGAACCCATCCGGGAATATCTTTATTCAGCAGCACATGAACGTCTAAAAACTGCTTTGCTGTGTGTTTATCATTTACAATCACAAGTTCCATAGGGGAGATTTAGAGGTGCAAAAATAACGATTGGTAAATATATATTAGCTTCTAAGAATTGATGGGGGGAACATTTATTCTTCAAAAGGCCAAATTTAGCGTGAGGAAAGAGATACTGGTATATAGAGAGGAGGGAAGATTTAGTTTGCGTTTAAGGAGTGGGTGATATTATCACTGGCATCATTTTTTCAGATAAGTCCGTTATGAAACGGAATGTAGGATATATTATCATCATCATTTTTCTAGGTATTTTTCTCGTGATGAGTTATTCCCGGCAGCAGCAGCGGGTAAAGAAGATATTGGCAGAGAATGAACGGTTGAATAATGAGAATCGTCATTTGAGGCAGTCATTAGACATGAGTAGTAATACTGCGCAACAGATTGCGGACAGGGCAGAGGTGAGGGAGCGGCAGAATAGCCAGGGGCAGTTTGTAGATCCCAGGATCTATTATAGAAAGAACTGGAAGCAGTTTATTGCGGTGACGAATAGTGATTACAGAACTGGTTTCCTGGGAGGGATAAAGGATCTGGATGTTATTGTGAAGAACCAGACGGAGTTTGTGGTTGATAATGTGGTGGTGTCGGTAGAGTATCAGAGAGGAAATGGAGAAGTATTTAAGACAGAGCAGTATACTATCAGTGATATAGGGGCGAAGGGGACGAAGTCGGTGAGAGCGGCGGATAGCAGGAAGGGGCAGAAGGTAGTTATTAAGTTAGTGAGTATTACGAGTCAGTCTATGAATTTTTGCTGGGCTGTAAATAAAGTAGTAGATCCAGTTAACCCGGATCCTTTTAAATGTACGCCGGATAAGTAATTATCTTTGGGACATGTTATCGTTCCAGCACACAAAAATTATTTCACCTGAAGTTAATGCATTGTATGAGGCAGCCTTTCCTGAGGAGGAGCGGCGGCCTTTGCCTGCGCAACAGCGGTTGCTGGTGGAGGGGGCATTGCAGTTGCTGAAGGTGATGGAGGGGGCAAGGTTTGTGGGGTTTGTGTTTTGTTGGGGACTGACTGATTTCACGTTTATAGAGCATTTTGCGATCGATCCTGCTATGAGAGGGCAGGGGATGGGTACGAAGGTGATTACCTTATTATTTGAGCGATTTGGTCGGTTAGTATTAGAAACCGAGTTACCGCATACTCTTAATGCGCAGCGGCGGATCCGGTTTTATGAAGCGCTGGGTTTTGCTGCATTTTCCACACCTTATTTACAGCCTCCTTACAGGGAAGGTTGGGAGCCATTACAATTGATCTTAATGCAGAAAGGTATGTTCCAGGAGGAACATACCTTTTCAAAAGTCAGCAATGAAATATATCGGGAGGTTTATGGTCTCTGATAATTAAAGTCTGGCAATATTACCTTTCAGTTCTGCGTGGAGCAGTACGGGAAGGTTGGGATTGCTGTTGTGCCTGTTGTTGCTGTACCCTTTGCTGCTGTGGCTGTGGCTGCACTCTTTGCTGCTGTTGCTGCTGCTGGGTACGTTGTTGTTGTTGCTGTTGTTGAACTCTCTGCTGTTGTTCCTGTTGCGCTCTTTGCTGCTGTTGTTGTTGCTGGATACGCTGTTGTTGTTCCTGTTGAGTCCTTTGCTGTTGCTGTTGTTGCTGTATCCTTTGTTGATTTTGCTGCTGCTGAACACGTTGTTGCTGCTGCTGTTGACGAACACGTTCCTGCTGTTGCTGCTGCTGGATACGTTGCTGGTCATTTACCTGCGTGCGCGTACTGGTATTGGGCGTAGGCGTTGAAGGCGAGGTACGATCAGGCCTGTTAGAATTGTTATTCCTGTCAAGGCCCCTGTCAGAATTGCGATTGTCGTTCCGGTCATTGTTAATGTTGTTTGTGTTATTATTATTGTTTCTATTATCGACCCTGTTAGGGACGTTGTTATTGTTATTATCATTCCTGTTAGGGAGGTTGTTATTATTGTTATTATTGCCCCTGTTAGGAACGTTATTATTCCTGTTATCAACCCTGTTAGGAACGTTGTTATTATTATTCGGACTATTAGGTCTATCGAAGTTATTCCTGTTATTACCGTTACCGCTGGAGAAGTTCCGGTTCTGCTGACCCTGACGTAAGTCATTTGGGTTAGGACGGTATACACGTACCTGGTCATTACCTATTGAACCACGACCTGGGCGATCACTGTTTTCCACACGCATTGGACGGATGTTTGTCCTGGTATAGCGTTCTACATCCCTGGTGGCAGGGCCACGGTAGTAGGTGCGGTTATTAATAATAGTTGTATTATTAATGATGGTAGTACGGTTATAAACTTCTACTCTATTATTATGAGGTACATAATATCGGCTTACATAAGCGTTGGTAATGTACTGGCAGGGTACGAATGACCAGTAGGATACGGGAATATTCACACTCACGCCGATGCTCATACCAGGACCTAAAGGTGCCCAGCCATAATAATCGGTACTGTTTCTCCAGCTCACCCATGCAGGTCCCCATTCGTAACCTGGGATCCAGATCCAGCCATAATAGTCGTCATATGTCCAGCGACCGTAGTGGAAAGGAGCCCATCCCCAATCGTAATCAGACATCCAGGTCCAGCCATAGTCAGTGTATACCCAGTGACCATTGGTAGAATAGGGTTGGAAATCAGGTCCGGCATTTGGAATCCAGCAGTCACCGTAACCTCCATAATTGACCCAGCGGCCATAAGGGCTAAGGGCATCGTAGAAGCCGCCATTAGAAACCTGAAAGTCTTGTGGAGGGCGGGCAGCTACACAGGACATACCGGGGAGTGCAGCAAAGGAGGCTGCTATTGCTATTGTGAAAATATATCGTTTAATGTTTTTCATATATGTAATCTTTTTGGCGGCTGATTACTTTAATGTATAGGATTTAGTTCTACAGCAGTAAAGGAATCAATTGAAATTTAATAGTTTACGAATGAGTAGTGTATAACAGTTGATCAAGTGTTATTGGTGGCTTAGGCTGGCCTGCTGCATTCATTTTCGGATGTTCGCGGTGTCAGAATTTAGCTTGATATAATAAAAACAAATCCTGTGCCGGATTACTTAAATGCTGAGCTGTAGCGGGTTTTAATGGTTTTGTGGGGCTGGTTTTAGCATAATGCTAACATTTGTATGATTCTATATGTGGATAAGAATGATGACAATCATGCATGACAAATGGCTTGGACCTGTTATTTTTACACCTGAGAATGCATAATAATTATGTCTAACATAATTAGCGCAAAGCCACGTTTAAAAGGGGAATTTCGGCGGAATATCCACGGTATTTTGAATTTCCCCTATTAACTGTTACCTTTGCGGCAAAATTAACAAACCGCTCATTTTAAGCATTTATAAACCTCTTAAAAATATGCCTAACACAGGTAAGATCAAGCAAATTATCGGTCCAGTGGTGGACGTCCACTTCGACGGGAAGCTACCCGAAATCTACAATGCACTGGAAATTACCCGCGAAAATGGTCAGAAGGTAGTGCTGGAAGTTCAGCAGCACCTTGGCGAAGATAGTGTTCGTTGCGTTGCAATGGACTCTACAGACGGTTTCGTGAGAGGAATGGTGGTAACAGACAAGGGTGCTCCTATTAAAATGCCGGTGGGCGATGGTATTAAGGGTCGCTTGTTCAACGTGGTAGGTGAGGCTATTGACGGTCTGGGGGATATTGATACTACAAATGGTTATCCTATTCACCGTAAGCCTCCTCGTTTCGAGGATCTGGCTACAGATACAGAAGTATTATTTACCGGTATCAAAGTAATTGACCTGATCGAACCATATGCAAAAGGTGGTAAGATTGGATTGTTCGGTGGTGCTGGTGTAGGTAAAACAGTATTGATCCAGGAGCTGATCAACAACATTGCGAAAGGTTACGAAGGTTTGTCTGTGTTTGCAGGTGTGGGTGAGCGTACCCGTGAAGGTAATGACCTGATGCGTGAAATGATCGAAGCTGGTATCGTTAAATATGGTGAGAAATTCGTTGAATCCATGGAACATGGTGGATGGGATCTGGCAGCTGTTGATAAAGAACAACTGAAACAATCTCAGGCTACATTTATCTTTGGTCAGATGAACGAACCTCCTGGTGCCCGTGCACGTGTTGCATTGTCTGGTCTGACTATTGCAGAATATTTCCGTGATGGAGATGGTACTGCAGGTGGTGGTAAAGATATCCTGTTCTTCGTTGACAACATCTTCCGTTTCACACAGGCAGGTTCTGAAGTATCCGCACTGTTAGGTCGTATGCCTTCTGCGGTGGGTTATCAGCCTACACTGGCTACAGAGATGGGTCTGATGCAGGAGCGTATCACTTCAACCAAGAATGGTTCCATCACTTCTGTACAGGCGGTGTATGTACCTGCGGATGACTTGACTGACCCTGCTCCGGCTACAACCTTTGCGCACCTGGATGCTACTACGGTATTGGATCGTAAGATCTCTGACCTTGGTATTTATCCTGCGGTGAGTCCACTGGATTCTACATCACGTATTCTTTCTCCTTCTATCGTAGGTGAAGCACACTACAACTGTGCACAGCGTGTGAAGATGATTCTGCAACGTTATAAAGAACTGCAGGATATCATTGCGATCCTTGGTATGGATGAATTGAGCGACGAAGATAAACTCACAGTTAGCCGTGCACGTCGTGTACAGCGTTTCCTGTCACAGCCTTTCCACGTAGCAGAGCAGTTTACTGGTCTGAAAGGTGTACTGGTTCCGATCGAAGAAACTATCAAAGGTTTCAACATGATCATGGATGGTGAAGTTGATGAGTATCCTGAAGCAGCATTCAACCTGGTAGGTAACATCGAAGCAGCTATCGAAAAAGGTAAGAAACTGCTGGAAGCAGCTAAGAACTAATTCATTTATCACCCTTAACTTTTAATATGTTATTAGAAGTATTAACACCTGAAAAGAAACTGTACTCTGGCGAAGTGTATGGCGTACAGTTGCCAGGGATAGACGGCTCTTTTGAAGTGCTGAATAATCACGCGCCGTTGATTGCCGCATTGGGCAAGGGCAGAATGAAAGTGCTGAAAGATAAGTCACAGAATGAATTCTATAACATAGAAGGTGGTTTTGTGGAAGTACTAAGGAATAAAGCGACTGTGCTTGTAGAAGGTGCATCAGCAATATAACTGAAATAGCGAATAGCTATAAATGAAATAGGCCGGGTAGGATTACCCGGCCTTCGTTTTGTCCTAACTATTCCAATCTAATTAATAATTACCCTGTTGAAGGAGCGCAGTAAGATTACTGGCCAGGGCGTCTTACAATCAGGACCCACGCCGCGCAGGATACAAGTATCCTACAGCCGCAATTGGGCCTGTTCCTATGAAAATGAATATCTTATATTATGTAATGATTTTTTAATTGTATAACTGTCACATTTATCACAAACCCCTGACCGGAAATAGAGGGTAAGTGATTATATTTTAGTTGTTTCAATTATAGTCCAGGAAGGCATACGTAACATGTGTATCGGTTTGTCCTTCATAGGTGTTTATACTTCGGTTTAGTTCACTTTTTCCAATCATAATACTGATAAACAGGGTCACCAACAATAGATAGCTCTGACTACATTACTATTTTGCTCAAGCAAGATATTTGATTTTTTTTAAATATCCTCGTGCTGAGTGGTCGTTGGGGGATACTAAAATCCAGCCAACAACGTTAGTCGTTGGAACTGAGTCTTTAGGCTTGTAAATATTTTTTTTCTTTTTTTTCCACAACCAGCTATTTACAGCTCATCAGTGGCAAACGGTGCAGTATACACGTTGCTAATTTAATAATGGATCTATGGGGAAGTTGGCCATGATGGCAAAGTTACTGCCCAGGTTCTTTAAAGCTTGTTTCCATATGTTCTCATCTTTTTCATCGAAGATGAGGGCTTTATTGCTGGGTGAAAGTATCCAGCTTTTTTCATTTAATTCATTGTCAAGCTGTCCACTACTCCAACCGGAATAGCCGATGAAGAAACGGATCTTATTGATATCGAGTTTGCCTGCATTGATCAGGTTCACAACTTTATCAAATTCCCCACCCCAGTATACACCGTTGATGATTTCGAAACCACCTTTGATGAGTTCTGGTTGTTGATGAACGAAGTGGATGGTGTCTATCTGCACCGGGCCTCCGTAATAGACAGGGATGTTGGGAATCAATATGTCTGGAACGAGGTCGTGCAGATTTTGATCAAAACGTTTGTTGAGGACGAAGCCAAAACTTCCTTTATTGGATTGGTGCTCACAGAGTAGTACTACGGTGCGGGCGAAGTTTGGATCTTTAAGGAACGGGTCAGAAATAAGCAATATTCCAGGCGACAAGGTTACCATACACATTCAGTTTTATCACTTACTCAAATTTAACTAATTGAATGCAAGTATAGTAGGGAGGGCGTGCATTTTTTTATTATTGATGGCGTAGCCATCAGCAAAATAAATAAAGGAGGCTAGAAAGCCTCCTTACCATTTTATCAACCAAAATCTAAATCGCTTTATGGAACGAATCCATGTCGATGTATGTAGAAAAATTAAAATTGCTTGTTTGTTAAACTGTTACATCAAATTTAGTACCAGTTTGATATAGCAAATGTACGTAAAGAAAGAGAATTACAAACGACTTTGGCCAGTTAAAATTACGTTAAAGTGGTATTTATTTGCGTAATCCAAGCTGGTAAAAGGTTTTAGCGTATTAATTTTATATTAACGTTGCTATAGCAAATATCCAGTTTTAACAAAATAAGCGCTGGAACGCTCACTGAATGTGAGTATATTGTGCGCTTTACGAGCATCCTGAAATGGTACCACTGAAGAAAGTCTTTCCCATCATTGTGGTGTTAATTACACTATCCTTGCTGGGCCTCATTTACATCCAGTTTAGCTGGATCCATAACGCCTCTATCGTACGCAGAGAGCAGATTGAAGAACGCGCTATCAATGTACTTGATAGGGTGCGGGAAGAAATGCTTGCACGCTCCGGTCCCGCAATTCGCCTGAAAATGAATGGTCCCGGCGTCAGGCCTACCGAAAGAGGTTTAACGATCGATAAGTTCAATACACTTGACCTGAATATCGCTGTCAGTGACCGCTTCACGACCGCAGAGGTGAGAAACCTGCTCATCAGCGGACTGAAACGCGAAGGGCTTGATACCACCTTTGAATTCGCGATCGTAGGCAAAGGGAACTTTGGCGAAAGCAGCATTAAAATGCAGTCTGCCGGCTTCCCTAATATGGCCACAGCTGTAGCCCGGGATAGTGTAAACTACCTCGTGAAATACATGCCACTGTTAGGTAGCTATGAATACATGACGGATAATACGGAAACCATGGTGGTACTGCAACCTCGCAATAACATGTCTTTCCTGCTGTCTCTCGGAAAAATGGTTGCCGGTGGTATTCTCTTTACCGGTGTAATCATCACTGCATTTGCACTCACCATCCGCACCATGCTGAACCAGAAGAAGATCTCCGAGATCAAATCTGACTTCATCAACAACATGACGCATGAGCTGAAAACCCCGCTGGCCACCATCTCGCTGGCCATCGATGCGATCGGCAATGAGAAGGTCATGGACAATAAAGAAAAGATCCGCTACTTCTCCGGTATCATCAAAGAAGAGAATAAACGTATGAACAAACAGGTGGAAAGCATTCTGCAATCAGCCTTGTTGGAAAAGAACGAAATTGGATTAAAATTACAACCCACCGATGTGCATGAAGTAATCACGCATACGGTCGAAAATATACAGCTGCAGCTGGCTTCCAAGAATGGTCACGTTGAACTGAGACTGGATGCCATCAACCCGATCATTCAGGCTGATGACGTACATTTCTCCAACGTTATTTTTAACCTGCTGGACAATGCGATCAAGTATTCCAAAGAGAACCTGGAAGTGATTATCTCTACCTACAGCACCCGCAAGAGCCTTGTCATCACTGTATCAGATAATGGTATCGGGATGAGTCGTGATACGATTTCACGTATCTTTGAAAAATTCTATCGTGCACATACAGGTAACGTACACAATGTAAAAGGCTTCGGCCTGGGTCTCAGCTATGTAAAAGCCATCATCGATGCACACAAAGGAAAAATCAAGGTAGAAAGCGCTGTGGGCAAGGGTAGCAAGTTTACACTTGAATTCCCGCAGGACTAATTTATTATTTTTAAAAGGGGTTGTTCAATGGCATTAATCGAAAAAGAATTAGCACATTTTAGATATCCCATAGCCGTTCCCGGTATGGGCACTGCTATGCAGGAAAAACTGAAGGAAAGCCGTATCCTGGTTGTAGGTGCGGGAGGTTTAGGTAGCCCGGTTATTCAATACCTGAGTGCAAGTGGTGTGGGTGTAATCGGCATTGCTGACTATGGTGTAATTACTGACGAAGATATGCATCGTCAGCCTATTTACCATATGCAGGATCTGCGTAAGCACAAGGCGAAGATGGCTGCCAGCCGTCTGTGGTCCAGCAATCCTTTTACTAAACATTATCCCCTGTTGTTGCAGGTGAAACCTGAAAATATCAACCAGTTGCTGGAAGGTATGGACCTCGTCATTGATTGTTCTCAACATATGCCGACTCACCTGGTGGTGAATGATGCCTGTATCGCAAAAGGTAAACCTTTTGTAATTGGCGAGGTACATAACTGGATCTCCTGGTGGGCTGGGTTTAATATCGCGCCATCCAGTGGTGATGCGGCAGCGTCTTACCGTTGCAATATTAACCTGATTGATGAATATACCAATTTTGATGCTGGTGCTATCGGTGTAACGCATGGCGCTACCGGTATGCTGATCGTAAATGAGGTATTGAAATACCTGGCCGGTGTACCCGATGGCCTGGCGAATAAACTTTATAGTATGGATTACCTCCATAACGTATACCAAACTCATACACTCAACCCCGATGCCGGGATCCTGGCTACTACCAAAGCCAATGGCCTGCTCACCGCAGAAGCTTATGGACTGGAATTAGTACCGGATATTGAAGACTAAATAAAACTTACATGTTTCGAAAGGTATTAACCTGGATCTTAGTGGTATATGTACTGGCTGGTGCACTCCTGTACTTTTTCCAGAAGAAACTGATCTTCCATCCGATTGTAACGGCAGCTGATGCTACCTATCATTTTGATGTGCCGTTTCAGGAGATGAATATCAGGGTGAATGACAAGACCACCATCAATGCGCTCCTTTTTAAAGCTGAACAGCCGAGAGGGATTGTGGTGTATTTTCATGGGAATGCACAGAATGTATCTTATTATGCTTACGTGAGTCAGTACTTTGCCAAACATGGGTATGAGGTGTTGATGATGGATTATCCTGGTTTTGGGAAGAGTACGGGTCCATTGACGGAAGATGATCTGTATGCGGATGCATTGCAGATGTACCAGGTGGCGAGGTCTCGATTTTCGCCGGATAGTATTATCATTTACGGCAGGTCTTTGGGAACAGGTATTGCTGCGCAACTGGCTAGTATCAGGGATTGTAAGCGACTTGTATTGGAGGCGCCTTATTATAACCTGACGGATATGGCGATGAAGATGGCGCCGATTTATCCTTATGGGTTTATGTTGAATTATAAGTTTCCGACGAATGAGTATTTGCAGAAAGTGACGGCGCCGGTTACGATTATTCATGGTACGGATGACAGGACGGTGCCTTATGAATCGGGGATGAAGTTGAAGGCGTATTTTAAGAAGGGGGATAGTTTTATTACGATTCCGGGTGCGGGGCATAATAATTTGAAGGAGTATCCGCTGTTTGGAAAGACGGTTGAAGGATTGGTGAAATAAATTATATAAATACACCAATAAAAAATGCTCCTGCCGAAGGCACGAGCATTTTTTATTGGTGTAAGGCCTGCGGCCGGCTTTTAAAGGAGCTAATGCAATAGCGGCCTGCTTTTATAGAAGTGCCCTTAAAATTTATGAACGGTCTATTAGTTTGCAGGTTTTTTCGCCGATTTGCAAATCATGCGTGACACCCAGTTTCAATGTATAATTTTCAGCAGTGTGACCTACCGGAAATCCATATGCCACCGGGTATTCATAATCCTTTACAATATTGCGTATAATCTCATATTCATTCTGACCGAAAGGCGTAGTTGTTTCCAAAGGGTCTGTAAAAGTACCCACTACTAAGCCCGCCAGTTTATCGAGCCAACCTGCTCTTTTCAGGTTGTGCATCATTCCATCTACTCTGTAGCGATATTCACCTACATCTTCCAGCACCAGGATTTTACCTTTGGTATCAGGTTGAGAAACGGTGCCAGACAGGTTGGACAGCAATGTGAGATTGCCACCAATGAGCTGGCCGGATGCTTTGCCAGTGCGGTTCAGGGCATGTGACTCAAAGCTGTACCTGTAGCTTTTTCCTCTCAGGGCCAGGCGCAGACTTTCTACATATACATTATCCACGGTTTCAGGGCGGATGCCGCTACACATCACAGAATGGAGGGTAGGGATACCATATTGCCGGTGAATATGTCCATGGAGGGCAGTCACATCGCTATAACCACATATCCATTTGGGATGCTTACGGAACTTCTTGAAATCCAACTGATCCAGCAGACAAATCATGCCATAACCACCACGGCCAAAGACGATCGCCTTGATTTCCGGATCATCCAGCATAGCCTGTAGCTCTTCCAGCCTCAGCTCATCAGGTGCGGAAAAGTTGTGAAAACTGGTGCCCACGGTTATACCCAGGTGTACACGGTATCCCCAGGAGGTGAGTACGCCAGCTGCATATTCTGCTGCCTGTAAATCCATTTTACTACTACTACAGGTGACGCCTATAAGGTCACCTTTTTTCAGATATGGAGGAATTTTCATTGTTCTACGCTTTAAGTTACCTTTGCAACCTGCGAATGACGAATTCGCGAGACAAGCCCCACTTTTTTTGCTGGGAGTTTTAACAGGGCTAAGTTGATAAATACTTTTCGCTCTTCCAAAAGGATAAAATAGATTTCAAGATTATTTCAGTTAACATGGCAAAATTTAACAGATATCTAATCACGGCTGCCCTGCCTTATGCCAACGGACCAGTTCATATTGGTCACCTGGCGGGTTGTTACCTCCCTGCTGATATCTATGTGCGCTACCTGCGTGCAAAGAAAGCAGACGTCAAATTCATTGGGGGCACCGATGAGCATGGAGTTCCCATTCTCATCAAAGCCCTGAAAGAAGGTGTAACGCCACAGGATATTGTGGACAAGTATCATAAGATCATTTCCGAAAGCTTTGCTGATATGGGCATCTCTTTTGATATCTTTTCCCGTACCACCAAACAGATCCATCATGAAACTGCTGCTGCCTTCTTTAAGAAGATGTACGACGATGGCCTGTTTGAAGAAAAGGAGACTGAACAATTCTATGACGATGTTGCCAAGGTATTCCTGGCTGACAGATATATAGTAGGTACCTGCCCTAAATGTGGTAATCCTAATGCATATGGTGACCAATGCGAACGCTGTGGTACTTCACTCAGTCCTGACGACCTGATTTCACCACGCTCTACCCTGAGTGATGCGGTGCCTGTGAAGAAAAAAACCAAACATTGGTACATGCCACTCCAAAACTATGAACCATTCCTGAAAAAGTGGTTGCTGGAAGGACATAAGGAGTGGAAAAACAATGTGTATGGTCAGTGTAAAAGCTGGCTGGACAGTGGTTTGCAGAGCCGCGCCATGACCCGTGACAGTGAGTGGGGCATCAAAGTTCCGCTGCCTGATGCAGAAGGAAAGGTATTGTACGTATGGTTCGATGCACCGATTGGGTACATCTCTGCCACCAAGGAACTGACGCCTAACTGGGAGGATTACTGGTGTAAAGAAGATTCAAAGCTGGTACACTTTATTGGAAAAGATAATATCGTATTCCACTGTATCATATTCCCATCCATGCTGAAAGCGCATGGCGGATTTGTATTGCCTGAGAATGTACCTGCGAATGAGTTCCTGAACATTGAAGGAGATAAGATCTCTACTTCACGTAACTGGGCGGTGTGGGTGCATGATTATGTGAAGGATTTTCCGGGCCAGGAAGATATTCTGCGTTATGTACTATGTGCGACTGCACCGGAGACGAAGGATAACGACTTTTCATGGAAAGATTTCCAGCAGCGTAATAATAGTGAGCTGACTGATATCTTTAGCAACTTTGTGAATCGTACTATGGTGCTGGTACACAAGTATAGCAAAGGTAAAGTGCCTCCTTTCCACCTGGATGTGAAGGATGAAACAGACGATAAATTGCTGAGCGATTTGCTGGAGTCCAAGAAGAAAATAGAAGAGTCACTGGAAAATTATCGTTTCAGGGAAGCGCTGGCAGAGGTGATCAATGTAGCCCGTAGTGGTAACGTTTACCTGCAAGGTAAGGCACCATGGAAGCTGGCAAAAGAACAGGAAGCTAATCAAAAACTGATTGACAATTGTCTGCATTTATGCTTACAGCTGACAGCTAACCTGGCTATCTTGTCCAATCCATTCATGCCTGGTACTGCCAAAAAGATCTGCCATATGCTGAAAGTGGTAGACCGCATGCTGGAATGGGAAAATGCAGGTAGCCTGAAACTGGTAAATACCGGTTATGCCATGCGTGAACCGCAATACCTGTTCACCAGAATTGAAGATGCTAAAATCCAGGAACAAGTGGAAAAATTACATGCTGGCTTAGTAAAGCCTGTTGAAGCAGCTCCTGCTGCAGAACCAGCTCCTGTAAAGGAAGATATTCAATACGACGATTTCGCTAAACTGGACCTCCGCGTAGGTACCATCGTTGAGGCAGAAAAAGTAAAGAAAGCAGATAAATTGCTGAAATTACTGGTAGATATCGGTACAGAAAAACGTACCGTGGTTTCCGGTATTGCCCTGCACTTTTCACCTGAAGAAATCATTGGCAAACAGGTAACACTGGTGGCCAACCTGGCTCCCCGCAAAATGAAGGGGATCGATAGCCAGGGTATGATCCTGATGGCAGAAGATGCAGGTGGGAAGCTCGTATTTGTAAATCCTGATGTGGAAACTGCACCAGGAAGTGAAGTGAGATAACATTTAATATGTAATAAGATAGATACCCTCCGGCTCATTACCGGAGGGTTTTTTGTTCGGGATATCGGCATAATATCCTATATTCATTTACCGATAAAAAATTACGCGTTCTATGAAAAGACACATCCATAAGGTGGCCGTTTTAGGTTCTGGCGTGATGGGTTCCCGTATTGCAGCTCATTTTGCCGGGATAGGCGTACAGGTATTGTTGCTGGATATAGCCCCCAAGGAACTCAATGATGCAGAAAAGGCCAAAGGTTTGTCCCTCGAAAGCAAAGCGGTAAGAAACCGTATTGTCAACGATGCCCTGCAGTCCACGTTAAAATCGAATCCTTCTCCTGTGTACACGAAGGAGGCGGTAAAACTGATTCGTACCGGAAACTTTACTGACGACATGTCCCAGATTGCCAACGTAGACTGGATCATTGAAGTTGTGGTAGAGAACCTGGACGTGAAGAAATCCGTTTTTGAGCAGGTGGAGAAATTCAGGAAACCGGGTACGTTGATTACGTCTAATACTTCCGGTATTCCTATTCACCTGATGGCGGAAGGCAGGAGTGAAGACTTCCAGAAACATTTCTGTGGTACTCACTTTTTTAACCCTCCCCGTTACCTGCGTTTACTTGAAATTATTCCTACCCCACATACAGATCCGGCCATCATCAGTTTCCTGATGGAGTACGGAGACCTGTACCTGGGCAAAACCACCGTACTCTGTAAGGATACGCCTGCCTTTATTGCAAATAGGGTAGGGGTATTTTCTATCATGGCCATTTTCCACATTATGCAGGAGATGGACCTGAATATTGATGAAGTAGATACACTCACTGGTCCTATCATCGGCAGACCAAAATCTGCTACTTTCCGTACTGCTGATGTGGTGGGGATTGATACCCTTGTGAAGGTGGCGAAAGGTGTAAAAGAAAATTGCCCGGATGATGAAGCCATCGACATTTTTGTGATTCCGCCATTCCTTGAAAAAGTTGTGGAAAATAAGTGGCTGGGTGATAAAACAGGGCAGGGTTTTTACAAAAAGACCAAAGGCGAAGGGGGCAAGGAGATCTTAACCCTGAACCTGAAAACCATGGAATATGGGCCAAAACAGCGACCCAAATTTGCCAGCCTGGAAGCGGCTAAACCCGTGGAAGATCTGAAGCAACGTCTGCGTATGCTGGCAGCGGCTACGGATAAGGCAGGACAGTTTTACCAGCAGTTTCACGCATTATTGTTTGCTTATATTTCCAATCGTCTCCCTGAAATAGCAGACGATCTGTATAAGGTAGATGATGCCATGAAAGCCGGCTTTGGCTGGGAGATTGGTGCTTTTGAAACCTGGGATCTGCTGGGTGTGGAAAAGACCCTGCAGGCGATGTCTGAAAAAGGTATCAAGGTAGCGAAGTGGGTGCAGGATATGCTGGCGAAAGGCATCAAACATTTCTACAAAGTAGAAAACGGTAAGAAATACTATTACGATATTACTACCCAGGATTATAAATTACTGCCTGGTGCAGAGACGTTCGTCATCCTCGAAAATCTCTCTGGCAATGTGGTGTGGAAAAACAGTGCATGTACCCTTTATGATATTGGTGATGGTATTGTGACCCTCGATTGGAAAACCAAGATGAACACGATCGGTGGGGAAGTGCTGGAAGGTGTGAATAAAGCAATTGATCGTGCGGAAAAAGATTTCCGTGGATTGATCTTAGCCAATGAAGGGGCGAATTTTTCTGCTGGTGCAAATGTGGGCATGATCTTCATGCTGGCGGCTGAGCAGGAATATGATGAGCTGGATATGGCAGTGAGATTGTTCCAGAAAACAACCATGCGGTTGCGCTATTCTTCCATTCCGACAATCGTGGCGCCACATGCGTTGACGTTAGGTGGTGGTTGTGAAATGTGTTTGCATGCAGATAAAGTACAGGCAGCTGCTGAATCCTATATCGGACTGGTAGAACTGGGTGTGGGCCTGATACCAGGTGGTGGCGGTACCAAAGAAATGACGGTGAGGGCCAGTGATGAATTTAAAGAAGGAAGAATTGAAGAAGAGCCACTTAAAGATCGTTTTATGGCGATCGCTATGGCGAAAGTAAGCACCTCCGGCAAAGAAGCTTTTGACCTGGGTATATTGAGAGCTGGGCATGACGAGATCACTATGAACCAGTCAAGGTTGATTGCAGATGCAAAGCGTAGTGTACTGCAAATAGCAGAAGAAGGATATACCCGTCCTATAGAACGAAAAGATATTAAAGTGCTGGGGCGTGGCGCCTTAGGCATGTTGCTGACAGGCATACATAGTATGCGGTTTGGTAATTATATCTCTGATCATGATTCAAAAATTGCCGGTAAACTGGCTTACGTGATGTGTGGTGGTGATCTGACAGAAGCCAGTGTAGTAAGCGAACAGTACCTGCTGGACCTGGAAAGAGAGGCATTTTTGAGCCTGGCGGGTGAACGAAAGACCCTGGAAAGATTGCAAAGTGTGATCAAAACCGGCAAACCCATACGGAATTAGCGCACCATTTAACTTATGTCTATACTTACACTTCGGAACATTTCAAAAAGATATGGTTCCCTACAAGCGCTGCGCGAGGTCTCCTTTGAGGTGCCTCGCGGCAGTGTTTTTGGTATTCTTGGTCCTAACGGAAGTGGCAAGACCACACTGTTAGGTATTGTGACGGATGTATTGAAGGCGGATACCGGGGACTTTACCTTGTTTGACCAGTTACCCACTGCAACGCAAAGGCGACAGATCGGCACTTTGCTGGAGACCCCCAACTTCTATCACTACCTGTCGGGGTTTAGGAATTTACAGATTACAGCTGCTGTGAAACAGCGGGATGAAAAGGACATTGCCCGGGTGCTGGAGATAGCGGGGTTAACTGCCCGGCAACATGCTGCATTCAAAACTTATTCCCTGGGCATGAAGCAACGGTTGGCCATTGCCAATACCCTGTTGGGAGACCCGGATGTACTGATCCTGGATGAACCTTCCAATGGTCTGGATCCTGCAGGGATTGCAGAAGTCAGGGGATTGATCAAACAATTGGCGCAATCGGGGAAGACCATTATTATGGCCAGTCACCTGCTGGATGAAGTGGAAAAGGTGTGTACCCATGTGGCTGTTTTGCAAAAAGGGAAGTTGCTGACATCAGGACCTGTGAATACGGTGATGGTGAGGGAGGATTTTGTGGAGATCGGGAGCAGTGATATGAATGGATTGGAGGTTTTAATCAGGCAGCATCCCATGTTTGGGAATTTGTCGATAGGGGATGGCGTGTTGCAGGTGTTTTTCAGCGGTGTTGTAGATCCCGGAGAGCTGAATAGCTGGCTGGCAGGTCAGGGCATCTGGCTCAATCATTTACAGGTAAGGAGGAAGAGTCTGGAATCAGCTTTCCTTGAAATGACACAAAACTGAAGTTATGCTGAACATAATTAGAATAGAGTGGCTGAAGGTAAAGAACTACCGGACATTCTGGATTTTACTGATACTGGCCATCATCGTGATCCCTGCTTCCAATATGATTGTGGCGGATGTGGCAAGCAGGATACCCAAGCAGGCAACAGATCTGCTGGGGAAGAACTTTTATGATTTCCCCGTGGTATGGCAGACGGTGGCGAATGTGAATAGCTTTACCTCTGTCATCTTTGGATTGCTGCTGGTGACGCTGGTAACAAATGAATTTTCTTACAAAACCCACCGGCAACTGGTGATTGACGGCTGGGAACGAATGGACCTGGTGTTGTCAAAGGTTTTCTGGGTGGTAGCCCTGTCCCTGATAGCGTTTGTGGTAAGTTTTATAACAGCGCTTGCTTTTGGCACTGCTTATAGCGCTTTTAATTTTAGCTTTGAGGGGGTACAGTTCCTGTTTTTCTATTTTTTGCAGGTGTTGGTGTCGTTGTCACTGGCTTTGTTGTTGGGTATGTTTATCAAGCGGTCCGGACTGGCCACGGTGATTTACCTGGGGTATGCCATGGTGCTGGAACAGTTGCTGACAGTGGGGGTGAAGCACTTTTTCGGTCCGATTGGGGGATTGTTGCCTTTGCAGGCGGGAGATGAGTTATTGCCTTTCCCTGTGGTGGATAAAGTGCTGCCAACCAGTACTGATTATAGTCATGGCGTGTACGAAATCACAATAATCCTGTACATCGCCCTGTTTATAGGAATAACATGCAGAAGGATGCTAAAGGTAGATTATTAAGAAATTAACATTCTTTGTCAAGGTAATATATTTAAGAATATTAAATTTGTTGTCAGAAGAGAATGAATATTAAGGATTAAAATAATTAATACAGTGGCGAAGAAGGAAAAGATCATCTTAGTGACAAATGACGATGGGGTTACGGCTCCGGGTATCAAAGCGTTGATAGAAGCGGTAAGACCGCTGGGTAAAGTAGTGGTGGTAGCGCCAGATAGCCCGCAATCGGGTAAAGGGCATGCGATCACGATCGGGGTACCTTTGAGACTGGATCCTGTGGATATTTTTGAAGGGATAGAGGCCTGGCAGTGTTCCGGTACGCCGGCGGATTGTGTAAAGCTGGCGAGGGATAAGATATTGCATGGATTACCGGATCTATGTGTGAGCGGTATTAATCATGGGGCGAACCATTCTATCAATGTCATCTATTCAGGTACTATGTCTGCCGCCATGGAAGCAGCGATAGAGGGTGTTCCATCAGTAGGGTTCTCTTACCTGGATTATAGTTTTGAAGCAGATTTCTCTTTGTGTAAGGAGGTGGCTTATTCCGTGGCAAAGCAGATGCTGGAATCAGCGTTACCAGGGGGAACACTGTTAAATGTGAATGTACCTATTGTGCAAAAGGCAGAGTTCAAAGGAGTGAAGGTGGTCAGGCAGGCAGATGCGAAATATGTGGAGACTTTTGATGAGAGAAGGGATCCGAGAGGGAAGAAGTATTACTGGCTGACGGGAGAATTTACAAACAGGGATAATGGAGATGATACGGATGTGTGGGCGTTGGCGAATAACTATGCGTCGCTGGTGCCTGTACAGTTTGATCTGACGGATTATAAAATGAAAAAAGAATTAGAGAAAATCTGGAAATAATAAGCATTAGCGCTAGAAAACCCAAATCACCGCACATTATAACAGTTATTTATGTTTAGAAAAGATAATCTTCCTTTGGGCATTATACTGGGGGTTTTTACCCCGGTTATTGCTTTTTTCCTGTACTATGTATTTTTTGTGATGATGCCTAGGCATATAAGCCTGGGAGAGTTCTTCACGATGATCAGTGATAACAAGCAGATGCAACCGAAGTTGATCAGTATTTGTTTGTTGTTGAATGGGCTGGTGTTTTATTTTTATACGAGGATCAGGAGGGATGTGACGGCGAAGGGGATTTTTCTGGTGACGATGTTGTATGCGATCCTGATTATATTATTGAAGATATTGCATGGGTAAGAAAAATTTAATTAAAATAAAAAGAACGGTTTCGCCATCAGGTGAAACCGTTCTTTTTTATGGCATATATTTGCCTCTGGCTGATTTAATGATAAAATGAAATATTACATAATAGCAGGTGAGGCCTCCGGCGACCTCCATGGCAGTAATCTGATCAAACAGTTAAAACAACTCGATACCCATGCGGATATCCGCTGTTGGGGCGGAGATCTGATGGCGCAAGCCGGGGGAACGGTTGTAAAGCATTATAAGGATCTCGCTTTCATGGGATTTATAGAGGTGGTGATGAACCTGCGTACTGTATTGCGTAATATGGAATGGTGCAAGGAGGATATTGCTGCTTATCAGCCAGATGTATTAGTATTGATTGACTATGCTGGTTTCAACCTGCGTATTGCAGAGTGGGCGAAGCCTTTAGGGTATAAGATTGTTTTCTATATTTCTCCGCAGGTATGGGCCTGGAAGGAGAACAGGGTGAAGAAGATCAAGAAATCCGTTGATAAAATGCTTTGTATCCTGCCTTTTGAGCAGGACTTTTACAACAAATGGGCGTACCCTGTTGAATATGTAGGTCACCCATTGGTAGAGGTGGTCAAAGCGGCCAAAGATGCACCGGCAGAGCCGGCAATTGCTGGTAAACCTATCATTGCGATATTGCCGGGGAGCAGAAGACAGGAGGTGAGTGTGAAGTTGCCGATTATGTTGACGATGGCAAAGCATTTTCCCCAGTATCAGTTTGTGGTGGCGCAGGCGCCTAGTCTGGATGATGCATTTATGCAGGGGTTGACAGGTGCACATCCAAATGTATCAACAGTAAAAAATCAAACCTATGCCTTGTTAAGACAGGCGAAGGCAGCATTGGTCACTTCGGGGACAGCTACACTGGAAACAGCCTTGTTCGGTGTGCCGGAGGTGGTATGTTATAAAGGAAGTGCTGTTTCGTATTTCTTTGCCAAGCGGCTGATTAAAGTAAAATATATTTCACTGGTGAATCTTGTGATGGATAAACCGGTTGTAACAGAGTTAATTCAACATGACCTGACAGAGGCGAACCTGCTCAGGGAGTTGACGTTATTGCTGGAGGATGCTACTACCCGCCAGCGGATTGAAGAAGATTATAGCCAGCTCTGGACTAAGTTAGGGGAGAAGAAGGCGAGCAGGAGGACTGCTGAGGTCATAGTGGAAGAGGCGAAGAAAGGGAAATAGCGGTTAAGGCCGTACAGTCAATGTACTTCGGGCAGGTAGTCGTTTTACTACATGCAAGCAATGTATCTGCAATATGCGGGAAGGGAAGGGGATTTGCTTAGTGATGATGCCTGAAAAAAATCATCTTAATCGCGAATACAATTAATGCTAAAAGGAAGACCAGGATAGAAATCCGGTTCATGCCGTGCATGAGTTTTACACTTGTCGTATTCGGCGAGGTTGTATCTTTTTTACCTATGTAGAGATAACGGAGTATTTGTTGCCATATGCTTTTCATGCAACAAAGATAAGTTCAAAAACAATAATCAATTTCAATAATGAGACGTTATGTGAATATTGCCTGCCTGTGCCTGCTTACGGCTACAGCAGGCGCACAGTCTTTCCGGCAAATTGAACTAAACAAAGACTGGAAATTCTCAAGCACTGACGACACTGCATGGCGCTCTGCCACCGTGCCAGGTACCGTCCACACAGACCTGATGGCCCACCATCTCATTCCTGATCCCTACGTTGGCATGAATGAGAAGTCGGTACAATGGGTGGATAAGAAAAACTGGCAATACCAGACCTCTTTTACTGTAACAAAAGATATGTTACAGCACGACTGGCTCGCGCTGGATTTCAAAGGTCTGGATACTTATGCAGCTATCTTCATCAATGGCGATTCTATTGCTACCAGTTCCAATATGTTTGTACCACTTAAGGTACAAATCAAACAAAAGGTAAAAGAAGGGAACAATACCTTGCGTCTTGTTTTCTACAGTCCAATCAGGCATGATATGAACAACTTCCTGAATGATGATGTGATCTATCCTGCCGGTAATGATGCGAGTGATATTCCTTTGAGTGTATATGCGAGAAAAGCACCTTATCATTATGGATGGGACTGGGGTCCAAGATTAGTGACATCAGGTATCTGGCGGCCTGTGTACCTGGAATATGGAGATAAAGTAAGTATTGAAGATGTATATCTTCAGCAAAAACAACTGACTGATAAATCAGCGGTGATACTGGCGAAACTGAAGTTCCAGACAGCTGCAAAAAAGAAGTACGCTATTAAAATAGAAAGCCCTGACAAGCTTTTTTCCACCATTAATAAACCATTCGAAGGAGATACGCTATCTGCCTTTTTCACCATCTCAAACCCACGTCGCTGGTGGCCTAACGGATTAGGCGATCCTTACTTATATAAAGTGAAGGTATCTCTCTACGATGGAAAAGAATTGTTACAAACACGTGCATTGAACATTGGTCTACGCACGATAGAAGTGGTGAATAAACCAGACAGCATGGGTGTGAGCTTTTATGTAAAAGTGAATGGGCGGCCAGTATTTATGAAAGGAGCTGATTACATTCCGTTGGATAACTTCCTGCCACGGGTTACTACAGAAAGATATGCAAAGCTGTTCAATGATATGAAGGTGTCCAATTTCAACATGGTTCGTGTGTGGGGTGGTGGAATTTATGAAGATGACCGCTTCTATGACTTCGCAGACAGATATGGTATACTGGTATGGCAGGATTTACTCTTTGCCTGTTCAACATATCCTACATCAAAAATTCTGAAAAGTGTGGAAGCAGAACTGGGTGCTAACATTACCCGTCTACGCAATCATCCTTCCCTTGCACTTTGGTGTGGTAATAATGAGATAGGAGTTGCGATTGATCATTGGGGTTGGAAAGAAGGGTATGGATATACAGAGAAACAATGGGCAGATATGAGAGCCGGGTATGATGAACTCTTCAAAGTGCAGCTACCAAAAATCATTCAGCAATATGATGCAGACAGATTTTATTTTCCATCATCACCTATTAGCAACTGGGGTACCAAAGAAGATTTCACGATTGGAGATAATCACTATTGGGGTGTGTGGCATGGTATGGAATGGTTCGAAGCTTTTGAAGAACATATTCCAAGGTTTATGAGTGAATATGGTTTTCAGTCTTTCCCTGATATCCAGACAGTAAAGAGGTTTACATCAGCGCAGGATAGAGACATTTATTCTCCTGTGATGTTATCACACCAAAAGAGTTTCAGCAGGGGGAATGCTGCCATCAGGACTTATCTTTTACATTACTATAAAGAACCTGCAAATTTTGAATCCTTCCTGTATGTGAATCATGTGTTGCAGGCAGAAGGCATGAAAATGGGTATCGAAGCGCATCGCAGGGCCATGCCATTTTGTATGGGTACGCTGTACTGGCAGTTAGATGATTGTTGGCCTGGCCCATCCTGGTCAGGTATTGATTATTACGGTCGCTGGAAAGCCATGCAGTTCTTTGTAAAGAAAGCATATGCACCTTTGTTAGTGAGCAATACCGTAAAAAATGGTAAATTAAAGACGTATCTTATTTCTGATGAAATAAAAGACTGTAAGGCAAAACTGGAAATGAAACTGATGGACTTTGGCGGCAGGATTTTGTGGGAAAAATCAATGGATGTTAATATAGAAAGTAACAAAAGTACCGTTGCTCACGAGATACCATTAAACACTATTTTGCAGCCGGCAGATACCGGAAAGGTAATTTTCTATACGAAAGTGGTAAATAGTGATAAGTTATTAAGTGATAATGTATATTATTTTGCTAAAACCAAAGATCTGATATTACCGGACCCGGGATTGAAAATAGAAGTGGCGAAGGATGATACCCTGGATTTCCATATTTTGGTAACGGCGACTCAACTCGCAAAAAACGTATACCTGCAATGTGAAGATCCGGAATTGACTTTTAGCGATAACTATTTTGATCTGCTGCCTGGCCAGACGAAGGATATATGGCTCAACAAATTAGCGCCTCCGCTGATGGATAAGATAAAGGTTATAAGTCTCAGAGATACATTTAAAAATTAAACATGCGAAAACTTTGTATGCTTTTAAGCAGCGCACTACTGGTAATAGGTTCAGCCAGTGCGCAGCGCCAGGAAATTCCACCCTACATCCCACCTACAGACAAAGCCGTTCAACAGAACCTGGAAGAGTGGTCTGACTGGAAATTCGGTATGCTGATCCATTGGGGGGCATATTCTCAAATGGGTATTGTAGAATCATGGAGCATCTGTCCTGAAGATGAAGGATGGACACAACGCCAGCCATATGGCATCCCATACTATGACTATGTAAAGAAGTATGAAGAACTGGGTAAAACTTTCAATCCAACAAAGTTTGACCCTTCCAAATGGGCTAAAGCAGCAAAGGATGCGGGTATGAAATACGTAGTATTCACTACCAAGCACCACGACGGGTACTGTATGTTTGATACCAAACAAACCGATTACAAAGTATCCAATCCAAACTTTGCATTCGGAAAAGATCCCCGTTCAAACATTGCCAAAGAAGTATTTGAAGCTTTCCGCAAAGAAGGTTTGCACGCAGGTGCTTACTTCTCCAAACCTGACTGGCATAGCCAGGACTATTGGTGGTCTTACTTCCCGCCGAAAGACAGGCATGTAAACTATGATGTAAGCAAATATCCTGATCGCTGGAAAGCTTTCCGTCAATATACCTACAACCAGATCGAAGAACTGATGACAGGGTATGGCAAAATTGACATCCTGTGGTTAGATGGTGGTTGGGTACGTCCTCGTAAACAGGATAAAAAATCTGCTGCAGACATTACCGCCGCAGAAACCGGTGAAAAAGTGATCAAGCAGGATGAAGATATTGACATGGATGGTATTGCGGCAATGGCGCGTACTCACCAGCCAGGTCTGATCGTGGTAGACCGCGAGGTACATGGTCCGAACGAAAACTATCGTACACCAGAGCAGCAGATTCCTGATAAACCACTGGATTACCCATGGGAAACCTGTATGACGATGGCGAATAGCTGGTCTTATGTACCGAACGATCATTACAAATCTGTGAATGAACTGATCCATCACCTGATCGACATTGTGGCAAAAGGGGGGAACTACCTGCTGAACGTAGGTCCGGGTCCTGATGGTCAGTTGCACGACGAGGCGTATACGACCATGACGGCTATTGGGGCATGGATGCATGTAAATGGGGATGCGATCTATGCCACAAAATCTGTTGCTCCGTATAAAGATGGAAAAGTATGTTTTACACGGAAGAAAGACGGCAGTGTATATGCGATATATATGCTGGATAAAGATGAGGAATTGCCTGCTACCATTGCATTCAGGGGGTTGACACCTGCTAAAGGTGCTAAGCTGGAAATGCTGGGTGCGAAAGAAAAACTGAGCTGGAAAGCAACTGGTGATATTACCACTATCAAGATCCCGGCTGCTTTACAGAAAAAAGGTTTTCAGCATGCTGTAGCGATCAGAATTTCTGCAGTTGCATCCTGAGCTGGATAAAAAATACATTAAAAAAATGGCTGCCGGTGAACTGGCAGCCATTTTTTTTGTTAATATGAGTAATAACATATAATAAATTCGATAATTAAAATACCATTTTGAGTAACCCTAATTCAAAACCGTTACATCTATTGTCTTGAACGAGTATTTCTGATCAATAACTTCTTATTAACTAAATTCAAAAGTTAATTCAGCAATATTGTAAAAATTTGGAAGTAGAAAAAGGGTACAAGCAGTTTTGTTAACGACCTAAATTGTAACGGGGAAAACTTTTACGTATGGAGAGTAATGTATCGATCCTTCTTGCAGAAGACGATTATCACTACGGAAACGTAGTTAAAAAACATCTGGAACAGGCAGGTTATCATGTGGTGCATTGCTTTGATGGGGAGGTCGCCTGGAAAAAATTTCAGAGAGATGATTTTGATCTGGTCATATTAGATGTCCTCATGCCTAAGAGGGATGGTTTTTCGCTCGCGCAGGACATTCGTAAGCGGAATGGGATGATTCCTATTATATTTATTTCTTCGCGTTCACTGGACGAAGATCGATTGCACGGTTTCCGGATCGGGGGAGACGATTATATCGTAAAGCCGTTTAGCATGCGGGAACTGGTGATGCGCATCCGGGTATTTTTGCGCAGGACATTGCCCAAGGACATTCCGGGGGATGGCATTTACCGCATTGGGCATGTGCGTTTTAATTACGACGAAAAAGAACTCACCAAAGAAGATGGAGAAACCATCGCAGCACTGACCAAAAAAGAGGCGAAAGTGTTGAAGTACCTGGTGGAAAATAGCAATAAGCTGGTCAAGCGCGATGAAATATTATTGAAAGTTTGGGGCAACAGTAGTTTCTTCTCCAGTCGAAGTATGGATGTATTCATCACCCGACTACGCAAGCATTTTAAGATGGAACCGGGCATCGATTTAGAGACGTTGCACAATGTGGGCATCCGGCTAAACATACCAAAAGACTGATCACAATATCAAGGGAGTACGTCTGTCAGAATCAGGCAGGAAAATAATATCCGGGCGAATAAATTTTAGAAAAAAGAGAGCACAATCATATTACAAAGCAAGGATTCAGGCAATAGAACCCCATCACCATCCACTAACTGTACACAATGCACTATGAAAGAAAAGGGCCCGGGCTGGTAAACGGCGGTAAGTCCGGGCATGGACAACCACGATATGAGCAACAGAACAATGATCGCCGCCGGAACGGCAACTCACAGGGAAAGCAGGTTAATCCCCGCAAACCACCACGCCCTAAAAAGCCAAAGAAGGAAAGTAAGATCTATTTTATTGCTTTATTACCTAATGCCGCAGTGGGCAAGGAAATTATCAGAATGAAGCAGGAATTTGCAGACTTCTATGATGCCCGCAAAGCATTGAAGGTATTACCTTACATTACCATACAAGTACCGTTCACAGCCGATCCAGTGCTGGAAAAGGACTTTTGCGAGGGATTGACGGATTTTGCATCGGCCATGACCCCTTTCGACATCCAGTTGGATGGGTTTGGGGCTGTTGCTCTTGAGAACAGAAGACTCATCTTTATCAATGTAGTCAAGAATGCCCCTATTATGCACCTGCATAAGCAATTAATTTTGCTGCTGAGAAAAGACTTTGGGTTCAGTAATATGTTGGCTAAATATGGTTTTAATCCACACATCTCATTGGCACTGAATGATATAGCGGAAGGGGCTTTCGAAATGGCACGGCTGGAATACGAGGAAAAAGAATTCCATGCCTCCTTCAGGGTCAATAACCTGTATCTTTTGAGACATACCGGCACTTCCTGGGAAGTATTGCACAAATGTAAATTGGGGGGAGAATAATTTCTTTTTAAATAAAAATCAACCAAATGACCCTTTCAGGTAGGGGGGCAGACACTGTAACTCATTATAAAAGATAGCACTACCGTGGGATTTGGGACTATGGTTCTTATGCAAGAAAATTGTAACTTTAGTCCAGATGGATACAGTGGCAGTCAAAACATATAACCTCGACGAGGAACAGGAAAAAAAAGAAATTGTTCGTCATTACCGTGCTTTATTACGCGCCTTAAAACCGCGCCTTAAGAAAGGTGATCGCGAGCTGGTGCGTACTGCCTTCGAAATGGCAGCAGATGCTCACAAGGAAATGCGACGTAAATCAGGTGAGCCCTATATATTCCATCCCCTGGCTGTAGCACAGATCTGTGTGGATGAAATAGGATTAGGTGTTCGCTCTGCTATCTGTGCGCTCCTGCACGACACTGTAGAAGATACAGAAGTGACACTGGAAGATATAGAACGGGCTTTTGGTCCGGAGATCGCTCACATCGTAGACGGTCTTACCAAAATATCGATCGTAGTCGATTCCAGTACCAGTACCGCACAGGCGGAAAACTTTAAGAAGATCCTGCTCACCCTGGCAGATGACCCCCGTGTTATTCTGATCAAGCTGGCAGACCGCCTTCACAACATGCGTACCCTGGATAGCATGAGTCGTGAAAAACAGCTGAAAATCGCATCTGAAACAGTCTTTATTTACTCTCCGCTGGCTCACCGTCTCGGTATGTACGATATCAAGTCCGAGATGGAAGACCTGTCCATGAAGTATACGGAACAGCAGACCTATCGTGAAATAGCCCGTAAACTGAAGGAGACCAAGCGTGAGCGTACCCGTTATATCAACGAGTTCATCAAACCAATCAAAGAAGTACTCCAGGAAGAGGGATTAACTTTCGAAATATTCGGAAGACCTAAATCCATTCACTCTATATGGAATAAGATCAAGAAGAAAGGCATCACTTTCGAGGAAGTGTACGACCTCTTCGCGATCCGTATTATCATGGACTCCCCTGTGGATAAGGAAAAGTCAGATTGCTGGAAAGTGTATTCCATCATCACCGACTTTTATCACCCCAGCCCTGAGCGTACCCGCGACTGGCTGAGTAATCCTAAATCCAATGGATACGAAGCCCTGCACGTGACTGTAATGGGCCCAGCCGGTAAATGGGTGGAAGTCCAGATCAGGACCAAGCGTATGAACGACTACGCCGAAAAAGGTCTGGCTGCCCACTGGCGCTACAAAGAAGGTAGTAACCAGAAGCAGGATACCGAAAACAAATTCGATCAGTGGTTCAACCAGATCCGTGAGATCCTGAACAACCCTGATTCCAATACCCTGGATTTTCTGGCTGACTTCAAGAGCAACCTGTTCACAGAAGAGATCTATGTATATACTCCTAAAGGGGATCTCAAGATCATGCCGGTCAACTCCACAGCGCTTGACTTTGCCTACGCTATTCACAGTGCGGTAGGTAATAAATGTATAGGCGCCAAGGTGAATTACAAACTGGTACCACTCAGCCATAAACTGCGCAGCGGGGACCAGGTGGAAATCATTACTTCCAATAAGCAAAAGCCTTCTGAAGACTGGCTGAACTACGTACTGACCGCCAAGGCTAAGTCCAAGATCAAGGACGCCCTGAAGGAAGAGAAGCGTAAGATAGCCATGGATGGTAAGGATGTGCTGGAGCGGAAACTGGATCACCTGAAAGTATCTGCCAGTCAACATAATATTAATGAACTGGTACAATTCTATAAGCAACCTTCTCCATTAGATCTGTATTACCAGATTGCTGTGAAGAATATTGACCTGAAAGAATTGAAACAGTTCAATATATTGGGCGATAAGCTGGATGCACCTAAGCCGGTACCGGTTAAGTCACCGGAGCACATAGCCGAAGACCACATCAAGCACCAGTTACCTTCCAAGAAGGATGCGGAGCTGATTATCTTTGGTGAAAGTTCTGACAAGATTGCCTACAAACTGGCCAATTGTTGTCGTCCGATTCCGGGAGACGATGTATTTGGGTTCATTACAGCTAGTGAAGGATTGAAAATACACCGTACAAACTGTCCGAATGCCGCCCAGTTACTGGCTAATTACGGTCACAGGGTCGTGAAAACCAAGTGGGTGAAGAACAGGGAGATCTCCTTCCTGACCGGTCTGCGCCTGGTAGGTATGGATGATGTAGGGGTGATTCACAAGATTACTAATATTATTTCCGGTGAATTAAAAATAAATATAGCCGGGTTAACGATCGAGTCCAAGGAAGGCCTGTTTGAAGGGTTGATAAAGGTGTTTGTGCACGACAAGGAGGAGCTGGATGAGTTGTTCCTGCGTTTGGGTAAGCTGGATGGTATTCAGTCCGTAAACCGGCTGGAAGACGAGTAAACTAATGATAGGGTTGCCGCCAGGCAGCCCTTTTTTTTGTCAATTGACAACGAGGTATAATTGTAATTATTCCTTTTTCCCCGTAATTTTGCCACTTCTTTTTAAAATCAATATCAATTCTTATGGTAGATGTTTTGCTGGGCCTGCAGTGGGGCGACGAAGGCAAGGGAAAGATTGTGGATTATTTCGCAGGCAATTATGATATCATTGCCCGCTTTCAGGGTGGTCCAAACGCTGGTCATACCTTATATATCGACGGTCAGAAAGTAGTATTGCACACGATCCCCTCCGGCGTGTTTCACAAAAACATCATCAACCTGATTGGAAACGGGGTCGTATTAGACCCTGTCACTTTCAAGAAGGAATGTGATAAGATCACTGCACTGGGCGTAGATCTGAAGGCAAACCTGTTTATAGCTGAGAGAACGCACGTGATTGTGCCTACTCACAGAGCACTGGATAAGGCATCAGAAATATCGAAAGGTGCGGATAAAATCGGTTCTACCCTGAAAGGAATCGGTCCTGCCTATATGGATAAAACGGGCCGTAACGGTTTGAGAGTGGGCGATGTAATGCGTGCTGACTTCCAGGAGCGCTATGCGAAACTGAAGGCAAAGCATGAACACCTGCTGGCAGGGTATGATTTCGCTGCTGAAGTAAAGGCCGAAATTGCAAACGATATTGCAGAGTGGGAAGCTGAATTCTTCCAGGCTGTTGAATTCCTGAGAGGAATGAACATAGTAAATGGTGAGTATTTCCTGAATGACTACCTGAAAGCTGGTAAAAAAGTATTGGCAGAAGGTGCACAAGGAAGTATGCTGGATGTGGATTTTGGAACGTATCCTTTCGTAACTTCATCAAACACAATCAGCGCCGGTGTATGTAGCGGTTTAGGTATCGCACCGTCATGGGTGAAAGAAGTGATCGGTGTAACAAAAGCATATTGTACCCGTGTAGGTAGTGGTCCATTCCCAACAGAACTGCACGATGCCGTTGGCGAAAAACTGCGTAAAGAAGGTAATGAATTTGGCGCAACTACCGGCCGTCCACGTCGTTGTGGCTGGATTGACCTGGTGGCACTGAACTATACCTGCATGCTGAGTGGCGTAACCCAACTGGTAATGACCAAGAGTGACGTACTCGATGTATTTGAAGAAGTGTACGCTTGTACCGCATATGAAATAGATGGAAAGCAGACGAAAGCGATGCCTTTCCAGATCAATGATCTGGATGTAACGCCAATCTGGGAAAAATATAAAGGTTGGAGCGATGAGACTGCCGCGAAAAGCAATACCTTCAGTGAATTACCAGGCGAGATGAAAACCTTTGTAAAAGCTGTTGAAACTTACCTGGGTGTTCCTGTGAAATATGTGTCCAACGGGCCTGGAAGAGACCAAATACTGCCACAGTAAAATACCAATAAATTACAAAAAAAAAACGGCAAAAAAAATTTGGCTAATCAAAAAAACTGTTAAAACTTTACGCTAAAGTAATACGCTAAAGACTTAAGTGAACCTATTATGAAATCAAAATCTGATAACGAAAAAGAGACCAAAAAGACGAGTTCTCCAAAGACTACTAAAGCAACGCCTAAAGCTGCTAGTAAGCCCAAGAAGGAAGAGGAGGACGAAGATGATGAGGATGAGGAGGAAACTCCCCGTAAGTCTGCTGCTTCTAAAAAATCAGATAAGCCGGCCTCAAAATCAAAACGTAAATCTGACGATGACGATGATGATGACCTGGAAGAGGATGATGATGATTTGGGCGACGACGATGATGATGATAATTGGGGAAAATCCGAAGATGAGGATTACGATCCTGACTTCGAAGAGTTTGACATGCCTAAAGCTAAAAGCAAACGTGGCCGTCCTGGAAAGAAAAGTGTAGATGACGATGACGATCTCGGCATCGACGATGAATTCAAAGACTTGGGTCTGTTTAACGACAGAGGTGGCTTTGACGATGACGACGACGATTTTTAAGCACTAAAAATCAGCATTATCAGGATATTTCACCATTTCCCGGTTAATGATCAAACGTTATTTAAACAACAGATGTTGAATTGGGGTAACCAGTGCAACATCTGTTGTTTTTTAGACAACAATCATTATTCTTCTGCTTACAACCGGTACGAAGCTATATTGGCTGCTGGCGCTATCTCTACTCTCACCTGCACTGCCGGCACTGCCTTTGCACAACTGCAGCAATTTTACGACACGCATTCCGACTGGCTCTTTGGCCACCTGGGATATGACCTCAAGAACGAAGTATTTCATGGAATGACTTCCGGAAATGCCGACGGCTTACAATTGCCCGACCTGTTCTTTTTCAGGCCGGAAACTGTCTTATTGCTGAAAGGAAAAGAAGTCAGTATTGGAGGATGGAACATGGATCAGAAGGTAGCAGCAACGATACTTGACGCCGTGCAGCACACTGAGGTGCACACTGTAACCAGGGCTGTGTCTAATACTGAGATTACAGCACACATGGATCGTGCACAGTATATAAATTCAGTACGTGCCCTGCAGGAACATATCCATAGAGGAGATTGTTATGAAGTGAATTTTTGCAGAGAGAATTTTATCCGCGATACAGATGCTGCCCCCATTGAACTATTCAGACGACTGAACCAGCTTTCTCCTGCCCCATTTTCTGCTTATTATCACTTTGAAGATCAATACCTGGTTTGTTCAAGTCCGGAGCGTTTTCTCCAGAAAAAAGGCCCATTACTCATCTCTCAGCCTATCAAAGGCACCATTAAAAGGGATGGCGATGTGCTAAAAGATAAAGAGCGCAGGCTGGAATTACTGCACAACAGCAAAGAACGGGCAGAAAATGTAATGGTGGTAGACCTGGTGCGGAATGACCTCTCGCATACTGCGCTGCAAGGCACAGTACAGGTAGCAGAACTATTTGGTATTTACTCATTTGCGCAGGTACACCACATGATATCTACGGTTACGGCTATGCCTGACCCGAAACTGCCACTCACGGAACCCATCAGACAGGCTTTCCCCATGGGCTCTATGACTGGAGCACCTAAAAAACGTGTACTGGAACTGATTGAGGAATATGAACAATCAAAGAGAGGATTGTACTCCGGTGCAGTGGGATATATTACCCCTGATGGGGATTTTGATTTCAATGTAGTGATCAGGAGTATCCTGTACAATGCAGGGAACAGGTACCTGTCCTTTCAGACAGGATCTGCTATTACTTATTATGCCAGTGCAGAACAGGAATGGGAAGAATGCCTGCTCAAAGCTGCTGCCATGAAAAAGATTATTACCGCTTAAAGAAATTTTCCAGTGCACTCCTGATATCAGGATAAGAGAAGACGAACCCTGTACTCATGATCTTTGCTGCCGATACGCTCACACTTTTCAATACTTCCACACTCATTTCACCTAAAGCCAGTTTCAGGGCGAATGCAGGTACGTATATAGGGATAAAGCTTTTGCCTCTGGACACCTGTGCCAGCGTCATTACGAGGTCTTTGTGTCTCACAGGGTTTGGTGCCACAGCGTTGTAGATACCTTGCAGATCGGGGTTTACAATGCCGCTCAGGTATAACCTGACCAGGTCATGGATGTGGATCCAGGGTACCATTTGTTCTCCATTGCCGAGAATGGTGGCAAAACCTGCTTTGAGTGGTTTATAGAATTCCTTGAGTGCGCCGCCTTCTGGGCTGAGTGCGATACCCGTGCGGAAGATGAGTACTTTCTTTTGCAGGGACTGCATTTTCAGTACGGCATTTTCCCAGGCTACGCAGGTAGTACTCAGGTAATCGTCGATAGGAGGATCATTTTCGGTAAAAGGTTCACCACCTGTATACGGG